>JAGBOC010000012.1 GCA_017634065.1 Lachnospiraceae bacterium | reverse complement strand
TTCGATTGGAATTTCTCCGCTATCCACAACTCATGCCCACCCTTTTCAACGGATGTGGCTTCGATCCTCCACCGGATTTTACTCCAGCTTCAATCTGGTCATGGATAGGTCACACAGTTTCGGGTCTATGCTATTTGACTTATCGCCCTTTTTAGACTCGCTTTCGCTTCGGCTCCTTTGCTTAACAAATTAACCTCGCCAAATTGCATAACTCGCCGGACCGTTCTACAAAAAGTACGCGGTCGACTCTATGGTCTCCCACAGTTTGTAAACATAGGGTTTTAGGATCTCTTTCACTCCCCTCCCGGGGTTCTTTTAACCTTTCCTTCACAGTACTTATCTCTATCGGTCACTAAGTAGTATTTAGCCTTACGGAGTGGTCTCCGCACATTCCCACGACGATTCCTCGTGTCTCGTGGTACTCTGGATCCTACTAGCGCTTCTTCTCTTTCGTTTACGGGACTATCACCCTCTTTGGTTTGCATTTCCATACATATTCTACTAGATCTAAAGCTACATATCGTAGTCCAAACCCCAAAGTGCACGCACCTTGGTTTAGGCTCCTCCGCTTTCGATCGCCTCTACTTACGGAATCGATTTTCTTTCTCTTCCTCTGCCTACTTAGATGTTTCAGTTCAGCAGGTTCCCTTCGTTAGACTATTTATTCATCTAACGATAATAGTGGTTCTCACTATTAGGTTTCCCCATTCAGACATCCATGGATCAACTCGCATTTGCCAATCCCCATGGCTTTTCGCAGCTTATTACGTCTTTCGTCGGCTCTTAGTGCCTAGGCATTCACCCTACGCCCTTTTAACTTAAATTACTCCTGAGATTTAAGTTCCTTCTTCACTCTACACTTAAAGTGTAGAGCCGGTAAAATTAAATTAATTTAATTCAATTATTAACCTCAATATCTTTCTCTAAAAAATATTTTTTCTCTTGTATGCAATTTTCATGGGACAAAACAATAATAAGTAATAAAAAACAGAGCCTTACTATAATACCATAAAGCTCTGTTAATGTCAATATATATTATTGATTATTACTGGTTTTTACTGGTTATTGCCGATTAAATATGGCTTATCTTCAACTCTTGCTCCTGTAGCATCAAGCTTAAATCCATCAAGAGTGCTTACGCCTGACAACATAGCACCATATAATGCCTTATTATTTATATCAGTATTTCCTGATAAAGTTTCAGGTTTGAAGAAGAAGTAATCTTTGCCATCTATAGTCTGCCAACCAGTAACAATTGCTCCAGTAAGTGGACTTGCATAATACCAATAATTAGTAGCTGGATCTAAAATCCAATTTGTCTTTAGAGTTCCATATTCATATCCATTTGTATCTGATAAATAGTAGACTTCTCCAGTCGTATCAACATACTTACCTACCATTACATTACCAGATACATCAGTTCTATACATACGGTAGCTATCATCAGCACCATGTACGATAACCCATTTATCTATGTAAGAACTTAGTAAGTTTTTATTTCCAACTCTTAACTTTAAAGAGTTAGTATTCTGGTCAAAGAAATAATATACTCCAGTCTCACTATTTTCATTTACAACTTCAGAGTTTCCAAATAATGCTTTTTCCTCTCCAGAGTTTTTACGAAGTACTTCAGAGAAACCAGTGTTAATTGGATTAAACATTCTATCTTGATCAGTTAAAGTTTGCATCATGGTTCTACCACCACCACCTCCGCCTCCACCGCCACCTCCGCCACCGCCGCCGGTACCGCCACCACCACTTGGTCTATTTGACCTCCAGATAGCATAGAGTGTGTCACTTGGATTCATTCCAACTGCTGAACTTGCATTGATTGAAGTACCAGTTCCATTTGCGGCTGTGTTCCAAGATACGAAAGAATAATTTGATCTACTTACAGTCACTGATGACAATGCTTCATAAGTGTATGCATCACCAACTGTGACAATTATTGAGCCCTGGCTTACAGTTCCACCATTGCCATTTAATGTGATAGTGAAATCTTCACCTTCTCCGGCTGCTGGATCAACTGCAGCATCACGAGCAGCTATTAAAGCATTGATAGCATTTTGAAGTTCATCAGTAGTATGATGAGCCTGTGAGCTATATATAGCACTTGCATTATCAATAGCAGTTTGTAAAGTTGATTTTACATCATCATTTGTAAGTGAATCGTGTTTAGTTTGAGCACTTATAATTGTCTGTGACAATGATGCTTTCTTAACTTCTCTTACAGTGTTTAAAGTATAATTAAGTGTGATATCATAAGCTCTATTGATAATAGTAGCAGGATTAAATACATCTGAACCTACTGTCATATTATTAAAGTTATATTCCTTTGATGTGGTTTCTGGCATTGCTCCATCAAACACACTTGGAGTTCTAGCATCTATGAATGTATTGTAATCAGCAACAGTAGTTATACGTTTATTATCTAATACATAAAACTCTTCTTCACATTCTATATTAGTAGTAGTGCAAGAGATTTTTACTTTATGTTTTTTAGTATACTTAATATTTTTAGCACTTGAAACACTTAAGTCGAAACTTTCAAGTCCAATTTCTTTCTCATCTGTAGTATATGGGCAAGTGCCTCCAACATAAGTAGAGTTTCCGATCTCGCCCCTATCAAGTGCAGTAAATGCAAGATAATTTGCCGAACCTTGATTTGAGTTTGTATATGGTAATCCAAGAACAACAGTCTGCACATCTATAGTATATTCATATGGTATAACTGTTGCATCATAGGTTGTTCCTAATGCTTGAACTGTTGCCTTGCTTGAAGCATATTGATTTATAGTCAAATAGTGATTTACTGAACAACTATCTTGTATAGCCTGTCCAATACTTGTTCCTGCATTTAATGTAGTTTTAATATCATCAAGATTTAGAACAGATATATTAGCGCCAGTGTTATTAACTGTAATAGTATTCTCAACATCATTTCCATGACTATCTTGAGCAGTTTCTGTAAGTAGTATATTATAGATTAAAACATCTTGTTCAGGCATTACAAAACTATTTACACTATTCTTTTCATTTATATTTACATTATTAGTGACAACTTTTGTAACATATCCATTTTGTGATTTACTACGAAGTTCTATGCTAGTTCCTGCAGATACAGAATATAACTTCGCATTTTTACCATCAATTGTAGTATTTGTAACTGCTCCTGCACCATTAGCATATGCATCGTTATCACCTATAACGATAAGTCTATACTTTCTTTCGGATAAATCATTTTCTCTTGTATAAACGACTTTTCCACACTTTATAACAGCATCATCATTTGCAGCGACTGAGTCTCCTGACTCTCTTGCTACGATAAGATAATATGAGCCAAGAGGGAGTGAATTATAATTTGCAGATGCAGACCAGTTAGATACAACATCATATCTTGCATCAAGAAGTGCATACTGCATTCCAGGTGCTGCTGTAAATGATATGTTATTAGTATTATCGGCATTATGTGTCACTGTTGGTTCTATATTAAGTTTTACTCCAAACCAATATGCAGAACTATAATTAGTAAAACTTGTAATCGTAGAACCTACAGCTGGTATAGTTGCAGATGGAAGTGCCTCATATAATTTATATGATTTTCCTGGTGTCAAATTAGTAAAGCCATTATTAAGTGCTTCAGATGAAGTTGAAACTTTTATAACTTTATTGTCATTTGTAGTTAATACATATTTTCTACCTGGATATGCACCATATATATTTGCCTTACCTTTGCCACTTGCATCATAAGTTACATAGGCAACTGGCTTTACAGGTGAAGTATCACCTGGGAAGTTAGAATCAATCTTTGGAGAATAAGTATGTGTCCCATTATAACTAGTTCCAATCGCATTTCCATTCTCATCAAACCAACCATTAAAAGTATATCCAGTATCTGTAACTACTTCAGGTGGGCGATTAGCATCAGTAGGATTAACTCCAACTGCTGTGCCTTTGACAAGATGATATGAAGTGTCACCAGTTATATGACAATTATCTGCTTCAGTAAATGTTATATTAACCCACCAGTTTGGGTCTTCTTCAAATGAAGCATAAAGATTATAATTTGCTCCATCAACAAGTATATCATTTTCTGGAAGTGGATCTCCAGCAGGTCCTATACCAGCAGTTCTATTTTTATACCAAACAAGTTTATAATACGCATCACAAGTCGAAGCTATATTTGCTGTGAGTTCTGCTAAAGTATATCTTTCACCTCTTTTAATGAATCTTTCATCTAATCCCTTAGTGTTTGGTGATGCAGATATAGTTCCATGACCTCCTGCAGTTTGATTAAATCCAATTTTTGTCCAGTATGCACTTGAGTAATCGTATGAATACGTCAAAGAGAGTACTGGTTTTTTGTCAGTGTCGACATAAAACTTAAGAGTACCATTTGTACTACCTATTCCTGGATTATAATGATAACTATCAAG
This sequence comes from Lachnospiraceae bacterium, assembly GCA_017634065.1. Classification (GTDB taxonomy): domain Bacteria; phylum Bacillota; class Clostridia; order Lachnospirales; family Lachnospiraceae; genus UBA3633. Next base: position 175,553 of record JAGBOC010000012.1, on the reverse strand, counting down.
GACAACATTTGTAAAGCCGAATGTAGGTTCAGCATAACCTTCATCTTCTTTATTATCAATCACTATTTCTTGTATATATGCAGAACCGACTGGATGAACTATAGAATCTGTACTTATATCATATGTTCCATCTGGTCTTTGAATTTGTGTCTCAATATAAGTAGTTGTATCCATACCACCTAATTCATAGTAATAGTAAATAAATACATCTTGGTTTGGCATCACTGCTTTAAACTTTCCGCCATTTGCATTGACAGAAGAAGTCGTGTAACTTTCACTTGCACAGTGGAAATAACCAAGTCCAAAGATATTACTTGAAGGGACAAGTGGAGTCTCTGAAACTTCTGCCCTCTTATACATGTAATTAACTATACTTTTTGTAGAAGCATAAATCTCTTCTTCAGGAAGTGCATTTTTTGACTCACTGGCTAATTCATCTCCTGCTTCAGTCACATAGAAAACTTTGAAAATACTTGACTGAGCAGTATTTGGTTCATAATAATATTCTATATACACATCATGGTTAGGAATGCAACCATCAAGAGTATAATTAGTTGCATCCATTGTTAAATCTGATGTAGCATCAAAACTAACAAATCCATTGTTGTCAGCATTAATTGTCAAAAGACCATCTGTTCCCACATCACTAAAACTTAAACTATGATCAGTTCTTGAGATAGTAGATATAAGAACTTTAGTAATTCTATATCCATACACTTCAGCTGGTTCCATATATAGATAATCACCATGATTTTTTACTTCATTGTATGTAGCAAGGAGCGGATGATTAATTATATTAGTTGATTTTTTATAAGGTACACTAAATGCTGATGAATATGTAGATCTAAAATAACTTATGCTTATATTATGAGTTTCAGTAATAACTCTTTCCCAAACCGCTGTATAAGTTACTTCACCACCATATTGAAATGCATATAAAAAACAATTATTTTGTGATGTAGTTAAGTTTACACCTTCTTCATCTACCCAACCTTTAAACTCAAAACCATCCCAGATATCACCAAAAGTTGGTAATTCTATATGATCACCAGCACTACCAAAGTTTTTAGTTGGGAATACAGAAGTAGGATAAGTACTTTCTAAATAACTTTTAATTAAAGTACCGCCAGGAGCTTCAAACTCAATAGTTTGTCTTTGTGGATTTTCAGTTGCAAATACAGTGTTACTCCAACTACTTGATTTATTAATTGTAGGGCGATTTACTCCAAAATCAAGTATTATCTTTTGAGTTGGATTAGTTCCAAAAAGTCCATCTGATTCTTTATATGGATTATATGTGTTTGAAAACATATCATCGGCAAGATACCAATAGCCATCTAATTTTGCTGTTAGATACTCTCCATCTTCACGAAGTTCAAGTTCCTTAAAGAACTTTATAGTCGCTGAGTTATCAACTGTAATGTTAAATGTTCTTAAGTACTCAACTAATTCTATATTTTCTTCTAAAAGTCTCTCAAATTCACTATCTGTACTTATATTGTCATCATATTTTACTTCTTCTAATGGTAAAAGATTTGATACACTCTCATCAGATTGTGTCTCATTTTCTTCTGCACTTTTAGAAGTCTCATCATCAGACTCGGCTTCAGTCTCTTCAACTAAAGTCGTATCATCAGATTCAGGTTCTAAAACCCCTGTGTCACTATTTTTGATGTCATCAGTAGACTCATCATTTGATTCTGTAGTGTCATTACTAATAATTGTTTCATCACCCACTACTTTATCATCAATTACTTGAGAAACTTTAGTCTCATTTTCAGTATCAGTTTCAGATGTATCATCTTGCTCACTTATATTATAATGTACTTGTTCAGTAGATGTATTATTTTCAGAAACGATGCTATCAACTGAATCAGCCAAAGTAAAAAAACCATTATTACAAATTATAAGAGAGATTATAAGTATTCTTGCTAAAACTTTCTTCACACTAAACATACTCACCCTCCTACCTTACTATTCCATCTGCACCAGCAACTCTTCCATCTGGTGTAGTAGCATTTGTAACAAGAGAGCCAATAGGATTTGATGAACTATCAACTACACTAAAGTAATATGTATTTCCATTTAATGTCACATAGCCAGTTGTCATATCTCCATTTACTCCCAAGTAGTAAATATTACTTCTTCCACCATAGTTATTTTGAAGCCATCCTGTCTGCATTACACTCTTATTATTATTTACAGCAGATGCATTGCTTTCTGCGAAATAATACCATTTATTTCCTATACTCTTCCAACCAGTATCAAGTCCACCAAAATCATTGGCATGATACCAACCATATTGAGTGTTTACCCATTCATTCTTTGCAAGAGAACCATCTGATTTAACGAATGAACTAATCTCACTACTAAAGTCAATTTTTACCATACCATTAGTTGATGTAACTGTTGAAGGTACATTGATGACAGCAGTAACTGGAACTTGTGTAGGTTGCACAGCCTGTGTAGCTTGTAAAGTAGCATCAAGTGGACTACTTAAAGCATCAAGTGCACCTGGACCACCAGCAGTAGCTCCTGCAGAGCCCATACCGCCACCACCGCCTCCTCCGCCACCTCCACCACCGCCACCACCACCTCCACCGCCTGTGGTTCTTGCTCCTGTATTAGATTTATTTTTATTAGCATCTTGTCTTGTATAATCATCTTCTCTTACTGTAAGCTTTGGTTCTATATCATCTAAGATTACATCAAGATCATTTAATGATGCCAAAATATTTGCATTTGTTGAATTTGGATCATCAACATAACTTCTTAATACTGAAACTGCTTCCTGTATAGTTCTCTGCTCATCACTTAATAAGAAATAGTTTTCAAGTATCTTTCTTGCTCTCTCAAGAGCTCTTTCGACATCACGAAGCATTGCACCGACATCTGAAGCATCAGTATCATATACTGCATATATTGTCATAGATGTGAGCAATGGATCAGTATCATGGAACTCATCTTTCGTATTGCTCTTATATGACCAGACAGCATTTTGATAAGTTGCTCTATTATATGAATAGTCTTGTGAAATATCTGGAAGTGCTCCATATGTAGCAGTATAATTACCTATAGTATCTCCTGCTTTTACTCTATATACCTTCCTCGTTTCAGCACCTGTCATCTCGCTTACACCAGGTGTGTTATTTACAAAAGTTATATCATTATATCTATTATAAGCAATTATATATCTCTTACCTTTTGAAACATTGAATCCAGCAAGACCTTTTTTCGCAATGTCTTCAGTAATGCCAGAAGCCAATGGCACTTCAGTAAGAGTACCACCATTTGATTCAAATACTTTGTATTCACCATTATTCAAATCATCTTTTATCAAGTTCACAAATATATTTGTAGAAAAATCATTTGAGAAGGTTGAACCAAATAAGATAAGATTTTGAACTAATTCATCAAAACTTATTGATTCAGTCTCTTCGACTAATTCTGTGCCTCCAGTAAATCCACTAACAGTCGCTTCTTCCTCTGTCTCTTCTTCAGTACTTTCTGCAGTCTCTTCTTCAGTACTTTCTATAGTTTCCTCTTCAGTGCTTTCAGTAGTTTCTGTTGTTTCATTAACTTCAGTAGTTTCAGTAGTTTCTTCAATTTCTTCAGAACTTGTTTCTACTATAGTGTCCGCATTTTCATTATTCTCTGTGCTTTCTGAACTATCAATACCCGAAGACTCTTCTACAGTCTCATCTTCAGGCTCTTCTTCATAAGTTTCACTTATAGTCTCTGAAGATTCATTTTCTGGACTAGAAGGTGCATCTCCTTCTCCATTCAAATATTCAAAAAGTCCAGGAACTTGATCAAAAATCTCAGAGCCATATAGATTAGTTAATTCTTCAGAAATTTGCGTATTACCATATAATGAAGAACCAGTTAATGTTGATGGAGGATTAACAAAAGCATTTGAGTCTACTCTCTTATTATCTATATATCTCTCGACTTCAACATCGATAGCAAGAGCACCTCTTACAGCATCACCCATTTCATTTACTAGAGCTGATTGCTCCTCAAATGTTAATATATCTTTATTGAATGTCACATTATACTTTATATTGAATCCATGATTTGATAAATATGTTTCAGCATCAGTTCTTAAATTAGTAACTAGTGTATCTTCATCATATGAATCCATATAAACACTATAGTCACTATTTCCAAATTGAACAGAATTAAGTTTTATCTTATTAGTATCAGGAACAACACGTTTTGGCATAACGACTACATTTTTAGATGGCATAGTAAATGTAGTTTCTGCGTTTTGAGATGAGAATGAAACTCCTGCACTTGATGTCCACTGGAATGCAGATGATGAATCATTTGCTGTCACAGTGACAGTTTGACCAGCCTCTACTATAGCAGTATTTGTACCACCATTAATAGTTGCATTTATAGCATACACAATATATGAATTATTAGTTAAATTATTAAGTGTATCAATATAAATATTCGTGCCTTGATTTGTAGTAGCAGTACCATTTTTCCTTGTGACAACTTTATATGTCTTTCCAGGTTTAATTCCTTCAAAAGTTATACCACTAACTACACCAGGAGTCCAATCAATACCATCTGCCATAGCAGTTCCTTCATATAAAGCATATTCATAATCAACAGATGTAGGTTTGATAGTCACTTTTGCTACATTTTGAGTTCCACTATTAAGTAAAAAATTATCAACTGCTACAGTATAATTCTTACGAACAGCTGGAACATAGCAATCATTTGAATCACTTCTATGACTCGCATCTATTGTACTTATATTATCTCCAGTATTTATACTATCATATGTCACAGTTTCATCAATCTTAACTTCATATAGATGATATTTTGTATTGATATCTACACCATCAACATCATGAGTAAATGAAAGTGTAGTATCAACTGCAAGTGCTTTTGACAAAATAGTATTACTCTCATCTGCAAGTATATATGCATATCCACTATGCAAATCTCTAATATTTATCTGACCATTTCCATAGTCATCAATAGTAGTTGTATATAATACTTTCTTTGGCGCATCTGCAAGGTCAGTGTTTTTAACAAACTTTGCTACATAGACACCACCATTTACAAGTAGATCAGTACTTTGAACCTTAATATTATTTAGATACCAACCTTCAAAATTATAATAATATCCAACACCAGTTGTAGTAGGTAGACCAGTATCAATTACTGTTTGCCAAGTATCTATACTTCTATATTGTGTTTGAATACCAGTTGTATCAATTACAGCATTTCCATCAGAAGCGAAACTAATATTGATATCACTATATAGAACTCTAACATGTGGAACTATAGTTATCACACCATTATGAACATCAGCTGTAGTAAATAATGCACCATCATCCGTTAACATCCTATCTGTTCCATCATCATAGATTTGGTTATCATTCATATCAATGAAAAAGCTATCAGCAGCATATAATGTAGAGTCATTGACAGTTACTCTTGGAACTAACTCTCTTGTATTAAGTTCAGCAAAAGTCCAGCCTGTTCCAGTTCCTGGTGTATCTGACAAGACTTGAGTCTTTGGATTACCATCTTGTAAAGTTAAGTCAGGAGATAAGTTAGTTATATCAAAAGTTGTAGTGCAACCTGCATCTTCAAGCGATGGTTTATATACAACATCTTTAAAATAAGCATTTCTTCTATAATGATATATTACATTTACAGATTGGTTGAGTGGCATAGTTCCTGTAAATGTGCCATCTGCACTGAAAGTTCCTGCTGAAGTTGGGTCTACAGTATTTGTATCAAAATTATAACCATATAAATCATTTCTTCTTGAAGCAGTAAGTGTATCTTCATAAATCTTTGTTGAATCAACTATCGAATCAACAATATACTTATTTCTATTATCAAGAGAATCATCATCTGTATAATCTATGATATACTCTCTCTCTGTAGAAGTTGCCTTATATACGTATTTTATAGTGACAGCTTGATTTGGCATTTCTCCAGTGAATGCATATCTATTGTATTGATCAAAAGAATAATTTCTGACTGCAGTTATGAAACTATCAGAATGTGCTTCATGACCAGTAGTTATCTCTGCAGAGATAACTTCAAAACCAGCTCTATCAGGTGGAGTAAATGACATTGGTGCCTCAGCAGATAAGTCTTCTTCTTCAAAGTTATTAGTGCCATTTATATTGTAAGGCTGTTCATCTTGACCTCTTGAGTTTACTTTGTAAAACTCTTTTCTAAACTTCTTTGTGACAGATGGGTCTACATCATATTTAAATGTAGTAAGTGTTTGCTGACCTGGTGTTCTACCACTGAAACTTGCAGCATTTCCATTTTGAGTGAATGTACCTACAGGCTCTTCTGCACTTCTATATATATAAGTAGCTGGAGTGACAAAAGAAGTTACAGCATTAGCCATATAACCAGGTATAGATTTTGAATTGAAAGCAAAATTAGTCTCAACGTTGTGTGTCATATCAACTTGCGAATCAGGTGTCTCATAGAAAGTAATAGTTCCACTACTATTTACGTGGTTTTCAGAAATAGGTATAAATATAGAAGTGTCAACATTATACTTTGCATAAAGTGTCAGAGACTTATTTGGGAAATATGAAGGAAGTTGTGTGAACTTTCCAGCATCACTTGTATCGTATGGGTCAGTAATATTATCATACCAACCTGCAAATAAATAACCATATTTTTTAGGTGAAGATAATATACCACTTACTCTTTTCCCCACTTGTCCAGTTATAGAAGGGATTGAAGTAGGCGATCCACCATTCGACACAAAACTATATGATACATCTTGAGGTTTATATACGTATCTTATCTCAACATTAGTTGTCCCGACAGTACCAGTTGCAGTGCCAAATGTCGCACTTGTTTTTACATTATCAATAGTAAATCCAGTACCAGTTACTTGACATCTATCCATCTCATATCCATCTACAATTGATGGAGTTGCTTCAATAGTTACTTGCTGACCAACTGGCAATACAAGATCACTCCTACTTATACCATGAAGTGTTGAGCCATTTTCATTTACATATTTAAATATTATACGGCTACCAAGTTGTTTTACAACTGCATTCTTTTTAGCAGTATCGCCACCATTTATTTTTCCTTCAGCTATCTCAATTCTATTATTAGTAGAAGTTCTATCATCATAAAAATATTGTTCAAATGGACAATTATTAATATCTCTTATATATGGATAGACATTCGTAGGTTTAGCTACAATTACCTCTTCATTTGCATTCTTAACTGCACCTATGTATGCTGTTGGTAATTCTTCCGTAGTTAACGATATTTTTGATTCAACACCTGATACTTCATTTTTTAATAAATTACTTACTTGTATAAACTTATCCTTTCCAAGATAAATATTTCTTCTTTCTCCAGTATAAGTATCAGTAGTTGCATTATAAGTATAATCTTTATCACCATTATTCCAAATTTGGTTATTTCCATTCATTTCAAAGCCTAAATCAGAATCTGTACCAGTATATCCTTCATATGTGATAGCACAGCAACTTGTAGTTGCTATTTTACCATCAACTACTTTTACTTTATCAGCAGAAACACAATTATTAATTGTTGTTCCTAACAATGCAATTTTGCCACTTCCAGTTGTATGTAATACAGCTGAACCTTTAGAGTTTTTAAATCCTCTAAAAGTAGTTCCACTACTAAATGTAACATTGCCTCCAGTTTGTTCTATAAAAACATCTTCTTTATCAGCGCCATTACTCTCTAAAACTAAATCTGAAAATGTTAAGGATCCATTAGTAACATTTATTTTTGAATTATTGCAAGTTAAAGTAAACTTTTGTGTATTCTTTCTTGAATTCATTCCTATATCAGCGCTTTGTATAGTTATGTCTTTTGAAGAATCATTGAAATTAATACTATTTGGTAATGTGCAATCAGTTTGCAAACATATAAATGCTTTTTTATTACCAATAACATCTAATGCTTTTTGAATAGTTTTAAATGGTTTATCAAATGAACCAGGCTGAGAATGATTATTAGGCCAACTACCATCTTCGGCAGATCCAGGATTATCTTTTCCATTTGTTGCATTTACATAATAAGTGGCAGTTCTTGCCATAAATGCAACTCTTCTATGAATTAATTCATATGGTCTTACTTCAATATTTTTCCAACCAAAAGAAACACCTGAGTCATAGGAACCATCCGATTGTCGATTCCCAGCATCATATTCATAATATGCTCTCCAAGCAATATCAGAATTATTTCTTGAACTCCAAAATGCTGCTAGTGCAACATTGAAAGGATCTAAATTATAATCATCATCATGAGCAATTATATCAAAAGAAACAAAATCAGAATTTGATTTATTATCATTAACAATGTGAAATATTTGATCATCTCTATTAACAACAACTCTTGCATAATCGTTGTTTGTAATTTGAGTATCAGCATTAAATCTTAAAGCTACATATTTATTTATATTTGCTGTATTATAAGCATACAAATCCATAAATACATATTTCTTATTTGGACTTGCTTGTGTAATAACCTTAAACTCCACATCTCCTAATGTATATACACCACCATTTCCATTATTAAATGTACCACCTTGTCCTCCAGATGCAGGAGGTCCATCATCTGGCATAGCAACAGTATTTACATTAAAATTGACTCCATATCCACCATTACCATATGTCGTCTTAAATCCAGAATCATAATTATCTGTTGATGTCTTTTTTCCTTTAAAATCTATTACACTATTAGATTTCCAGTAAACTACTGTAGTATTTGATTTTTTATCTTCTGCATCAAAAGACTCTGGTTGAAGCTCCGTCCCAGCTGCATATGCCTCCTTTATAGAATTAAAAGGTAATACGCCAACATTTGGCAACACCAAAGTTAAAACCATAGTAAAAACTATGAAAAGTGATAATTTACTTTTGCTTTTCTTTATTATGCGTGATAATAAATTGCTTCTAAAACTCCTTTTCATATTTTTCCCTCCATTATTTAAAATTAACTTTTAAGTCATTTGGTATATCAGCAATTTGTGTAGCTGTCGGACAAGATACTCCACTTTCTACAAGAAGATGTGTATATCTTTTCGGATCAGAATCTTGGTCGTAGAAATAATATCCAGTTATACCATCTATTGTCTTCCACCTAACTGTCCCTTTTCTATTTGGTGCTAATATATATCCTGCTAATTTATCATTCAGTATAATCATGAAATTATCATAATCATCTTTTATAACTCTTTTTCTTCCAGTAACTATCTTGCCACTTGTATTTATAACTCTATATTCTTCATCACTTACCTTTACTATGCCATACCTTGTGTCTTCCCAAGGTTTTAATTTCAATGAGTTTATATAGTAAGTATTTTTATCAAGTTTTAGTTCATTTCTATTTCCTACTGCCTTACCACTTGGTTTAAAATCAAACTCATATACTCCATCAGAAAGTTCTATATTTACTGTGCCAGTTCTCATCACACCTTCATTCTTTTCATTTTCATCAAAATAGTATATATCAGAAAGTTCTGAACCATAGAGTTTACCACCATCGCTAACTTTATAGATAAAATCATCACGTGATAAATCTTCTGATTTATATTCTGCAACGAAGTATGATATACCATCTATAAGTATGAAACCATTACGAAGTCTTCCAAATCCATCAAAGATATATTTTTTACCATCTACAGTTGCGACTTTATTTTTAACTATCGCTCCATCACTATCTACATAATACCAATCTATCTTTCCATCTAAAAAATCACTTTCAGAAAAACTCTCTGGTGTTATATCACTTATCCATCTATTCTTAACTAACTCACCACTATACTTATCATAAAATCTTATCTTTTCACTTACTACAGGGTTACTTGCTTGATTAGTATCTACTTCACCTTGGTTTTTCTTGAAGCCCATAAGCATGATGCCATTTTCATCAAAGGCATATTCTTTACCATTGATTGTGATATTTTTAGTCGTAGTTCCTCCAACTGTCTTTTTACAATTATTTCCAAAATACATCCAAAGTGAGTTCATATCAAAATAATCAGCTGCTATGAGATTACTTCTATCAAGTGTATAATCAGATGCTGAATCATTTGTAAAGTTATACCATTCATTTTGCATCAAAACTCCATCTGACTTCACATAGTAGCATCCTTCTTTGATAGTATCAGAACTACTATCAACTATGTCTCCATCAGATGTAAGCCAACAGTCAGCCATCAGATGTCCTTCATCATCAAAAGCATATTTTTTTCCATCGATATTTTTTGTAAAGTTAGTACTATTTTTTTGAAAAGCAGTTCCATTTGAAGTGAAATAAAAAATACCAGGACTGATTGTGTCACCAACTATCATATCTGGTGTGACATCAACAAATGCATCAGTTATCCTGGCACCATTTCTACCAACGCAATAAATCTTACCACTGTATTCAAAGCACTTATTATAGAGAACATATCCTGTCTCATCTAAATAAAAAAGCATCCCATCTGATTCTCTCCATGCATTTGCTATACGGTAGCCGGAGTTATTGACGTAGGTCATCTTATCTCCATCTTTGTACCAACCTACGAACGAAAACATAGTGTTATTTAAAACTAATAATAACACTAAAATACTTACAACAAAAATCCTAGACTTCTTCATTTTATCATCCTTTAGACTTTTTATTATAGAACTAATTAGATTTTGAATAGACTATATAAATCACGCCATAAACACGGCATCATAGTCTACATATATTATACTATAATTATAACTTATTTTCTATTAAACAATTATTAAATATTTCTTAATATGAATTGCCTATATATTATAGTCCGTTATCTGGACAGCCACTATAGATAAAAATGCTATAATTATGCCTATAATTTGTATAAGATTTAGGGATTGGTTTAAGATAATCCAGCCCAAAATCGCTGCAAAAATGCCCTCAAGGCTCATTATTAGTGTCGCTATAATAGGCTCACTATACTTTTGACCAATTATAGAAAAGGTATAGGCTACACCTGATGCAAGTATACCGCTATAAAGTATACTTGGCATAGCATTCTTTATATTTATTATAGAATAAAAGTTTTCTCTCATTATTACAGCCATTAGAAAGCCCAAAAAGCCGACCATTACAAATCTAAAAAATGAAAACTTTAATGGGTCTATAGATAGGACATATTCTTGAACTTGGATAACTGTCACAGAATATATAATCGCAGATATAAATACAATTATGTCACCAAGATTTATACCAGTAAGAGAATTAAGACTCAACATCATTATACCTACTACAGTTAAAATGATAAAAAACCAAGTAATTAGTTTTATTTTTCTCTTATATAAAATGAGAGTAAGTATAGGAACTATGATTGCTTCAAGAGATGTAATGAGACCTGATTTTGCTGTGTCAGTCATCTGGACTCCTATTTGTTGAGTAACCATTGCTAAAAAAAGAAAGATGCCACACCAAAGTGATGTTTTTATAGTATATAATTTATTTTCATCTTTTCTAAAAAAAATAAACTTATTTAACTTAAGTTTATTATCTATCAAAATCATTATAAAAATTGTGATGCAACCTACAATACATCTATATCCGCAGAAAGAAAATGACCCTATAGCAAGTCCACCAAATAGTTGTGAAATAAAAGAACCACCCCAAATGATTGCAGTTATCATTAGATAGCATATACCTTTTAGACGATTACTTTTCATTATAGTTGTAGACAGAATATTGACCTTTAATCTGTTGACCTTTTAATACGTGAAAATCATGATGATATATAAGGTCAGATACTTTGACGCATTTTAGACCTTTGCTATATATCATATCAATTATTTCTGGAAGCGCTTCAGGTGTGTAAGTGGCACCATTATGAAAAAGAATTATAGAACCTCCAGCTAAAAGGTCATCATTTCCAGTAAATCTATTTATCAAAAACTCTTTTCCAGAGTTTTTCCAGTCTATAGAATCAAGAGTCCACTGTATAGAGTAATATCCCATATTTTTTAAGATACCAACAGTTCTTGGCGAATAAGAACCAAAGGGAAATCTAAAAAGACACATCTCTACTCCGACAAGATCTTTTATGAAATTATGTGCTTTCATAACTTCTTTCACTATCCTACTATCACTTATCTTATTGAAGTCAGGATGAGATGTAGAGTGATTTCCTATCTCGTGTCCCCTTTTTATAATCTCCATAATTTGATCAGGATTTTTTACCATGAACTCATAAGTCATAAAGAAAGTTGATTTTATATCATACTTATCAAGTATGTCTAAAATATCTATAGTATATTTATTGATATAGGCGCTATCAAAAGTAAGGCACATTAAATTATTCTTTTCAGAATCATTTTCTACATCCACCTTAAATATAGGCATATCATCAGAAAACTTTCCAAACCAGTCACCTTCTTTTACTGGATGGATAGTTGGCTGCATGTATAAAGTTGGTAAATTATATTTTGGTGGAAGTTCTACTGACATAAAAGCATTTGCAATTTCAGAAATATAAGCTTGTATGGCAGCTTCACTATCTACTTCTGATGCACTTGCTAAAAGTTCACTCTCATAGCTACTATCATTATGAACTGAAACAGACTCATTTTTAGAATTACTTCCAGAGATAATAATATTAGATGCATAGTTGATACTTATAGAAAAAATCAAAACTATCAAAGTTATAATTCTTAAACTCATTTTTTTAATCATGATTCTCACCACAATATTATAGCATAATATAATAGAAAATGTTATAATAAAAAAATGAAAAGAATTATGATAAAAATAGCATATGATGGTACTAATTATAATGGTTGGCAGACTGGGGACAAGAAAAATGGCATTGAAGACATCATAAATGCCAAGTTATCAATACTCACGAATGAAAAAATAGAAATCATTGGCACAAGTAGAACTGATAGCAAAGTCCATTCAAATGGCAATATAGCAGTATTTGATACTAATTCAGATATAAGACCTGACAAGTTTAACTATGCACTAAATAACCTTCTTCCAAATGACATATCTATACTTGAGTCAAAAGAAGTTAGTAGCGACTTTCATCCAAGAAAACATAATGTCATAAAGACATATATCTATAAAATCCATAATGCTAAAATAAGAAATCCACTAAAAGAACATTTTGCTCATTATGTATATCATAGTATTGATATTGAAAAGATGAAAGAAGCATCAAAATATCTTATAGGTGTTCACGATTTCAAAAGTTTTATAAATCCTGATTCTCAATCAATAAAACTTTCTAAACTACTAAACTATGAAGATGAAAATGTCACTACAAGAGAAATATATAGTATCGATATAAAAGAAAATGATGACATTATAGAGATAAAAATTAGTGGCAATGGATTTTTGTATCATATGGTTAGAATTATTTGTGGCACCCTACTTAAAATTGGTATGAATATGTGGGAGCCATCATATATAAAAGAGATACTTGAAAAGAAAGATAGAAGGTATGCAGGATTTACACTTCCAGCAAAAGGTCTAACTCTTGAATCTATTGAGTTCATATAAAAAGGGGCTATACATAGCCCCTTTATTTTATCCAAGTATCATAGCATCTGATGGTGCATCTTTTGTCTGATTAAACTTCTTTAGTAAATCTTCTACTGTAAGTTTTTTCTTCGCATCTCCAGATACATCAAATATAATTTTTCCTTGATCCATCATAATCAGTCTATTGCCATAAGTTAGTGCATCTCTCATATTGTGAGTTATCATAAGAGTAGTGATATTATGCTCTTCTATAATCTCTTTTGTAAGAGTTAATACAAGATTTGCAGTCTTTGGGTCAAGTGCCGCAGTATGTTCATCAAGCATAAGCAAATCAGGTTTCTTTATAGTAGCCATAAGTAGTGTAATCGCTTGACGCTGACCACCTGATAAAAGTCTGACTTTACTCTTCATTCTATTTTCAAGTGACAAACCAAGTTTTGATAAACTCTCTTCAAAAATCTTTTCTTTCTCACTGTCAATCATCCATTTAAGTGGACTTCTCTTTTCTCCCCTTTTATATGCAAGAGCAAGATTCTCTTCTATCCACATATCAGATGCAGTTCCGAGCATCGGGTCTTGAAAAACTCTACCTATAAACTTTGCTCTTTTATATTCTGGAAGTTTTGTGATATTTATATTATTTATCTCTATAGTTCCGTAGTCAGGATTTATTGCACCAGAGATTACATTTTGTAATGTAGATTTCCCTGCGCCATTTCCACCGATGACAGTGACAAAGTCTCCATCATTTAATGTGAGATTTACATCATAAAGTGCTACCTTCTCATTTATAGTTCCTGCGTTAAAAGTCTTATATATATTTTTTAGTTTAAGCATACTCGCCACCTCCTGATTCGGTGACATTGATTCTTGTCATTTTATCTTCTACTATCTCATCTACATCTTTATTCTTTCTATAATTATTCCAGTTGTTCTTTTTGCCAATATTTCTCATAGCCATATTTTCTTTGAAGATTGGCATAGCAAGAGCGATGACTACGATAACTGCAGATATAAGCTGCATATCATTTGCTTTAAGTCCAAGTCTTATGACTATAGCTCTAATTATGAAAAAAACTATACAACCAAATATACTTGAGATGAGTTTGATACCGAAGTTTTGAAATCTTCTGAAAAATACTTCGCCTATAACTATAGATGCAAGTCCATACACTATAGCTCCCTTACCCATACCAACATCAGCATATTTATTCATTTGCACAAGCATAGCACCTGATAGACCAATAAGCATATTTGACAAAATGATTCCGAAAAGTTTTATATTGTCAGTATTTACTCCGAGTGCTCTTATCATAGTCTCGTTATTGCCAGTTGCTCTTATACTTGCACCAAACTCTGTGCCAAGTAAAAAATATAATATCAGTACACAGATTATAGAAACTACGATACCAAGTACCATGCCAGAACGAGTGTGAGTAAGATTAGTAATCTTTGATATGAAAGTAATATTTGTGCTAAGTTGCGATATACTTACATTTGCCTTATCGCCAAGAATACGCAGATTTATAGAATAGAGTCCAAGTTGAGTAAGTATTCCTGCAAGTATAGCTGGTATCTTACACTTTGTATGCAAAAGTCCAGTGATGAGACCACACAAGCCTCCTGCTATCATAGCAAGTAGTAGACATATGCTTGTATCAATATTCGCAAGTAATGAAACTGCAAATACAGCACCACCAGTTGCGAAACTTCCATCAACTGTCAAATCAGAAACATTTAAAATCTTATATGTGATGAATATACCAAGAACCATCACTCCCCATATAAAACCTTGTCCAATTGCTCCAAGTAGTGAACCAATCATTATTTAACCTCGATTCCAAGGATACTTGCTGTATCGTTATTGATCTTTCTTGTACAAGATGCTGCATCAAGATATGCAACAGGAATAGAACCTGGATTCTCACCATTTACTAAAATCTTTTCAGCGAGTGCTCCTGCTAACTTTCCTAAACTATAATAATTGATACCATAGGTAGCAAATCCACCCTTATCAACCATTGACTCTTCACCAACTATAGTTGGAATCTTATTATCTAAACAAATAGTAGCTACTGTATCAAAACCTGAAGCAATGACATTATCAGTTGGGACATAGATAACATCAACTTTTCCTATCATTGATTCCACAACTGTCTGAATATCATTTGAGTTGACTACAGTGTATTCAGTAGCATTAAGTCCTCTCTTATTTGCTGCTGCTATAGCCATATCTGATTGTATCTTTGAATTTGCTTCTGCTGAACAAAAAAGTATTCCTACATTTTTAGCATTTGGAAGTAACTCTACAAGCAAGTCAAATTGAGCCTCAACTGGTGTAAGGTCAGATGCTGCTGTGAGCATACCACCAGGATTTTCATTTGATGCACAAAGGCCTGATGCAGCTGGGTCAGTTACTGCAGATGCAACTATAGGTACATTCTCAAGATGAGAATTAATACTTTGAGCAGCTGGAGTAGCTATCGCATAGCAAAGATCTAAATTATCATTTGCAAACTTTTCAGCTATAGTTTCACAAGCAGACTGTTCGCCTGATGCATTTTGAAAATCCATACTAAACTTTATACCTTTTTCATTTAAGTAATCTACAAAACCTTGATAAGATGCATCAAGAGCAGTATGCTGAACTAATTGAAGCGTTCCGATTTTATAAACTTTCTCGCCAGTACTTGTAGTAGTACTTGCACTTTTATTTCCACATGCTAAAAGTGAAAAACAAACTGAAAGTGCCAAAAATAGTGCCAAAGATTTCTTAAACATATGTTTTCTCCTAAATATTTATTTGATAATTTTAATTTCTAGACCTTTACTATTCTATCACAATGCTAGTTTTTATTCAATTGATATTACTTTTAGTTTCTTATATAAAAGATTTGTAGTTATACCTATTATGGTTCCTGTGAAAACTCCAAAAATGATATAGATAGGAATAAGTGATATGATATTGATGTTTCTTATAAAAAAAAGTATAGCAATTATCTGACCTATGTTATGAAAAACTGCTCCATATATACTTGTTATTATTATAGAAAACTTAAGTTTTTTTAATAGGATTGCCATAACTATAAAACTTAATATAAAGCCTGATACCGATATGATAAATCTCATAAGATTTCCGAAAAGTACCCCAAGAATTATAAGTCTAAGGGCATTTATATATATAGTTTCCCTTATACTTAAAGTCTTTATGGCAAGTATAGTCACTATATTTGAAAGTCCTATTTTCACCCCTAGCCCCCCTAAACTAAAAGGGATTATAGATTCTATATAGGAAACTATAAGCATAATGCTTAAAAACACTATACTTAATGAAAGTTTGCTAGTTTTTAAAAATAATCTATTTGACATTATTTAAAATATATGATAAATTATATATAATCTTGTATTGTATAGTTTTTAGTGGAGGAACTATGAAAGGTACTGTTAAGTGGTTCAACAAACAAAAAGGTTATGGCTTTATCAATGATGAATCTGGAAAGGATGTATTCGTACACTATTCAGGCATAAACATGGAGGGCTATAAAAACCTTGAAGAAGGACAAGCCGTTGAGTTTGAAGTAACTAATGGCGAGAAAGGCCCTCAGGCTACAAACGTAACTGTTTGCTAATCAGAAAAAGAGCTGCTTATGCAGTTCTTTTTTTATTCATTATATTTTTGAAGGAATCTTTTTGTGCGCTCTTTTTTAGGATTTGTAATTAAGTCATACGCATTTCCTTCTTCTACAACTACTCCATCATTCATAAATATAACTCTATCAGCAACATCTCTTGCAAAGTTCATCTCATGAGTAACTATAACCATCGTTCTCTTTTCTTTCGCGAGTTCTTTTATTACTTTCAAAATCTCTGATGTAAGTTCTGGGTCAAGTGCAGATGTTGGCTCATCAAAATAAATAATTTTTGGTTCAAGACAAAGGGCTCTCGCGATAGCAACTCTTTGCTGTTGACCGCCTGATAACTCACATGGATAATTATTTGCTTTATCTTCAAGTCCCATCTTTTTTAAGAAATACATTGCTCTCTCTTTTACTTCATTTGGATTTCTTTTTTGGACAGAGATTGGTGCGTCCATTACATTTTTAAGAACTGTCCAGTGTGGAAATAAATTGAAGCTCTGAAAGACAAGTCCAAAATAACTTTTAATTTTGACAAGTTCTTTATTTTTGTTTAATGAATCAAGAGATAAATCATCTTGACCGATATATTTTGCTCTACCACTTGATGAACTAACTACTTGATTATCTAGATACCACATCTCCCCATCATCCATACATTCAAGGAAGGTGCATATCCGAAGTAAGGTAGTTTTGCCACTACCACTTGAACCGATAATGGCAAGAACTTCTCCTTCATTAATCTTAAAACTTATATCATCAAGAACTTTTTGACCATTAAATGTCTTTTTGCAATTTTTAATCTCAAATAAACTCATATTATCTATAATAATCAAATGCCTTTTCTATTCTCTCCATAGCAAATGCAACTATATAATTAAATATATAATAAAATAGTCCAGCAATAAATAATGGAACTATCGTAGTTTCTTTTGCTGCTACTTGCTTCGCTATGGTAAACATCTCTGCATATGCGACAACAAAGGCAAGTGAGGTGTCTTTAATAAGTGTTATAATCTCATTTGTGACTGCTGGTAAAACTCTTTTAACCATCTGCGGAAAAATAATTTTTATAAATGTCTGACTTTTAGTATAGCCAAGAACTGTTGCAGCTTCATACTGACTTATAGGTATACTTATAAGACCTGACCTATATATCTCTGCAAAGTATGCTGCATAGTTTATTGAAAATCCTAAAATAATTGAAACTATTCTCCAACTATAGTTTAGTTTTAATCCAAAAATGTAGTATGGACCAAAGAACCAAACTATCAGTTGAAGCATAAGTGGTGTCCCACGAAGAATTGAGATAATAAATCTTGTAACTGCACTTAATGGCTTAACTTTAGACATTCGTGCAAACATTATCAAAATCCCAAGTGGTAGTGAAAATAAAAGCGTCGTAAAAAATATAATAAACGAAGCTCCAGCACCATCTAATATTTTTAGTATCAAACTCGTATATGACATATTATTTTATATATTGATCTATGCAGATAGTATCTGGTAAAGAATAGTCAGAATACTTATTTGCTATATTCATAAAAGTTCCATCTTTCCACATATCAGATAAAACTTTTTCAACTTCATCTTTAAGAGCAGTATTTCCTTTCTTAAATCCAATAGCATATTGCTCACTTGATACAGTCTCATCTAACTGTCTAAACTTACCATCAGAATTATTTAACTTATATTTTGCTACACCGATATCTACAGCCACACAGTCAACTACTCCTGATTCAAGATTCATAAATGCTGAATTATATTCTGAACATTGTTCAAGTCTATTAAATGAGTTGAGCAAATCTTTATTTTCATCACTTTTAAGAGCAGCAAGTCCTGATGAAGCAGCTTGAACCATAACTACTTTATCTTTTAAGTCTGCTTTAGTATTGATATCAGAATCTGAATTAACAATTAATACGATAGAATTATCTACATACGGGAAAGACCAAGTATAACTATCTTCTCTACCATTTATCGTAAATCCATTCCAAATACAATCTATATTGCCAGAGTTTAACTCAAGGTCTTTTGAATCCCAGTCTATAGGTTGAGCAACAAACTCATATCCTGCTCTCTTACAAAACTCTCTTGCCAAATCTAAATCAAAACCCTCATAACTTTTACCATCATCTGAAAGATATCCATAAGGTGGATATTCGGCGTCAAAGCCAACTACGAACTTTTTAGATGATGAACTAACACTTTCAGTATCTACTGTTTGAGAAGGTGTATTTTTACTACAAGAAATCAAAGTAAAAATAATTGCTGATGATAAAATAATTGCAAATAATCTTTTAAATACTTTCATAGGAATCTCCTTTTTCTACTAATTTTTTTTAATAACTTTTTTGTATCCGCCGGTACCATAGTTAAGTGCCTTGCTTATACGACTAAGTGTGGCAGTACTAATTCCAATCTTTTCTATAACTTCGTTATAGCTTAAGCCCTTATCTAAAAGTTTCGCGGCTTCAAGTCTTTTTGACATATCTAAAATCTCTTTGATAGTGCATACATCTTCAAAAAAATCATAGCAGTCTTTTCTCGTTTTTAATTTTGAAATAGTGTCCATCAACTTATCAGTTAATTCATTGTGAAAGCTTTCCAAAATATTTACCTCATATACGATTTACTTATTTATCAGTTTAGCACTTTATCATAATAAAGTAAAGTGAATAAATAATAAAGGTTATATGTCTATAACCTTACTTTATTAATGATATTATATTGACTTTAGGATATGTTCAAAGATTTTATTTTCAATTTTAACCCCTGATACTTTATCAATCTCATTGAAATATGCATTTGAGTTAGCTTCACAAAAGATTGGCTCTTCATTCTCACCAAATAATAAGTCTATCCCACCAAAAGATAACCCAAGTTCTTTAGTAACCTTAAGTGCCATCTCAATTTGCTTATTAGATGCTTCGTAAGGTGTCCCAGAACTTCCAACTTCAATATTTGCTCTAAAGTCACCACTTAAGTTCTCGCGTTTCATTGATGCTATAACTTCATCGCCAACTACATAAACTCTTAAATCTTTTCCAAAGCTTGACTTGATTAATTCTTGTATGATATAGGGGCAAAAGCCTATAGACTTAATCTTGTCTATTAATTCAGATTTGCTGTTTATCAAACTTACTTGTTGACCAAATGAGCCAAAACATTCTTTAAAGACAAATGGAAACTCAAAACTTTTTAAGATAAAGTCTATATAGCCATCATCTTCTGTAGTGTCATGATAGTAAAGTAGGGGTGAGAATATAGTTTTTGGTTGTTTGATGTTGCTATTTAATAATTTAAGATAAGTAAGTGATTTGTCATCACATAGTCTTATACTATCAGAAGAGTTAAATACTTTTATACCCTTACTCTCAATCATACTTGCAAGTTTAACATCTTTATCCCAAAATAATACGAAACTTGGTTTTGTATAGTTATCATTAAAAAGCAAGTTTTGCATCTCAAGATTATTATACTCTATCAATTCAATATCAAAATTTTTTGCCGATTCATGCAAAAGATATTTGATTCTATCAAAACTTTTACTGATATAATATTTATTTGTCACAAGCCAAGCTTTCATAAAAATGTATTCTAAAAGATTCCTACTATATTTCCATTCTCATCTACATCAATCTTTTCAGCGGAAGGAACCTTTGGAAGACCTGGCATAGTCATTATGTCGCCAGTAAGTGCGACTATAAATCCTGCCCCCGCTGAAATCTTTATATTTCTTACAGTTATTTCAAAATCTTTTGGTGCTCCAAGAAGTTTTGCATTGTCAGAAAATGAATATTGTGTTTTTGCGATACATATAGGTAACTTATCAAGATTAAGTTTTTTAAGTGTCTCGATTTGTTTCTTTGCATTTTCAGTAAATATTACTCCTGATGCACGATAAATCTTCTTTGCTATATCGTTAATTTTATTTTCTATGCTCTCATCTAAATTATAAGTAAATTTGAAAGTACTTAAATCTCTATTTTCATCAATTTGCTTCAAAACTTCTTTTGCTAGGTTTATGCCACCTTCACTTCCTATTGCCCATACTTCAGAAAGAACTGCACTTACATTTAGTTTCTTGCACTCTTCTGCCACAATATTTAACTCATTTTCAGTGTCAGTTGGAAATGCATTTATAGCGACAACACATGGAAGTCCATACACATTTTTTATATTATCAACGTGCTGAACTAGATTTGGAATACCTGCTTTTAATGCCTCAATATTTTCTATATTTAGATTAAACTTTTTATCATCAAGTTTATAAGCACTTACATCCTTTCCACTATTTTCAAGATATGAATATCCGTGATGTTTTAGAGCGCGAACAGTCGCTACTATCACTACGCAAGATGGCTTAAGATTTGACACTCTGCATTTAATATCAAGAAACTTTTCAGCACCAAGGTCAGCACCGAAACCTGCCTCCGTAACAGTTATATCAGATAAGGCAAGTGCAGTTTTAGTTGCTACAACTGAATTGCAACCATGAGCGATATTTGCAAATGGCCCACCATGAATTATAGCAGGGGTTCCTTCAAGTGTCTGGACGAGATTTGGCTTAAATGCATCTTTTAGTAATGCAAGAACTGCTCCAGTTGCTTTAATGTCATTTACTGTTATAGGATTATCATTTTTATCGTAAGCAATAATGATTCTGCCAAGTCTATCTCTTAAATCATTTAGATCTTTCGCTAAACAAAATACAGCCATTATCTCTGATGCGACTGTAATATCATAACTATCTTTTCTTTCAACTCCATTCTTTTCACTTCCCTGACCGACAGTTATATTTCGAAGTACCCTATCATTCATATCAACTGCTCTATGCCAGATTATTTTATCTATATCAATATTTAATACATTTCCCTGATAGATATGATTATCAAGCATTGCCGATATAAGATTATTTGCTGAACCTATAGCGTGGAAATCACCAGTGAAATGAAGATTAATATCTTCCATAGGGATGACCTGGGCATAGCCACCACCACAGGCTCCACCTTTCACACCAAATACTGGACCAAGAGATGGCTCACGAAGTGCAACTACTACTTTCTTACCAAGTTTATTTAATGCATCTGAAAGTCCTATAGTTGTAGTAGTCTTTCCTTCTCCTGCAGGAGTTGGATTAATAGCAGAAACTAAAACAAGTGGAGTTTTATTTATTTTTTCGGCATTATTTTTTATAAGAGTGTCGTAATTAGTTATTTTTGCTTTATACTTGCCATATAGTTCTATATTATCTTCACTCAAATTAAGAGTTCTTGCTATCTCATTAATCTTATGAGGTTTTATGCTTTGAGCTATCTCTATATCTGATTTCATAACTATTTTCTCCCTTAAGTAATTTTTATTATTATACATAAAAAAAGCCGTCTTGTCGACGGCTTTATTTTATACGAGTTCAAATAGAACTTCCATTGCTTGATCGCCAACTCTTTGACCTATCTTAACAATTCTCGTATATCCACCCTTTCTATCTTTATACTTTGGTGCATACTCATCAAATAATTTAGCTACAAGGTCTATAGATTTTTTAGTTTTCTTCTTTTTTGGATTTTCAAAATCTGATGCAGGATATAAAACTGAAAGAATCTTTCTTCTCGCAAAAAGTCTTGATGGTTTATCCTTTTTGATAGTCTTATCAACTATATCATATACAGTCTTTTTTCTTCCATTAACTTCTTCTTTTATCCTATTGCCATCTTTATCTTTCTTTGGTGCTTTAGCCTTTACAGTTATTGTCTCATAATTATCAGCTTCCTTACAAGCGAGTGCTATAAGTGGCTCTACAATTTTCTTTGTTTCCTTTGCTCTTGTCTCTGTAGTCTTGATCTTTCCATGAAGTAAAAGTTGTGTTGCAAGGCTTCGAAGCATTGCCTTTCTTTGGCTTGTTGTTCTTCCTAATTTTCTTACTGTTGACATTTCTTTCTCCTTTATAGTGCTTTTTAGACTTATCTATAAAATATTATTCTACATTGTCAGATAATGGATATCCTAAATCTGCCAATTTTTGCATTATTTCTTCAAGAGACTTCTTGCCAAGATTTCTTACATTGACAAGTTGCTCTGGGGTCATCTTGGTTAAATCTCCAAGTGTATTTATACCCGCTCTCTTTAAGCAATTATATGATCTAACTGATAATTCAAGATCTAAAATATTTTTAAGTTCTTTTTCATCTACAGAAGTTTGAGCATTCTCTTGCTTAATAATAGTTGGGAAACTAACTATATTTGAAAGATCAATGAATAATTGTGCATGATCAGACAATATTTTGGCGGCAAGAGAAACAGCATCATTTGCAGTTATAGTACCATCTGTCTTTACTTCAAGAGTAAGTTTATCATAATCAGTTTGATTTCCGACACGCGTATTTTCAACTTTCATATTTACTCTTTGAACTGGGTCATACACAGAATCGATAACTATATATTCAGGACCCTTTGAATGTTCTTTATTCTTTTCAGCAGGTACATAGCCTCTTCCTGGAGTTATAACGAGTTGCATGTTGAGTTTAGCATGTTTACCAGATAAATGAGCTATAACTAAATCTTTATTTACAATTTCAATTTCAGAATCTATTTTTATATCAGAAGCTTTTACTACACCTTCGCCCTCAAATGACAATGTAGCAATTTTTTCTTGATACACTTGAGCGTTATTCTTAAATGCTACATCTTTTAAATTCATAATAATCTCAGTCACATCTTCTTTAACTCCATCTATAGTTGAAAACTCATGGAGAACACCATCAATTTTTATTTGGCTAACTGCATAGCCCTCAAGAGTTGAAAGCATAATTCTTCTAAGTGAATTACCAAGAGTAGTTCCATAACCTCTCTCTAAAGGTTCGCAAATGAATCGTGCGAAACTTAGATCGGTTGATTGTTCATCTATTTTAATATTAACGTTTGGTTTTTCAAACATCTGCCCACTCCTTTATATTTTTTATTTTGAAACGATATTACTTATAAACTATTATTTGCTGTATAACTCGACGATAAGCATTTCGTTTACAGGTACATCAATTTCTTCTCTTGTTGGAAGATTTTTTATAGTTGCCTTCATATTAGTAACATCTGCATCTATCCAACTAGGAGCAATTCTTCCTCCAGTAATATCCACAATTTCTTTATATCTTTTGGTTTCTTTAGCCTTTTCGCAGATTTCTATTTTATCTCCAGCATTTACAAGATATGATGGTATATTAACTGTCTTGCCATTTACCAAGACATGCTTATGACCTACAACTTGTCTTGCTTCTCTTCTTGTACGAGCAAGACCCATACGGAAGACAACATTATCAAGTCTTCTTTCGAGAGTAATCATAAGATTCTCACCTGTCTGACCCTTCATCTTTTCAGCTTTAGCAAAATAATTTCTAAATGGTCTTTCTAAAATACCATATATGAACTTTGCTTTTTGCTTTTCACGAAGTTGCAAACCATATTCAGATAATTTCTTTCTCTGTCTACCACTTCTATCTTCTTTAATCTTTTTATCAAGACCAAGAACTGCTGGTGAAATACCAAGTGTTCTACATTTTTTAAGAACAGGACCTCTATCTACTGCCATATTAACCTCCCTTATACTCTTCTTCTTTTTGGTGGACGACAACCATTATGTGGTATTGGTGTGACATCCATTATTGAAGTGACTTTTAAACCATTCGTCTCAAGTGCACGAATAGCTGCTTCACGACCTGTGCCTGGACCTTTTACAAATACATCTACAAACTTAAGTCCATGTATAAGAGCTGCCTTTGTGGCAGTTTCAGCTGCGAGTTGTGCAGCATATGGAGTAGATTTCTTTGAACCTTTAAAGCCAAGACCACCAGCACTTGCCCAAGAAAGAGCATTTCCTTGCATATCAGTAAGTGTAACGATAGTATTATTGAAAGATGCTTGGATATGTGCCTGTCCGCGTTCAACGTTTTTCTTTACACGCTTCTTTGTGGCAGTTTTCTTGCCAGAAGCTTTTGCTTGATTATTACTTGCCATTTAAACTAACCTACTTTCTCCTTTATTTCTTCCTGTTATTAAAACATGAAGATTAATTACTAAGATTATTACTTAGTTTCTTTCTTTTTGTTTGCTACTGTCTTTCTTGGTCCCTTACAAGTTCTTGCATTTGTCTTTGTCTTTTGACCACGACATGGAAGACCTTTTCTATGTCTTACACCTCTGTAGCAACCAACTTCTTTCAAACGCTTGATGTCAAGTGCGACATCACGGCGAAGGTCACCTTCTACAACAACATGATCTGCTATGTAGTCAGCGAGTTTTTTTACTTCGTCATCTGTCAAATCTTTTACACGAGTATCAGGATTAACTCCTGTATTCTTTAAGATCTCATTTGACTTTGGAACACCTATACCAAATATATAGGTAAGACCAATCTCAACACGTTTTTGATTTGGTAAATCAACACCTGCTATACGAGCCATTTTTACCTCCTATTAACCTTGTCTTTGCTTATGCTTTGGATTTTCACAGATAACTCTGATAGAACCCTTTCTTTTAATGATTTTGCATTTTTCACAAATAGGCTTTACAGATGATCTAACTTTCATATTAGACTCTCCTTTCGTTATTTGTCTCTCCAAATTATGCGACCCTTCGATAAGTCGTATGGAGATAATTCAATAGTTACTTTATCGCCTGGAAGAATTTTAATATAATTCATACGAAGTTTTCCAGAGATATGTGCGAGAACTTTATGTTTGTTCTCAAGTTCAACTTCAAACATTGCATTTGGAAGTTTTTCAAGTACTGTTCCTGTAATTTCAATTACGTCAGATTTTGACATTGAATACCTCTTAATTAGTTTTTTATATTAAAGACAATATTTCTGGTCCATTGTCTGTAATAACTATAGTATTTTCATAATGCGATGAAACTTTTCCGTCTAAAGTCTTTACTGTCCATTTGTCATCTGCAGTATAAACTTCATAAGTTCCAAGATTAATCATTGGTTCAACTGCAAATGTCATATTTTTTCTAATCTTTATACCTTTTCTATCTGATGAAAAATTGGGTATTTCTGGGTCCTCATGAACTTTCGTGCCTATACCATGACCTACATAATCTTCAACTATGCCATACCCAAACTGCTCTATATACATCTCGATTCCAGTACCAATATCATTTATATGATTGCCTGGGATAGCAAACTTTATACCTTCAAAAAATGCTTGTCTGGTTCTCTCTACTAAGTTTTTTATCTCATCAGTAGTATTTCCAACTATGTGAGTACGTGCCGCATCAGATTGATAACCTTTATAACATACTCCGCCATCGATTTTTACTACATCACCATCTTTTATAACTACATTTTTGCTTGGTATACCGTGTATCACTTCATCATTTACTGATATACAGAAATTGCCTGGAAAATCATATAAATGATAGAATGAACAAGTTCCGTTATTTTTCTTTACGACTTTTTCTGCAAACTTATCAATCTCATATGTCGTAAGTCCAGGTTTTATGTAATCAGCAACTTCATTATGCACTAGAGCTAAAATCTTTCCGGCATCCCTCATTAATTCAATTTCTCTATCAGATTTTATACTTACCATTATTAATTATTTGGACAAGCCCAATCTCCCTTTACCATAGCGTCAATCATCTTAAGTCTCTCTTCATGAGAATCTATAAAGCCAGGTACTCTTTTAAGAACTTTTTTTTCTTTATAATAATCAATTAATGGTTGAGTCTGTTCGTGATAAGTTTTAAGTCTATCAAGTACTACTTCTTCAGTATCATCTTTTCTATGTATGAGTTTAGCGCCACATTTATCGCAAATGCCTTCTTTTTTTGGTGGCATATTCACTATATGATATGTCGCCCCACAACTCTCACAAACTCTTCTACCAGATAATCTTTCAGTGATTTGTTTGTCAGTAGCATCAACTAATATAACTAAATCAATTTTTTTATTTAACTTCTCAAACTCTTTATCAAGACCAATAGCTTGAGCATTATTTCTTGGAAAGCCATCTAATATAAATCCATCATTGCAATCACTTTCCATAAGTCTTTTTATAGTCATATCAGTAGTCACGTCATCTGGCACAAGTGCCCCTTTATCAATATAAGTTTTGGCAAGTTTCCCAAGTTCAGTATTATTTTTTATATTCTCTCTAAATATCTCACCAGTTGAAATATGTGGCAAGTGATATCTGTCTTTCATTTGAGAGGCTATCGTGCCTTTACCAGCACCGGGTGCACCTAACATGATTATATTCATAAGATACCTACTCTGATAAGAAACCTTTATAATTTCTTACTACAAGTTGAGATTTGATTTGCTCAAGTGTCTCTAGTACAACTCCAACTACAATAAGAAGTGATGTTCCTGCAAATGATATTCTTGATATATTAAATACACCAGAAATCACTATAGGAATAAGTGCTACTATACAAAGACCTACTGCACCAATAAATATAATATAGTTTAAGATTCTATTTAAGTATTCAGCTGTCTCTTTGCCTGGTCTTACACCTGGTACAAATCCACCATCTCTTTTTAGATTAGAAGCAACTTCATTTGGATTGAATGTAATTGATGTATAAAAATATGCGAAGAAAATTACTAAAAATACATATATAAGACATCCAAATGTATAAAGTGGATATTCTGATCTAAACCAAGAACCAGAATTGAGAACTGACGCTATAACATTAAATATAGTATTTCGAATATCTAAAAATTGTAAAATAATAAGTGGAAGTGACATAATACTTGATGCAAAGATTACTGGGATAACTCCTGCAGTATTAACTTTAAGTGGTATAACTGATACACCATTTCCAACTGATGTCCTTCCTGCTATTCTACTTGCATATTGAACTGGTATATCACGTCTTGCATCTTGTAATATGACTGATATAGCGATTATGCCTATAACAACAAGTATAATAATTATCGCATAGGTAACCATAAATGCCATATTCTTGCCTTTTAAAAACTTCTCATACAAAGTATTAAAATCTTTTGGCAATGAAGAAATAATATTAAATAAGAGAACAACTGATATACCATTACCAACACCAGACTCTGTGATTCTCTCACCTGTCCACATAAGGAAAGCTGAACCAGCCGTCATAGAGAATATAGCAACAATAATTGTAAATACTCCCGCTGGAGTTTCTTTAAAGAATCCAGAACCATTAAATCCAATTGCCATAGCACTTGACTCTAAAAGTGCGAGTATAACTGTAACGTATCTTGTGTATTCAGCAATCTTTCTTCTGCCATCAGCACCTTCTTTTTGTATCTCTTCAAGTGGTGGGATAGCAATAGTTAAAAGTTCCATAATGATACTTGATGTGATATATGGAGTAATTGATAATGCAAATATAGACATCTCTTCAAAAGAGCCACCAGTCATACTTGAAAGCCAACCAACAGCATCTTGAGCTTGAAGATTATCTAATATATTTTTAAAGAAATCAGTGTTTACTCCTGGAACTGGGATATTACTTCCTATCCTTATTACCAAAAGCATAAACAAAGTGAAGAAAAGTTTTTTTCTTATATCTTTAACTTTGAATGCATTTAACACCATTTGTAACATAATAATATCTCCTAATTAGCTGCTTCTTTGCTGTCTTTGCAAGACTTACAAGTTCCACCTGCTGATTCGATTTTACTTTTAGCAGAGTTAGAAAAACAACATGCTTCTATAGTTAAACTCTTTGTAAGATTTCCATTGCCAAGAACTTTCACACGATCAAAGTTTCCTTTAACCATGCCACACTCTCTCATCTTATCAACTGTGATAACTGATCCATTATCAAACTTTTCAAAATCACTTACATTTAATGATACAAACACAAGACGATTTGGTTTCTTGAAACCTCTCTTTGGAAGTCTTCTATAAAGTGGCATTTGTCCACCTTCAAAACCTGGTCTTGGTGCTCCAGATCTAGCCTTTTGACCTTTATGACCATAACCGGCTGTCTTTCCATTACCTGAACCGTGACCTCTACCTTTTCTAAATTGCTTTTTAGTTCTTGAGCCTTCAGCTCCTTTTAATTCTGATAATTTCATAAAGGCCCCCTTACATTTCTTCCACTTTTACCAAGTGGTTAATTTTTTGAATCATTCCTCTTATAGCTGTATTATCTTTATGAATTCTTGTCTGATAAACTTTATGAAATCCTAAAGCTTTTACAGTTGCTCTTTGTTTTGGAATAGCACCTATAGGAGAATGAACTAAAGTTATTTTTAATTGATTTGCCATTTTGACACCTCCTATTTCTTAACTATCCCAGCAAGGATATCTTTAACATCTTTGCCACGAAGAGTTGCTATCTCACTTGGTGATTTCATATTCATAAGACCATTTATTGTAGCAAGTGCCACATTGTTCTTATTTCTTGAACCAAGTGATTTTGTTCTTATATTTTGTATACCAGCCATCTCCATAACTGAACGAACTGGTCCACCAGCTATAACTCCAGTACCTTCTTTAGATCTTTTAAGAAGTACTCGACTTGTTCCCCATACCCCTACATAATCATGAGGAACTGATCTATTGTTATCAAGATTTATCTTGACAATATTTCTCATGGCTTGTTCTTTTCCTTTTCTTATAGCTTCAGGAATTTCAGCACTCTTACCATGACCAACTCCGATAGAGCCATTTCCATCACCGACAACTACCAAGGCAGAAAATCTCATAGTTCTTCCACCTTTTACGGTTTTAGATATACGCTTAATAGAAACGACAGTATCTTTAAGTTCTAATTTATCTTTTTCTACAGCTTCCTTCTTCATTTTCTACCTCCATTAAAATTTGAGTCCAGCTTCTCTTGCAGAATCAGCTAAAGCCTCAACCTTTCCATGATATATATATCCTGATCTATCAAAAACTACATTTGATATACCAAGTTTTATAGCAGCTTCAGCAATAGTCTTTCCAACATACTTTGCAGCTTCAACATCATTAGTGTGAGCTAAACTTGTATTCTTGAGTGTTGAAGCCTGACATAATGTCTTTCTTGCTATATCATCAATTATCTGTGCATAAATATGTTTATCACTTCTAAAAACCGTAAGTCTAGGACGATCGGATGTTCCCATAAAACGGTTTCTTTGTCTTTCGTGTTTCTTTTCACGAATTTTAGATCTTTTAACTTTGTTAACCATTCTATTATCCTCCTAAATTATTTTTTACCAGTCTTTCCGACTTTACGATTTATATGTTCGTCTTTATACTTTATACCCTTGCCCTTATATGGTTCAGGTCCTCTCATTCCTCTTATCTCTGCAGCATATTGACCAACTTTTTCTTTGTCTATCCCTTTCACAATGATTGTTCTCTCATCAGGTACTTGTGTCTCAAGTCCATCTGGATCATTAAAGACAACAGGATGTGAATAGCCAAGACTTAAGTTCAATTTCTTTCCTTGTTTTGATGCTTTATAACCAACACCATTGATTTCGAGAGTTTTTTCATAACCTTCAGTAACTCCAATTATCATATTATTGATAAGTGTTCTTGTAAGTCCATGAAGAGATTTATTTCTTTTTTCATTATCAGGTCTTTCAACCTTTACATGACCATCTTCAACAGTTATTTTCATCTCAGGTACAAATGTTTTAGTGAGTGTACCTTTTGAACCTTTAACTGTCACTTCATTTCCCTTTACATCTACAGTCACACCATTTAGTATTGTAATGGGCTTCTTTCCGATACGTGACATATTTTTCTCCTTTTCTTAAATTATCTGATCTAATCAGTTTTCAGATTACCAAACACGAGCAAGTATTTCTCCGCCAACATTATTCTTTCTACAATCTTTGTCAGTCATAACTCCAAGATTAGTAGAGACAATGGCGATACCAAGACCATTTAATACCTGTGGCATATCATCCTTACCACTATACATACGAAGTCCTGGTTTAGAAACTTTATCTATACCAGATATTGCTCTTGTCCTTTTTCCATCAAAGTATTTGAGATATATTTTTATATCTTCAAACTTATCATTTACTTCATTCTTTACTAATTCATATTTTTCAATATAACCTTCATTAAATAAAATCTCTGCTATAGCTTTTTTCATTTTAGATGCAGGTATATTAACTGTATCAAACTTTGCAGTATTAGCATTACGAATTCTTGTAAGCATATCTGCAATTGGATCACTCATATTCATATATGTGATATCCTCCTTTTAATTTATTATATTACCAAGATGCTTTCTTGACGCCTGGAATCTGACCATTATATGCAAGTTCTCTAAAGCATAGTCTGCAAATTCCATATTTCTTTAGTACAGCATGTGGACGACCACAGATTTTACATCTAGTATAAAATTGTGTGCTAAACTTTGGTTTCCTTTGT
The DNA here is from genome assembly GCA_017634065.1 of Lachnospiraceae bacterium. GTDB lineage: Bacteria > Bacillota > Clostridia > Lachnospirales > Lachnospiraceae > UBA3633. The sequence continues at coordinate 144,034 of JAGBOC010000012.1, read as the reverse complement.
TGCTTTACTTTTAAAGATGTTTTCGCCATAGAACCCCCTTACTTTGCGAAAGGCATATTGAACTCTGTAAGGAGCTCTTTTGCCTCTTCGTCAGTGTTGGCAGTTGTAACAAAACAAATATCCATTCCTCTTACTTTGTCAATCTTATCAAATTCGATTTCAGGGAAAATGATTTGCTCCTTTATACCAAGAGAATAATTTCCTCTTCCATCAAATCCATTTGGGTTGACTCCTCTAAAGTCACGAACACGTGGTAAAGCAAGATTTATAAGTCTATCGACAAACTCGTACATAACTTCACCCCGAAGTGTGCACTTACAACCAATAGGCATTCCTTCTCTTATCTTGAAGTTTGCTATTGCTTTCTTTGCTTTTGTAACTACAACGTGTTGTCCAGTGATAGTTTCAAGGTCTTTAACTGCGGCATCAAGTATCTTAGAATTATCTTTTGCTTCTCCAACACCCATGTTGATAACAACTTTTTCAAGTTTTGGAATAGCTAAATCATTTTTATAATTGAACTTAGACTTTAAGTTCTTCTTAATTTCATTATTATAAATATCTTTAAGTCTAGCCATCTTCTCCTCCTTACTTAATTACCTTTCCAGTTTTTTTTGCAACCCTTACTTTCTTATCGCCTTCAATCTTAAATCCAACTCTTGTAGCCTTGCCATCAACTGAAAGCATAACATTTGAAAGTGATATCCAATTTTCTCTTTCAATTATTCCTGATTCAGTTGCTGATTTACTCTTTCCAGCCTTTTGATGCTTCTTAACTATGTTTACACCTTTTACAAGTATTTTTCCATTCTTATGATCAACTGAAAGTACTTGTCCGTTCTTGCCCTTATCCTTACCCGTGATAACGATAACGACATCATCTTTTTTTATCTTATACATTATCGTTTCCTCCTACAATACTTCTGGGGCAAGAGACAAAATCTTCATATAACCGTGATCACGAAGTTCCCTTGCAACTGGTCCAAAAATTCTTGTTCCCCTTGGTGTCAAATCTTCTTTAATGATAACTGCAGCATTTTCATCAAACTTTATATATGAGCCATCTTTTCTTCTTGCACCTTGCTTGGTTCTTACGACTACAGCTTTTACAACTTCACCTTTTTTTACTTGACCGCCTGGTGTAGCATCTTTCACAGAGCACACAATAGTGTCTCCGATTCTAGCATATCTTCTTAAAGATCCGCCAGATACTCTAATGCAAAGAAGTTCTTTAGCACCAGTGTTATCTGCGACTTTTAGTCTAGATTCTTGTTGTACCATGATATTTCCCCTTCCTTACATTAATTATTTTGCCTTCTCGACAATATTTACAAGTCTCCATCTCTTAAGTTTAGAGAGTGGTCTTGTCTCCATAACTTTTACTGTATCACCTACGTGTGCAGCATTTTCATTATCAGCTGCATAAAGTTTATAAGTCTTCTTAACAATCTTTCCTATAAGAGGATGCTTGATATGATCTTCGATAGAAACAACGATTGTCTTATCCATCTTATCGCTTACAACTTTACCGATACGAGTTTTTCTTAAATTACGTTCCATTATTTCTACCTCCTATGCTTTCTTCTTTATAGTAATAATTGTTTCGATACGAGCAATATTTTTTCTAACTTGTCTTATCTTACTAGTATTTTCTAACTGATTAGTTGCATTCTTAAGTCTCAGTTCAAAGAGTTCCTTCTTTGCAGATGATAATTCAAGTTTAAGTTGCTCTAAAGATTTATTTTTTAATTCAGTAAGATTTAAACTATTTTTCATCTCCTGCACCTCCGTTTAGTTCTGCTCTTGATACTATCTTACACTTGAGTGGAAGCTTATGCATAGCAAGTCTTAAAGCTTCTTTTGCATCATTTGCAGGTATACCTGCTATCTCAAAAAGTACTCTTCCTGGTTTAGCAACTGCTACCCAAAACTCAACTGCACCTTTTCCTGATCCCATTCTGACACCTATAGGCTTTGTAGTAACTGGTTTATCAGGGAAGATTTTTATCCAAACATGGCCGCCTCTTTTGATATATCTTGTCATAGCGACACGGGCTGCCTCTATTTGATTAGATTTAATCCAACAAGGTTCCGTAGCAACGAGACCATATTCACCATAGGCAAGTACATTTCCACGACTTGCTTTGCCTCTCATGTTTCCTCTGAATGCTTTACGGTACTTTGTTCTCTTTGGCATTAACATGGCTTATTACTCCTTTCCTTGTTTCTTATTTTTCTTTGAAAGAACTTCGCCTTTGTATATCCAAACTTTTACACCGAGCTTTCCATAAGTTGTATTTGCTTCTGCAAATCCATAATCTATATCTGCTCTTAAAGTTTGAAGAGGAATAGTTCCTTCACTATAGAACTCTGTTCTTGCTATATCTGCTCCAGCAAGACGTCCACCAACTGATGCTTTGATGCCGAGTGCTCCTGCTTTCATCGTTCTTGACATTGCTTGTTTCATAGCTCTTCTAAATGCCATACGATTTTCAAGATTGAGCGCTACATTTTCAGCAACAAGTTGTGCTTCTCTATCTGGTCTTTTAATCTCTTTAATACTTAAATTGATTTCAGATTTAGTATATTTAGAGAGTTCCTTTTTCAACTTTTCTATCTCTGCTCCACCTTTTCCTATAACGATACCAGGTTTTGCAGTATATATAGTAATATTTATTTTAGTAGTGATTCTTTCTATTTCGATTTTAGAGATACCAGCGGCGTAAAGTTTCTTCTTAAGATATTTTCTTAAGTTATAATCTTCAACTAGGTAATCAGAAAACTTCTTTTCTTCATACCAACGGCTGTCCCAATCTTTTATGATTCCAACACGAAGTCCATGTGGATTAACCTTTTGCCCCATTGTTACCTCCTTCTACAACTTCTTTCTTATCAGTAGCTTTTACAGGTGTTTCTTTAACTAGTTCTTTTTTCTCATCAAGTATTATAGTAATATGTGAGTTTCTCTTTAAAATGCTATATGCTCTACCCTGTGCTCTTGGATGCATTCTCTTATAATTTGTAGCATTTCCTGCGAAGCATTCAGCGACATATAACTTTTCTTCATCCATATTATTATTGTTTTTTGCATTAGCAACAGCTGATTCGATAAGTTTCTTTATAAGTCTTGATGCATATCTTGGACTATATGTTACTATACCTATCGCTTCGCTAACGCCTTTTCCTCTTATCGCATCAAGTACAAAACCTGCTTTACGAGATGACACTCTTGCGTTTGAAAGTTTTGCACTTGGTCTCTTGTCTACTTGCTTTTCATTTCTTTCTCTCTTAATTTGAGTTCTATGACCTTTTGACATGCTCTACCTCCCTACGCTGATGCAGATGCTGCTGGTGCTGCTGGTGCAGAAGCCGCTGGTGCCCCTGCTGCTGGTGCTGCACCTCCTGCAGGTGCACCTTGTGATACTGTTGCTTTTTGCTCATTACTACCGTGACCTCTGAAGAGTCTTGTAGCAACGAACTCGCCAAGTTTATGTCCAACCATATCTTCAGTGATATATACTGGGACATGAGTTTTACCATTATGAACTGCTATAGTAAGTGAAACCATTTGTGGGAAGATAGTTGAACGGCGAGACCAAGTTTTGATAACTTGCTTGTTGCCAGATTTAACCATAGCTTCTACTTTTTTAAGTAAATGTTCATCTGCAAATGGTCCTTTTTTTAATGAACGTGCCATTTATTCTACCTCCCTTTTATTTTAGAACTGAACCGTTCTTTCTTGTTATTATAAGTTTATTTGTATTTTTCTTTCTATTTCTTGTCTTAAGTCCAAGTGCAGGTTTGCCCCAAGGAGTAACTGGTCCTGGAAGACCGATACTACATTTACCTTCTCCACCACCATGTGGGTGATCATTTGGGTTCATAACTGATCCACGGACTGTAGGACGAACTCCCATATGTCTCTTTCTTCCTGCCTTACCGATGTTTACAAGATTGTGTTCGCCGTTACCTACTATACCAAGTGTTGCTCTACACATTATAGGAACTTTTCTCATCTCACCAGATGGAAGACGAAGTGTCGCATAATTTCCTTCTTTAGCCATAAGCTGTGCAGTGTTACCAGCTGATCTAACCATCTTTGCTCCAAGACCTGGTGTAAGTTCTACTGCGTGAACATTTGCACCTATTGGTATGTTTTGAAGTGGTAAGCAATTTCCGATCTTCGCTTCAGCATTTTCACCACTCATTATCTCGGTACCAACAAGAAGTCCATTTGGTGCTAATATATATGCTTTAGTTCCATCTTTGTAATAAATAAGTGCTATATTTGCTGTTCTATTTGGGTCATACTCTATTGCCATTACTTTTCCAACGATTCCATCTTTCTTTCTCTTGAAATCAATTATTCTATACTTTTGCTTATTTCCACCGCCGTGATGTCTAACTGTGATCTTTCCTTGATTATTTCTACCTGAAGTTTTAACCTTCTTTGCGAGTAGAGATTTTTCAGGAGTTGATTTAGTTATGACATCCTTGTTATCAAGAACTGACATTTTTCTTCTTGAAGGTGTATAAGCTTTGAATGTCTTTATAGCCATTTCTTTTAATCTCCTTTAATGATTTTGCGGATTATTGATAATCCATACTTATCTACTTATTTGAAAGTGAGTTAAATAATTCTATCTCTTTAGAATCTTCTTTTAATGTAACGATTGCTTTCTTATAAGAATTTGTTCTACCAGTGACATATCCTCTTCTTCTAACTTTTCCGTCATTATTCATTGTGTTTACTTTTTCAACTTTTGCACCGTCAAACAATTTTTCTACAGCATCTTTAATCTGATTTTTAGTTGCATCTTTATGAACTATGAAGGTATATTTTTTGTTTACCATCTGGTTCATACTCTTTTCTGAAACAACTGGTTTCTTTATAATGTCATAACAAGTTAGGTTTGCCATTATTTATATACCTCCTCTATATTCTTTACTGCATTCTTTGTGATAAGAACTTTTTCATATTTCAAAATGTCATATACATTTAATTCTTTCACACCTGATGTCTTAACATTTGGAATATTTCTTGCAGATATAACTACATTTTTATCATTAGTATCTAGGACTACTAGTGACTTATTTAATTTTAGATTGTCTAAAACTTTTTGAAAGTTTTTAGTCTTAATCTCATTTAGTTTTATCTCATCAATTACTACAAGGTTGTTGTCTTTTACACAATTAGTTAATGCTGATTTAAGAGCTGCTCTCTTTTCTTTCTTATTCATTGACAAGTCATAATCTCTTGGCACTGCCGCAAATACTACTCCGCCACCTTTCCACTGTGGAGCTCTTATAGAACCTTGACGAGCGTTTCCAGTTCCTTTTTGTCTCCAAGGCTTTCTACCACCACCAGAAACTTCTGCTCTTGTCTTTTGTTTTTGTGTTCCTTGACGATTATTTGAAAGGATAGTAACACGAGCCTTATGAAGTAAATGAACATTGATCTCAACTCCAAATACTGCATCATTTAAGTCCATTGTTCCTACAGATTGTCCATCCATATTATATACAGATACATTTGCCATATTCTTTTACCTCCTTCCTTACGCCTTTACAGTTTCTTTTATAGTTATAAGAGATTTATTTGGTCCTGGACAAGCACCCTTTATAAGTATCAAGTTCTTTTCTGCATCTACTCTTACAACTTCAAGGTTTTGAATTGTTACAGTTTCTCTACCCATATGTCCAGGCATTCCTTTTCCTTTTCTAACTTTACCTGGAGTGGTTGCTGGACCATTTGATCCTTGATGACGATGGAACTTTGAACCATGCTTCATAGGACCTCTATGTTGTCCAAGTCTTTTGATAGTTCCTTGAAAACCCTTACCCTTACTTATAGATGTCACATCAACTTTGTCACCTACTTGGAAAATATCTGCTTTGATTTCTTGATTAAGTTGATACTCACCAGAGTTTTCAAATTTCAATTCTCTTAAATACTTCTTAACTGAACATCCTGCTTTTTTGAATTGACCTTTGTCAGGACTATTTACAAGTTTTTCTTTTACATCTTTAAAGCCAACTTGTACAGCTTCGTAACCTTCTTTTTCTTTAGTGAGAACCTTTGTAACTACACAAGGTCCAGCTTCAAGAACAGTTACTGGAATGAGTACGCCTTTGTCAGACCATATTTCTGTCATTCCTAATTTTTCTGCTAGTATTGCTTTCTTCATGTTTTAATTCTCCTTCCGTAAATGTCGGAGTGTCGTCACTCTCATTTACTAATTATTTTTCATTTTGATATCAATTGCTACTCCTGCTGGCATCTCAAGGCCGTGAAGAGTATTTGTAACTTGAGAACTTGGACTAATGATATCAACTAGTCTCTTATGAGTTCTTTGCTCAAATTGTTCTCTTGAGTATTTGTACTTATGAACAGCACGAAGAATTGTTACAACTTCCTTTTTTGTAGGAAGTGGAACTGGTCCTGATACTATTGAACCACTTCTCTTACAGTTATCTACAATCTTTGCTGCTGCTTCATCAACTAGACTATGATCATAACCCTTGATGATTATTCTCATTACTTGCTTTGACATAAAAAAAGTCGCCTCCTTTGAACAAATGTTCTTAAGCGGTGACTGTACACGGATTCGGGTGTATCGTAAAAATAGGAGTCAAAAAAATAAACCCGATATAGTATACAGTGACAGCTATCAAAATTATTTTGACACTCACTCCCCATAAAAAACCAAGTTGTGTAAGCAACTTGCAACCTCATGGATCATCGCTACCATGTCACAGCCTATTAATATTATCAAAATAGCAAAAAAAAAGCAAGTATTTTCTTGCTTTTTTACACTTTTTTACACTTTTTTACATAAGAGGGGCAAATATACGAAGTATAGCCCCTAAAAGCCTATATCTTACAGGCATTTTGAGTATTTCTGAAATCGTCATTTCCTTACTTTCGTTTAATACCTTCTCAAAATCTGACTTTATATCATTTAATGCTTCATTATCTTCAAATAAATATAGCCCGTTTTCATAGTGTAAGTAAAGGCTTCTATAGTCAAGATTTGCTGTACCAACTACTGCTCTTACCCCATCTTGCAAATACACTTTAGAATGAATAAAGCCTGGCACAAATTCATAAACTTTTGCTCCAGCAAGAACAAGTGACCTATAATAGCTCCTATTTACATAAAATACATATTTCTTATCAGGTATTCTTGGTACAATTATTCTTACATCTACACCTCTTTTAGCACATGATTCTATCGTATCTACAAGAGCTTCATCAATAACGAGATATGGTGTCATGATATACATATATTTTCTTGCAGTATTAAACATATATCTATATATTTGAAGTGATATATTTTCTGACAAATTAGGATAATCAGTATATGGAACATATAAAGCATTTTCATCTACATTAGTAAGCTTTGTTTCAAACTTAGTAAGATATTTACTTCCATCAAAGATACGTGATTTAGAAATAACTTGCCATAGTTGTAAAAACATTATTGTGAAACTTTCAACTGCAGAACCTTCTATCCTTATAGCAGAATCCTTCCAATATCCAAACCTTTCATAAAGATTTGCATACTCATCTGCAATATTTATACCACCAGTATAAGCAATTTCATTATCTATGACAAATATTTTTCTATGGTCCCTGTGGTTTTGCGTATTCGATAACATCGGAGAAATTGGTTTGAAAACTTTAACTTCAATATTGTACCCTTTTAGTAATTTGATATATCTTTTTCTAAAAAAAGAAACACTATTAAGCCCATCAACCATTAATTTAACTTCGACACCATTTTGTGCTTTCTCTTTAAGTATTTTTAGCATTTCTTGCCATATTATTCCATCAGACAAAATAAATATTTCTATAAATATAAATCTTTTAGCATTTTTAAGTTTTGATAATATATCTTCAAATGCATCTTTACCATTATTAAAATAATGTAATTTAGTATTCACATATGTAGGGAGTTTTGCATGATTATAAAAATAGTTAAAAAATGAAAGCTCATTATTTAATTCGTCCTTAATAAGTACATCTTTTACATTTTCTTTATAACTTCCATCTACTATTTTACCTTTTAATTCATTACTAAAAGAAAAATCATAACTCTGCTTTGATTGGATGACAAGAGATTTTAGTTTGCTTCTATATCCATTAAATAACTGTGTAAATGATAATACAATATAGAGTATAACGCCAAATATTGGCATCATAATAAATACGACCATCCAAGTTATCTTAAAAGAATCTTTAATCTTTTTTGAGTTTATTAAATAGATTATCTCGGCAATATTTAGAACATCAACGAATATTTGTAATTTGGTTCCATAAAATGAATCAAGAAAAAAGAGAATTATAAAGATTTGTAGTAAGCAAAATACAATTATAAAAAACATTGGTGAAAAAAGTATCTGAAGCAATGAAAACTTTTTCCGTTTTTTTGCATATTCGCTATCTTTACTTAATATAACCTTCTCGTCCATACTAATTACCTTTTTTTGCAGGTTATCATAACCCACTCTCCATCAGATTTGCAATTTATATCATAAAAAGATTTTGATTTATTAAGTGTATCAATCACATCATCTTTTTTATCTTCTATAATTCCACTAAGTATAAGACTTCCACCAGTCTTAAGATAAGCTGATATATTTCCTTTTTCAATCATTGATATAATTACTGGTGCAAGAATATTTAGGACAACAACATCATAACTTATTGTCTTAATTATCTCACACAAATCATTATTTTCTAAAATATTTCCAAACCCATATATAAATCTTTTGTTAAAAAGCACATCATTTGCTAAATCATTGATTTTCCCATAGTCATCTATATTATTTAATTTTAGATTTTCTTTTATATTTAATTCACAGTTTTCATCTATATCAATAGCCACTACATTTTTTGCACCAAGAGTATAAGCTATTATACTTAATATGCCAGAACCTGTACCAATATCAAGAAGACTTATATTATTATACTCATTAAATATCATATTAATCGCACTAACACAGAGTTTAGTTGTTGGATGATTACCAGTCCCAAATGCATTTCCTGGTTCAATATATATATTAATCATCCCATCTTTTGGCTTTTCCCACTCTGGTAATATATTTATATTATCAATTTCTAAACTTTTAAAGTTTTCTTTCCATTTATTTAGAAAAACATTATCATCAAGTTCATTCTCTTCTATCTCAAGACTACCCATATTTATGAAATCTTGATAACTTTTAAGGTCATTTATTATATTTTTTAGTATAGAATCAAACTCATCTTTAGTGAAAATATTATCAGTGCTCATCATATAACTATTATCAACTAAATTAGTATTTACATTACTAAACTTGTTATTAATTTTCTCACCTATTGATACAAAAAAATTAACCTTCGACTTACCATCATCTTCCAAAATCTCTGGTATATCTACATACATTTTCTTTAAGTCATCACTATTTAGATTTTGCTTATCTTCTATTTCCACTCCTACGATTCCATTGTCAAACAAAACTGAAGCGACTATATCAGTCGCCTCAACAGTTGTATTAATTGTTATTTTTTTCCAAATCAAAGTATTCTACCTATTATTCCATATGATATAATTGACATAATTATAAAAGCAAGAATTATCCCTAGTAATATAGCTATAGATGACTTCTTTATATCCATATTGAAAACAGATGACACAAGTGCACCAGTCCACGCACCAGTTCCAGGAAGTGGTATCCCTACAAATAATATTAGTCCAAGTAAACCATATTTATCAATTTTAGATTTATTTTTAATCGCTCTATTTCTAAAAAAAGTAACAATTTTTCTTGTTGGTTTCCATTTTTCCATCAAATCAAAAACTTTATTCAAAAAAACAAGTATAAATGGAATTGGCAAAATATTACCCACTATACAAATAATTGCTGCTCGAAGATATGGTATTTTTAGTAAAGCTGAAGCAATGAGTCCACCTCGAAGTTCAAGAATTGGCATAAGAGAAATAATAAATACTATTAACTCTTTAGATAATTGATTCTTTAAAAGCTCAATGATGTTTTCAACTAAATTAGCCACTTATTATACTTTTCGCAAGTTTAACAGCATCATCTATCTTACTCGCATCCTTTCCTTGACCTTGAGCAAACTTATCTTTACCGCCACCATTACCACCTAATATAGTTGCTATTTGTTTAAGTATATTTCCTGCATGAAGACCTTTCTTTATTGCTTCATCTGATATAGATACAACTATAGCAACACTTCCATTATTCTTTGACATTCCAATTATAACATAGTCATTTATATTGTCCTTTATACTATCAACTAAATCTTTAAGTTCATTTATGTTCTTGTCTTCAAAAACATTTATAACAGTATTTAACCCATTAATATTTTCAGTTTTGATATCAGAAACTTCATTATTTGATAATTGCTTTTTGAGGGTTTCGATTTCAGTTCTCATCTCTTTAATATCTTTTAGTAAACTATTTACTTTATTAGTAGCTTCAGTACTTGGCACTTTAAGAATACTTGATATTTCATCAAGTGTCTTTGTCTCTTCGTTATAGTAATTTATGAGAGTATCTGAGGTTATCGCCTCAATTCTTCTGACACCTGCAGCTACTCCAGATTCAGACAAAATCTTGAAACACTTTATTTCAGATGTATTATCTATATGTGTACCGCCACAAAGTTCAAATGAAAAATCAGATATCCTTATCGTCCTTACAGTGTCACCATACTTTTCGCCAAAGAGTGCCATAGCCCCTTCTTTTTTTGCATCAGCAAGTGACATTTCTTTTTTAACTACTGATATTGCCTCTTCAATTTTATCATTAACAATTTGTTCGATTTGATTTAACTCTTCTTTGGTGAGTGCCTTAAAATGAGTAAAGTCAAATCTTAAACGATTATATTCTACAAGTGAACCAGCTTGTTCAACATGCTTCCCCAAAACTTCGCGAAGTGCTGATTGAAGTAAATGAGTTGATGTATGATTGATAGCAGTTAAATGTCTATTTTTACTATCTACATTAAACTCTACGACATTTCCATTTGAAAAACTACCACTTAATACCTTACCTATATGACCAATTTTTGTATTAAGAATCTTTATAGTATCATACACTTCAAAAGTATTATCGCCATCAGTAATTATCCCAATATCACCAGTTTGTCCACCCATCATAGGATAAAAGTTAGTTTTATCAGTAATTATAATTCCATCTTCGCCAGAATCTATTTTATCTACTATCTTATTATTAGAAACTATAGTAAGCACTTTACCATTTCCAGTAAGCTTATCATAACCAACAAATTCAGATGTCATCTCTTTAGGTAAATCATTAAATACAGTCGCATCTGCTCCCATATAATTAGATTCTTTTCTTGCTGACCTTGCTTTAGTCTTTTGCTCCTTCATCAAAACACTAAATCTATTCTCGTCAACTTCCATGCCTTTTTCACCAAGTATTTCTTTAGTAAGGTCAAGTGGGAATCCATAAGTATCATATAATTTAAATGCATCATCACCAGATAATTTCTTATCTTTTTTGTCTTTAATCATTACATTTAGTATATCTAAACCTTGGTCTATAGTTTGATTAAACTTATCTTCTTCTGCTTTAAGCACGTTCAAAATCATATCTTGCTTCTCAAAAAGTTCTGTATAGTGTCCTTTATTAAGCTTTATGACAACTTTCGCAAGATCAGTCATAAATGCTTTTTTCACTCCAAGTATTCTACCGTGTCTCACTGCCCTTCTTAAAAGTCGTCTCAACACATAACCTCTTCCTTCATTTGATGGAAGTATCCCATCAGAAATCATAAAAGTACAACTCTTTATATGGTCAGCAATTATACGAAGTGAAACATCAGAAGTAGGATCATCTTTATATATATGTCTTGTGATAAGACTTATATTATCCATAAGTTCTTTATTGGTATCAACTTCAAAAATTGACTCAACATCTTGGCAAACTACAGCAAGTCTCTCAAGACCCATTCCAGTATCAATATTTTTTTGAACGAGTTCAGTATAGTTTCCTTTGCCATCGTTATCAAATTGTGTAAATACATTGTTCCAAACTTCCATGTATCTATCACAATCACAACCTACAGTACAATTAGGTTTGCCACAGCCGTATTTTTCTCCCCTATCATAATATATCTCACTACAAGGTCCACATGGTCCAGAACCATGTTCCCAGAAATTATCTTCTTTTCCAAACTTAAATATTTTTTCACTTGGTATCCCAATCATATCATGCCAAAGATCATAGGCTTCTTGATCATCAACATAAACAGATGGATATAGCCTATTTGGATCTAACCCGAGAGTTACTGTCAAAAACTCCCAGCTCCAAGTTATTGCTTCTTTTTTAAAATAATCACCAAATGAAAAATTACCAAGCATCTCAAAAAATGTCCCATGCCTAGCAGTATGACCGATATTTTCAATATCCCCAGTCCTTATACATTTTTGACAAGTTGTAACTCTCTTTCTTGGTGGTACTTCAATTCCCTTAAAATAAGGTTTCAGTGGTGCCATACCAGAGTTTATTATAAGTAAACTATTATCATTTTGTGGAATTAAAGAAAAACTTGGAAGTCTCAAGTGTCCTTTAGATTCAAAAAATGATAAATATAACTCTCGAAGTTCATTTACAGAAAACTTTTTCATAATCATTACTCCAAATTAATTAGCAGTTTCATTCTTTTTTTTCTTTTTTTTAGCCATCATTATGCCACATCTTACAGCAGCGATTATAATCAAAAGATAAAATAAAACTAAAACAACCTGCTTAATAAACTCCACTAATACACTATTCATATTTCCTCCTATTGCAGAAATCCTTTATATGTTTCTAAAATATCCCTACACTTTTTTTGTTTTTCTTCATAGAGATATTTATTTTTATATAATTCAAACTCAATATTTGAGTCAAGAGTATTACTTAAATCTGAAATTGCAAAATCAATATTTTTATTAAACTCATCAAGGTCTAATTCTAAACGATAGAAATCTTCATCATCTAATTTATCATTTAATATTCTTACTATCTCATTTATCTTTTCAGTATATATTCCTTCTGCAGTGCTATAATATTTTGTCTTTCTAATCTTATCTAAATCTAAACTTACTTGCTCTTTTAGTATGTCATCGATGTTATTTAAATCTTTATTTAAAAAATCGTAATTAATTCCTTCTATATCATTATCAGCAATTCTTTTTGCAAGTTCATTTGTATATAAATCATCAAAGCCATATTGTTTAGTTTTTATAACATTTTGATTGATATATGTGAAAACTATTAGTATGAGTACAACTGAAAATATTATCAAAATATTCTTTATAAAGTATTTGTCCATTATGAGTTTATAATTCTCCTATAATATGGATAATATGCATCAAATGTGCCTATGCTTACATTATTAACTCCACCATTTTCGTGAACAACAGTCATCTGACCACCTTCAGCCCATTCAAGAAACATCATAACATGTGAATCTATACCAGGTCGCACAATTATATCTCCAGGTAGTAAATCTTTTCTCGTTATTTTCGACCCTTCTGTGGCAAGTTTTGCAGTTCCTTCAGACTTGATAATATATTTATTGAAAGTTGTCCCATAGACCCAATTAACCCAACCAGAGCAGTCTAAACCTTTTAGGCATCTACCCTTATAATCAGCTGGAACTCGAGTACCAAAATTATTTGTTTCATATCCAAATCTTGATGTCTTACCACCATAGTAATATGGTATTCGCCCTACAGAACGAAGTGCTGTCTCAACTACAGCAATTCTATTCTTGGTTAAGTTGCTATCTAATCTACTCAAATAATAGTTTATCTCTTCTTGTGTAAGTGGCTCTACAAAATCCACATATGAAAGACTTAAACCATATTCCTTTTCCCAATCTTTATACGAAAGAAGTCTTGCATAGTTTTTCTTAAGTGGATCCCAACCATGCCAGTTTTTTGTAAAGTTTAATCCCTTATTACCATAATTACTATCAATACTTGTAAGTCCATACGATGCATCTAAAGTCAAAACTTTCACTTGTAGATTTAGGTCAATGTGTCCAGGGCAATAATTTAAACTATCTACATTTTTATCTAAACTTTCAATATAAGTTTTATAATCACCTGATGTCACTTGATAGTCATCATCCGACAATCTTATAAGTTTTCCAGCTTTATACGGTGTATCTTTTGACAAAACTTTTTGAGTTGATGTCTCAGGTTTTATTTTATCATATGAAATATTATTTATATTGCTAAGAGTAGATACAGTTGGGTCATCATAGTGCATACAGCCAGAGCAATAATATACTTCACTAATACTTGCTACATATGAATATGAATTATCAAATAAGTCATAACAATACTTAAGAAATGTTTTTGTATCATATGGATCTTTATAGTATGTATATACAGATGCCATACTCATTATGTCTTTTATATTATTATCATCTTCAAGTAAATTGCCATCGCCATCACGATACTCTATATTTACATTTTGAAAATTAGGTATAAACCAAGTATGTCTTTTGCCTATTTTATGCGATGGATCTTCTGGATTATATTTTCCTATAATGCTATAACCATCATAATGGTATTGCCTTACTATATTTACAGGCTTTGTATCACAGAGACTATTTAACTGTTGATAATAGATTTTGTATCTATTTTGTAGTTTTTCATAAATCTGAAATGCCGACGATTTCAAGTCCGTTTGTTCTTCCACTTTATCTTCATCAGAGAGAACAGGTATCGGTGTATTTGCAGATAAAAACTTCTTATCTTCATCATCTTCCACAAATGTATAGACTTTTGATAAATTAAGATTTGTAGGGTCAAGTGAATCATTGTCTGATGATGCATTTTCTATAATACTATACGCTGAATTAAGCACATCTTCTTTATCAGTGACAGTCTTATATGGCTTTCTTGAAACCGACCTAAAACTTTGCTCTTCATTAAGAGAGGTATATATTTTATATGCAAGGAAGCAAACACAAAATATCCCAAGTAATGCAAGTAACTTATAAATAAGAACTTCTAAATTAAAACTCTTCTTGTTACTTGTTTTAGATGCTATATTATGACTTTTTCTATTATTTTTACTCATTTATTTTATCTAATTTATCTAATATACTTACAAAATAATCCGGAAGTTTTGATTCAAAACTAACTCTTTCATTTGTTCTTGGATGTGAGAATTCAAGATAATGTGCATGAAGTATTTGACCATTTAGTTCTTTAAAGTTCCTATCAACCTTTCCATAAGTTAGATCTCCTAAAAGTGGATATCCCATATCTTTCATATGTACTCGAATCTGATGTGTCCTGCCTGTCAAGAGTTCGCACTCAATATATGAATAATCTTTATACTTCTTTATAACTTTATATTTAGTAATAGCTTCTTTCCCATTAGTATCAACAGCCATCCTTAATCTATTTCTTTTATCTCTTCCTATTGGTTTTTCAATTGTCCCAGAGTCTTTACTTATAGCACCTTTTGTTATAGCGAAATACTTTCTTATATTTGAGTGTTCTGAAAACTGCTTAGCTATACTCTTATGTGACTCATCATTTTTACACACACATAGTATCCCAGATGTGTCCTTATCAATTCTATGTACAATTCCTGGTCTTATGACACCATTTATTGAAGATAGGTTATCTTTACAGTGATACATAATTGCATTTACAAGTGTACCACTATGATGTCCATTTGATGGATGTACAACCATTCCTCTTTCTTTATCTATAATTAAAATGTCATCATCTTCATAAATTATCTTAAGTGGTATGTTCTCTGGAACTACATCTAAAGTCGTATTTTCTCTTTCTTCAAAATCAATAATATCTAATTCTTTTGTCTTATATGATGGCTTACAGACTATTACATCATTTACTTTTACATATCCATCTTCTATTAAAGATGCAATATAGGTTCTACTTAATTCAGAGTTTTCCTTTATAAAATTATCAAGCCTCTTATTTACAAAATCCGTTTTATCAACAATTAGTCTCATATCTTTATTTCATCACCTTTATAAATAAAGAATAAAGAAATTATCAGTATAAAACTTCCTACTGTTATACATATATCAGCAAAATTAAAAACCGGAAAATCAATAGGTTTAAAATAGATAAAATCCACAACATATTTATTTCTAACTCTATCAACGAAATTGCCTATTGCTCCTGAAAAAATAAATAAAAGCGAAGAATATAAGAAAATTGACTTCTTATTTAGATTTATTTTATGTAAATAATTAAGAATAATTAGAATAACAAAGACTGTCAATATATAAAACAATATCTGTTTATTCTGAAGTATTCCAAAGGCGGCGCCTCTATTTTCGACATATACAAGTTCTAAAACATTATCCAAAATAATTACTGGGTCATTTTGATATAATTTTTCAAAAGCCATTTTTTTAGTGAATTGATCTATTAAAATTAATATTCCACTAATTATAAAAAATAAAAGATATTTTGCTACACTTTTCTTCATTTCTATATATTTAGTTCCTTTATATATGCCTTACCTATTGACTTTAAGTAGATAAACTCTATCTTATTGTCAACACATTTTTTATCATTTCTAACTATTTTAAGTATTCGCTCTTGATTATTTATAGCATAATCGGTATCAAGTCCAAAATAATGGAAAAGTCTTATAACTCTATCCATATCCTTAAATGCAGATATTTCCATTGCCATTCTTATACCAATAGCCACACATTCTCCGTGATTTTTATTTAGTCTCTCATTTGTTTCTATTGCGTGTCCTAAAGTATGACCAAAATTGAGCAAACGTCTTTCTTTCAAGTCATAAGGATCTATAAGTATAAATCTTTTCTTTATTTCAATGCTTTTATTAATAATATATTTTAATACTACTGGGTTCTTTGAAACAATCTTTGCTTTATTATTCTCAAGATAATCAAAAAATGATGCATCAGTGATAAGAGCATGTTTAATTACTTCTGATAAACCACATGCAAAATCTCTATCTTTAAGAGTATTTAATACAGAAATATTATCATAAACAAATATTGGATTTTTAAATGCACCTACAGCATTTTTAATTCCACATACATTTACTGCAGTTTTACCACCTATTGAAGAATCAGCCATTGATAAAAGAGTTGTAGGGATACTTCCATAATCTATTCCCCTCATATAGGTAGCAGCAACAAATCCAGTGACATCACTTACTGTACCACCGCCAAAGGCGATCAAAAAGTCTTGTCTTGAGAAGTTATGTTCAATCAAAAACTTATAAACTTTTTCACAAGTATAAATACTTTTATTTCTTTCTCCACTTGTCACAGTAAAACAATAAACTTCATCATTAAACTCAGATGAAAACAATGATTCAAGTTTGTTATAATAAAATCTCTTTACAATGTGATCAGTTATGATTAAGACTTTTTTATTGAAAATATTGTGACTCTTAAGTACTGTTTGTAAACTTGAAAAGTCATCAGTAACTGTAACATTATATGGGAGTTTTGATTGAGCCTTCATCTTATCTCCTAAAATTGTGATTTTGGTGGTTGATAAAATCCTTGTAAATCTTGTGACAACTTTTCAGCATTTTGTCCAAAATTGAAGTTTGGTTGATTAAAACTTCCTGTTTGACCAAAGTTTTGATTAGGACTAAATTGATTTGGTTGTGCAAAACTTGGTATATTAGATTGGTTACTAAAATCAAAACCTTGATTCATATTAAAATTAAATCCACTTGGTTGTTCATTCGTGTTATTTATGCCATTTGTAGGGAGGAAATCATATGCACCAATTGTTTCAGTATTTAATGAAAAAATGTATTGCTTTTCTCCCATTTTCTTACACTCACCATCAAGAGCAAAGATAGCACCAGATATCAAATCAATAATTCTCATAGCAACTTGAGGATTGGCAACTTCGACATTTACCATTGCAGTAAATCCACTTTTTACATTTCTAATTATTCCAAATGCTTCTTCAAATGACTTTGGTACATACACTTGAATCTTTCCATTATTTCTAGCCTTTTGATTATTCTTTGCCATGTCAAAACCATGATTAGATAAATCAAAAGCTTGTTTATTTTGAGAAAATGCATTGTCGCTTATATTTTTTTTGGCAAATGGCTTTGGAAAAGGAAAAGCATTCTTCTGGGTGCTTTGTTCAGAAAAATCGCTTTCATCTTCAAACATCATGTCATCATCAGCATTAAATATGTTTTTAACTGTTTTTGTAACTTCCTTAAATATTCCCATCTTATCCTCCAATAAAAACAATTTATTATATCATAAAATTAAATAATACTACAAGAAGCATTAGGATGATATTAAATCTCCTTCACTTACCTCACTTGCATTTAGGCAAATATGATCATAAAGAGATATACCATTTAAAGTCTGCTTTTTTACAATGGCATATTCATTTGTCTGGTCTATAATCTCTATATTCTTAAATATTGCATAGCCTTTATTCATATTGTAGACTCCATTAAGCTTTGACACCTCATTAAGTGAAAATGTATCATTATATTTATTTATTAGCACATCACCATATTTAAGTTTCGAAAGTGTATCATCAATAGATATATAATAGTAATTCTCATCTTCTTTAGATATGTTGCAGGTAAACTTTTCTCTTACGCCATTTGCTCCAGTTTTATAAAATATATTCTCATCTGTTTCTAAATCTCTTTCAAGCATTCCTTTTGGTATCTTATAGCAATTTTTAGATACGATTGACTTTACAGGTATTTTATATCCTGATATTTTTTTATTCTCTATTTCAAACTCAACAACCCTTTTGTCTATAAACTTTTCTGGGTAATCAGTCACATAGAGCTTAAAATGCTTCTTACCATCAGAACCTATAAAACTTTCTATATGACCATTAGTTGTGACATTTTCATATACAAATTTCACATGTACATTGCTTGATTTTTGATAATTATCATAGTCATACGAACTATCAAATGCGATAACAAATTCAGGACTTTTTATAATCTTATATATTTGATCGTTTGATACAACTTCTTTTTTTTGTGTGACAATTTTACTCAAATCATATTTTCTAATTAGGTCATTAGTAAAGTCAGTAATATCACTATTTTCATAACCATCTATTAAAAACGAAACTAATCCTGCATATCTTGAGTATCCTTTTTCTTTTGCACTAATTTCATTTTGAATGTTGATATCTTCAAACTGTTTGACAAGATTTATTTCATTAATAATCTCATTTAACGCATTCTTTGCACTATAAACATATGAATAATCATAATCAGTGATATTATTATTTAGCATAAGAATATTTTGTCTTATGTATTTTTTGTCTTCTTTACTTAAATCTATAGGTTTTACAACATTTGGTTCATCATTAATTGTATAAATAAATGCTCCTCTTTTAACCCTATCCGAATTTGCTACATAGAAGTTAATATAGCCACTATTTTGACAAGTTGCGATACTCTCATCTCTGTAGATAAAACCTTTATGTCTATCCACATTTACTATTTCTCCAGTAGTTACTTCATATATCTTTAATTTTTTACTATTAAATATCTTTACTGAATTAAAGATAATATAAATTGCAACTATAATTAATATTGCAAATAATACTCTAAATAAATAGAAAACTTTTCTTTTTGGCTTAATGTCTTTATTTTCTTCTATCTCAACAGATTTAATTTTTTTCTTAAATAACATCATCTTGGTATAGCACTAAGTAAGGCATTTGAATTATAATATGAGTTTCTTTTTGATTTTGCATTTAATACTACACTTATGTAATAATCATTTGTCTTTTTATCTGATGCCACTATAACTAAACAATTTCCTGCACTACTTGTATTACCTGTTTTAGTTCCCTCAAGTGTCACATTACTACTCATAAGTAATTCTTCAGTTACAAAATAATTTGTCGTTGCCCAAGTCTCTTCTCTCACTGTCCCATCACTTTGAATAATATTTGATTTATATTCTTTAGTAGTAGATATTTCTTTGAAAATAGGATATTTTGTAAGTTCTCTTGTGATTAGAAACATATCATATGCCGTTGTAAAGTGATAGTCAGAATCAAGACCATGTGGGTTCGCAAAATGTGTGTTTGTGGCTCCAAGTCTCTCTGCTTCATTATTCATAGCAATTATAAAATTATCATAATTCTTAAAAACATTCTCTGCCAAACACATCGCCGCATCATTTCCAGATGGAACAAGTAATCCATATAATAAATCTTTGATGCTAAGCTTATCTCCAGATTTTAGATTAGCCTTTGATACATCTTTATCAAGGTCTACGGCATCTTGACTTACAAAATATTCCTCGTCTAAATTGTCACAATTCTCAAGTACTATAAGTGCTGTCATTAATTTTGTGAGACTTGCCATCGGAAGTCTTTTATAGGGATTATGAAACTTAACAAATGGCGAAGAAAATCTATTTGTTGATGCTATGAAATATCCTTCTGCACCTATATTATTTACAACTTGTTCTTCAAGTGCATTTGGTACAACTATATATTTTGCAGTACCATCTGCAAAGGTACTTTCATTAGCAGTATACAAATTACTTAATAGTCTTGATGAGTCATAATCTATCTGCATACTTCTACATGATGTCATACACAGGCAAATTAAAATTAGCAATATATATATTTTTTTTATAAACTTAATTCTCATTAGATTCTTGTTTCTCTTCGAATATTTAA
Organism: Lachnospiraceae bacterium; assembly: GCA_017634065.1. GTDB lineage: Bacteria > Bacillota > Clostridia > Lachnospirales > Lachnospiraceae > UBA3633. The sequence goes on along the minus strand of JAGBOC010000012.1, from coordinate 123,314 downwards.
AACAAATCCCATACCCATATATATAGATAATAATGATGAACCGCCTTGTGAGAAAAATGGTAATGGAACACCAGTATTTGGTATTATAGATGTAGCGACACCAATATTAATAAAAGTCTGTATAGCAAGCCAAGTAGCAACTCCAATGCAAATTAGATTCTTATAATATTCTCTTTGTTTGGACGCTGTGACAATGCAACTTATAATCAAAAAAATATATAAGAGAATTATAAATAGTGAACCGATAAATCCTATTTCTTCACCAACTACTGCAAATATAAAATCATTTTGGGCTTCTGCAAGCCAGTTTCCATTTTTTACAGAGTTTGCGAGATCATTATTTATGCCCTTGCCAGTAAGTTTACCAGAGCCAATAGCTATAACAGAGTTCTCTTGTTGATATCTTGCCTCATTTCTTTCAGTAGGTATAAAAAATGATTCTATCCTGTTTTTTTGATAATCTCTTAAAAATGGTACATTATCGATAAATCCAAATCTAACAGATGAGTAAACTATCAAAAATAAAACTAAAACTATACTTCCAAATAACACAAACCATCTTGATTTAAGTTTTGAAGCAAAAAGCATTGCTACAAAAATTAATGTAAAAATTAACGAACTAGATAAGTTTGGTTGTATAAAAATTAAAAAAAACTGCACAAAGTAAAACAAAAATAATTTAAATAAGTTTCCAAATTGATTAATCTGAATATCAAGTTTTTCCATATATTTGGCAGAAAATAAGATAAGAAATAGTTTTGCAAACTCTGAAGGTTGGATTTCCATATTTATAAATGGTATTCTTATCCATCTTATAGAGTTTCTACCATAAGCAGTGCCAGTTATTTGTACGAGCAGTAGAGCAAAAACAGATATTATGAAAAACCAAATATATCTTGGCATAATTTTTTTTAAGTCTAAAAATGAAATTAATATACAAATTATAAGTGAGGCAATCGAAATACCAAGTTGAGTCATAAATGAAAATATTCTTTCGCCTACACTTGATTGTACAAAAACAAGTCCTGCAACATTTAACATTACACAGACAAATAATTGTAAAAATCCATAATTTTTTAGATTTAAATCAAACACTATTCTGATACCGATATAGATTTTATATCATCTGTTCCTTTGTTAAGTATTTCTTCAAATGATGTGACGCCATACATATAATTGTAAACACGATTTGCAAGTGCCGCAGCATTTCCTGAAGAGTATCCAAATGGTATAACGACATTGACAGCTATTTCAGGGGCATACTGTGGTGCAAACGAAACAAATACTGCATGGTTAGTTCTATCATTTCTTTCTTGAGCGGTTCCAGTTTTACCACACACCTGAATGCCTTGCGATCTGAATATTATTCTTGCTATACCATCAGTCACCATTTTTCTCATTCCAGTATGTACTACATTGAAGCTTTCTTCTGTGATAGGCAAATGCTGAATAAACTTTGGTTCAAACTGGTGTAATACATTACCTTGCTTATCTACTACTTTTTCTATAACTGATAAATCATAAAGTTTGCCACCATTTGCAAGTGCAACTGTATATTTTGAAAGTTGAACATTGTTATATGCATGTGTTCCTTGTCCCATCGCAGATCTTTCAGGGTCGGTATATGATATAGTCGGTGCCAATTCATCTATCTCTACACCAGATTTCTTATCAAGACCAAATAATCTACAATACTTTTGAAGTATTCTTAATCCATTATCAGTACTGTAAACTCCTTCAGCATCATATGACATAATATTACCGTATTTTGCAAAAACGACATTGCATGAATTACTAATCGCATCAACAACATCCAGTTCTTTTTCGCCATGGCCATAAGGATATGACCAACATTTTATAGGAGGATCAATTTTATCAAATATACCATCGCATTCAACTTTTTCTGTAGGAGTAATGAATCTTTCTTCAAGTGCAGCAAGTGCTGTAATAGGCTTAAATGATGATCCTGGTGCAAGTTGAGTTTGTGTCGAACAGCAAACAAGTGGATATGATTTATTATTGTTTAATGCTTCCATATACTTTCGATTGTATACTAAATTATTATCATATGATGGATATGTCACAAGAGTACGAAGCTTTCCAGTATTTACATCTGTCACAACTATAGAACCGGCATATGGATCAAGAGCAAGATCAGATGGTTTCAATATAATGTCACGAACAAGTCTTATAAAATATGTATACATATACTCATCTGTTGCTTTTGAAATCTTTTCGTATTCTACATCATTCCAAGGTAAAAAGCCTTGCTCGAAAAGTGCCATGATAAGAAGTCTATTGGTAATATATTTTTCTTTAATAGCAAATTTGTATACAAGCTTATCAAACTTCTCATTATTTTCTAGCACACTCATAATGTATGAAACTAAACTATTATAAATAGTATCTCTATCACCGTATCGTTCACTCGCATATATTTTAGTTGTATCTATCCAAGTTTCTTCTATCGCTTTAAATAAGAAATCGCGTAAAGAAATAGTATCTTCTTTCCATCTTATATATTCACTAACATCTCTATCAATTGCATCCGACATAAGGATATTATTATGAGTATGTAAATAAGTGTAGACATAGGCTGTAAAGTTCTGTGCTGTGTTACTAAGATTCATCTGTATATCAGCATTTGGGTCCATAAGATTTGTATAAATTATTTGCTTTGCTCTTTCTTTTGCTTCAAGAAATAATCTAAATATTTCCTTTTCAGCATATTTGGCTTCATCAGTAGCAAAATGATCCTTATCAAGAACATGATTATCAATTAAATGATAATAAGCATCATGAGCTGATATTTCCATCTTTGATGATGAAAGTCTAACATTTGAAACATCACGATTTACAATTTTAGAACCAAGTATACCTGCAAGTCTTTGTTCTAATAGATTGTAATTAGCAATCTGATCATTAACATTGATTGTCAGATATACATCTGCTCCAGCTTTAGACTCATGCTCTTCAAGTGTCTCAAGAATCTTTCCACTTGAATCAACTACTATTTTTTTATATCCCTTTACTCCACATAGGTAATGCTCCATTGACTTTTCTACACCAAGAAGTCCTACCTTATCATTTAAGTCATATTGTTCATTAGTTTCACGTAGTCTTTCTATATGAGCTTCACTTGTTTGACCCACATAGCCAACAATATGTGCAAAATATATTGCATAGTTATATCTTCTTGCACTTGTCTCCTCGACATTTACTCCTTTAAGGAAACCAAGATTTTCAAGTATCTCTGATGCACATCTGCTACTAACATTTTCAGCAATAGTAGTTGGTTGATATTTTTGATAAGAAGTAAGTCTCATCGTATAATGTATACCAATCATATCAAGCATCGTTTTATCAGATATGATTATTGGATTTCCATTATCATCAGTTATATAATCCATAGCATATCTATGTTTTGAATAATCAAAAGCTTCACGAGCAGATATATCAGATCTATATTGAAAGTTTCTACCTTCGTCAAGGTCTTCAACTCTTCTGCCATAGACATTTGCAATAAATGTCATATGTTGTTTTTCAGAATTAGTTGTAAACTCAAAGTTACCTTTATCATCAATCTCTATAAAATATCTTGATTCGATATTACAATTATATTTTTCAAGAATTTTAGCTAGAGACAAGAGCATTCGATTTCTTGCATTTATATCTTTATTATTCTGCTTATAAGCATCAACATCCGCAATAGTTATATTTTTTACTAAATCATTATAAGCAAGAATATTTCCTGCATAATCATAGATATTGCCACGCGCTGCAGGAATAGTTACAGTTTTAACTGATTTTTGTACATAATTTTGTTCATAATAATCTCCATTAATAATCTGAAGATTAAATAAACGAATAATTATAGCAAAAAACATAATAGAAAATATTAAACCAATAATATTATTTCTATTATTTTCGCCTCTAAAAATCTCTTTAATTATATATAAAATTATTTGCATTATGAATTGTTTCTAAAAATGACTAGATACTCTTATGTATAATATTAAGCCTATATAAAAGTTTATATATTAGTACAGTCGCTATAAGAGTAAATAATATACTTGGCACCATTATGTTAAAAACATAATAAGGTATATCAAACTTTCTCCTAATTAAAAAATGTGTTATGTAAATATAAAAATTATATATAAGTCCATTGGTAAAGCTTAAAATCATAGGAAGTGTTATAGAGTTTTCAAAAAAAGATTTATTTAATAATCCATTTGTAAATCCTATGACAGAATAAATTAATATATATAATCCAAACTCTCCACTGAAATACATATCACATAAAAATCCACAAAATATTCCAGTGATAATCCCAATGTCTTCCCCATAAAGTAATCCATATGAAAATGTTATGATTAATAAAAAGTTAGGCGATGATGAAAAAAATGGGATAAGTGGAAAAATTGAAGTCTGTATAAAAAAAGCAACAAAAATAATTAAAATATGTATAAGTATCCTGCTTAATTTTCCAAATCGCATTTTGATCATAATTATGAAAAATATAATCTTACAATAATCTTTAATCTCTCAAACTATCTGACTTTAATCTAGTTATAACAAGTACTTCCGTTAGATTTCTAAAATCTGTCACTGGAATCAGATAGCCACTTTTAGAAAGTTGATTATCATTTACCGAGATGTCAGTCGCATATCCAATTAATATATTTGGTAGAAACTTTGATGAAATATTTGAAGTAACAATTTTATCGCCATCTACTACCGCTGTATTCATATCTATACCTGTAAGTCTTAATCTATTATTTTTATATAATGTTATATCGCCTTCTACCATACAAGATTCAAATGAGTGTTGAGTCATTGAAGCGACTCTTGATTCATCATCTATTATTGATCTAACTGTCGCATAATTATAGCCTACAGATGAGACTATACCGCATAGTCCCTTATTAGATAGAACATTCATGTCGACCTTGATGCCATCTTTACTTCCCTTATCTATTTTAAATACCTGAAACCACTCATCAGTATCTTTTGCAATGACTCTTGCCGCTGTTTTAGGATATATATCATATTCATCACCAAGTTCATAAAGTAACCTTAATCTATCAGCCTCGTATGACTTTGATTTGAGCAAGTTATTTGCTTCTGATAGTGATGCAACTTGTGCTTCTAAAACTCTAATCCTTTCATTTGCTTCTCTCAAGTCAGTAGAGTTCATAGACCTTCTAACAAAAATCATCCCTACATTATTTATGCCTTTTTGTATAGGCACAATTACACTGGAAAACGCATTTCTTAAGTTAAGAGTTATACTCGGTACATAGTGACTAAATGTAATTGAGGCTATAGACAAAAGTACAACTACTATTATAATAATTTTACTATGTTGATTTTTCATACCAAAAATTGGGGTCTTCCCACGCTAAAACTAGAAATGGCCCCCCATTCCACATATGTATATTATAACGAAAAATGATATTTTTTGCAACAAAAAGCAGACCCAAAGGTCTGCTTATAATTGATGAATGCTATATTACTTAAGAGTAACTTTTGCTCCAACTTCTTCGAATTTCTTCTTAAGTTCTTCTGCTTCAGCCTTAGGACATGCTTCCTTTACAACCTTTGGTGCAGACTCTACTAACTCTTTTGCTTCCTTAAGTCCAAGACCTGTAGCATCACGAACAACTTTGATAACTTTGATCTTCTCTGCTCCTGCTTCAGTTAACTCTACATCAAAGTCAGTCTTTTCTTCAGCTGCTGCTCCTCCAGCTGCTCCTGGTGCTGCCATTACTACTCCTGCAGCTGCAGATACTCCAAATTCCTCTTCACAAGCTTTTACTAATTCATTTAATTCTATAACAGACATTTCTTTTAATGCTGCAATAAACTCATCTTTACTCATTGCCATAATTTTTTCTCCTTTTCGGGCTTTAAAAGTTTGCCCAGATATTTACGCTTCTTTCTTTTCAGCGATTTGTTTAATTACACGAGCCATATTTGAAATTGGGCTCTTAAGTGATCCAAGCAATCTTGAAAGTAACTCATCTCTTGATGGAATATCCGCAATTGCTTTAATCGTATTTTGATCATAAAATGTGCCTTCAACTATTCCACATTTAATCTCAAGCTTTGGTGCTGTTTTAGCAAATTTAGAAATAATTCTTGCTGGAGCAGTTGCATCTGTTTTACTAAAAGCTACAGCTGTTGGCCCTTCAAGACTTTGTTTTAAAGCTTCAAATGTTGTCCCTTCAATTGCTCTTTTTATATAAGTATTCTTATATACCTTGTAAACAACACCTGCTTCTCGAAGCTGTCTTCTTAGGTCAGTATCTTCAGCAACAGTAAGTCCTCTATAATCTGCAAGAACTACACCTTCGGCACCATCAAAATGACTTTTGATTTCATCAATGATAGGTGCTTTTAATTCAACTTTTGCCATATTCTCTCCTTTCGTTCATATTAGTCACCGAATATAGAGATAAAAAACCTCGTAGAAGATCTACGAGGATTAAAAATAAAATTAATAAACTTTATTCGCCTCGGTAGGATTTACGCTCTCGCACCTACTGTCTTCGGTTAAACCGGTATCATATTAGCATATTTTTGATTAATTGTCAAATGATATATAGTCAAAATAATATTAAAACTACTTTATCAATTCTTTATAATCTGCAGCTGACAATATACTAAATACTAAAACAACTATTGTACAAGTAATCGTTGTAGGATTCATCAAACTATAGTTGTTCAAGAATATTATAGATATCACTACTGCCCATGCAGAATAAGTAATATTCAATGCCATTGCTTTAGATGCACCAATTTCTGAAATTGACTTATAATAAAACAGATATGAAACTGTAGCAAATAATGATGCTATAACAATTATAGGAATTACATACGAAGTATGAATAATCAAAGATACAGTAAATCTCCATCCTTTAATTAATGGTAATAAAACTATGCCATAAACTAAAGCAGAAGTCATCTGTCTAATAAACAATGCATATTCATTTGTAATTGCTTCATCTTTTACACATTTAGCTATTATCACCGCTTCTATTCCCCATCCAAATGAGCACATTAAAGTTCCGATTATTCCAAACAAAAAGTTTTTTATATTTAATTCAGGTGAATAGCTTAATCCATAAACACCAATGAGTGATAACAATAAAAATATCCATCTATACCAAGCCATTTTTTCTTTAAGAAACAAATATGCAAGAACTGCTCCGATTGCAGGGAATATCGCACTTGCCACCGCTCCTATAGATGCTCCCATATTAGCAACTGTCAAAACATAACCTGTCATGCCAACTGGTCCACCAATTATAGCAGCAACTGCTACAAATCTACCACTTTTTGTACAAACAGCTTTAAAAACTTTTACAATATTTCCTTTAACTAAATTATATATCAAGGACCATATTGCAGAAAAAAAATCATGTAAAAATGTACTCACAAAAGGAGCAAGAACCATAGCTTGTTCAGTTTCAACAAAAGGAGTCATTGACAATGCAATCCCTAAAACTATTGTTTCAATTGCCCATGTAACTCCAGCAATAATTCCAGCAATCATTTTTCTACCTCTCTAAACTATTATAATACTCTAGATTTTTCTTAAGTCTATTATATCTATTATCAGCATACTCTTGCATAAAATGCCCATCATACGGAACTCTAGTTAGTCCCCAAAGCGTCCATAATAAATCGACATAGAGTTTTGAAGCTACAAACCACTTTTTTTCATCCACTGTAACAGGTCTACCAAAATATGAATGCAAAAAATAATCATCTTGTTCTTCAGAATAATCCATTTCAATTGACATACACGATAAATCCCACATAAACTCATTCATACCAGAATATTCCCAATCAACAAGATATAACTTCCCATTTTTATCCATAACCCAATTTCCAATTAAAGAATCATTATGACATGGAACTTTAACTGGTTTAGTTTTTAAGTCAAAGTACTTCTTAATTTTTATAATTTCAGTTTTAATACTATCATAATCTTGATATATTTTTACATTCTCATTTTTTATAATTCGTTCATACAAATCAGACATTTCAAAAACTTCAAACTTAACTTTAGTATCAACACCACAGTTATGAAGAGTTCTAAAAATTGTTGCAATTTGATCAATGTTCTCTTTTGTAGAAAGAGTTTTCTCGTTTATTTCTTGTGGATCACAAATGTAATCCATAACTTTATGACCCACATCATCAAAATATAGAAGTTTTGTATCAATTCCTAAATTACATGCAAGTTCAGTACTTTTTCTTTCATCTTGTCGGTTAATCATTTTCTCTGTACCTTCACCTGGAATTCTTACAAGATACTCTTTACCATTATTTCTTGTAATTTTATAAGAATGGTTTGTCATCCCACCAAGTCTCTTTATTTCACTATAGGTATCATCTTCAAATACTATTTTAAGTAATTGTTTTAATTCAGGTATATCTTTTTCCTCAATTTGCCTAACTAATTCAGACATATAGTTTCTCTCCTTTTGACAATGATTGATTTATAAAATCATAATTATATATTTCACTTTTCACATTAAACTCAAATCCCTTTAATGAATTATCAGTATCAAATAGCGGTTTAAAGCAACAAATATCTTTTTCAGCAACACTTAATCTACTTGAAATATCTTTCAAAATACTAGATCCTGTATCGGTAATATAATCATAATCAAATTTTCTCAAATCATCAATAGAATCAAATTCATATATATCATTATTATGATATTTTTTAATTTTCATTTTAAGGATATCAAGATGTTCCAAATATATTGCTTCCCAAAGCTTATTTTGTGTTCCACTTAAATTATACTCTTTAGATAATATATCAATAAACTTTCGACTAAAACTTTCACTCCAAAATGTATGACCCATCATATACCATGACTTAGAACCGCCAATGGTTACACTATCTATGTAACCATCTTTATCTTCCGTTATGCACCACTCATTTGTTTTACCTTCAGAATAAAGTGCTGCATAATAACTTTCTGTAATTTCATTGTCAAATGGATTGATAGAAAAATAATTATCAGAAGAACAAACAAAAGAATTAGATAATATATCTTTTGATGCCCATATTGAAGAATTATTATTTCTATAACTATATTCTTTGTTATAAATCAATCTAACATTAAATAGATCTTTTAAATACTCAAATTGTTCTGACTTATATCCAGTCACAACATATATATCTTTAATATCTTTTTCAATTAATTGCTTTATTTGTCTCTCAATTAGTACTTCATTTTTAACTTTAACCATAGCCTTATGTGTTTCATAAGATATTGGAACAAATCGCGTACTCATACCAGCTGCCATTATAATAGCATTATCAACTTTCATATTCTATTCCTATTAATTATTCTTCATAAAACATTCATATTTATTAATAATAAAATCAACTGCAATTTTCCCATTATCCCCCATATTTTGCCATGTTTCATTTCGCGCCTCTTCTCGACCTATTCTATACTTTTCATCACAAAGACATTCATCTATTATGTTTCTTAAATCATTTAAATTATCTTCTGTCAATTTATGTCCCAACTTTTCCAATATTCTAAAACTCCACAATTTATAATCTACCCACCAAGCATCATATACTGAATTATCAAATTTAACATCTGTATAAATAATAGGTTTATCAAAAACTAGTGTAAAATCAAATATAACTCCAGAATAATCACTAATTAAAATATCCGATCTATTCAAAATGTCAAAATTATCAGTATCATTATTCCATTCTATATTCTTGCCATTATATTTACTCATCAAATTATCAAGCATTTCTTTTTCAGATATATATGATTGCGGATGAGGACGTATAACAATATTGTATCCAGTATCAATCAACTTACCAATAATTGAGGTACCAAATCTTTTCAGTATACCATTATCTCCCCAAGTCGGCGCTAATAAAACTGTCTTTTGATTGCCATTATTAATTCTTTTACTATTCAAAAGTTTTTCTTTTTTATAATCAAGATAGGGAATACCAATAAACTCAATTTCCTTTTCTTTAAGATTTCTAATCTTTTCAATTGCTCTTATATCATTTAGTTGATATTTTCCTGATAGAAATATTGCATCATAAAAGTCCAAACCTAACATTTTATATAGTAACACTTCATTTGGAGCATGAAGAATATGAATATAATAATCAACACTTTTTGATCTTTTCCATTGATAAACATCAAGTCCTGGTGTTGTAGCTAATAAAACATAGGCATTTAAAATATTAAGTCTAGCAAATGCAATATTCCCTTTACCAATGTATTGTGGTTCAATATACTGATAATTCTTATTAAATACACTATCATCTTCCGAGCATGTCATATATACAACTTTAAACTTTCTATTTTCAAATTCATCAAGTAAAGGTTCAAATATGCTAAAGTATCTTTTGTCTTCAGAAAAGATAACTACTGGTATTTTTTTGTTATCTTTTGATACCTTTCCACTAGTAAATATAAACTTTAACTTAATAAATAAACCTCTCAACACAAAATATAATGTTCCAATAATACCCATGAACACAGCAAATAGCATTGAGCCTGTGCCAGGATCAATATATAAAAAATAGCAATTAGAAAGAAAAACGATATTCATATCTAATTAACCTCTTCTTTAATAAACCAATTTTTTGCATCAAAAATATCACCTTTTGATACTGATACAACATATTTATTAAACTTATAATCATTAGCATAATTTATAGCATTATGCCCTTTATCTCCAGAATAAATATCTATTTCATTAATTTTCTCTTTTTCCGATTTTGATATAGTCTTATTTAAATATGGATTAATAGGATTATTTATTAAATTATCAAAAGCTAAATATGGAGTATCAGCATTAGACATAAAGTCATAGTCCGTTTTTAATAATCCAGTAGCATTGAAATCCTTATATAGCAAAGTGCTATTATAAGGCGAAGGATTAATTCTAACTCCATTTTGAGTGTTGAGTATCTCAAAACCAATATTTCCAGTTCCATGATCTGATGTTATAATTATTCTTGTATTGTCATATACTCCATTGTCTTTTAAATATTTTATAAACTTTGCAATCTGATTATATGCTACTATTTCAGTCGATAAATGAGCTAATTGACCATTAAAGGCATTATTATTCCCATCAATTATAGTTGGATAATTTTGTATATTACCTTCATATACTGGTGAAAACGACCCATAAGGATAGATAACATTATCACTATTATGCGTTATTTCATTATCTATCAACCAAAAATTATTAGAATTGTCATTTAAAACTTTTGACTTGCTTACCAAGTTTTCCAATGCATACCACCAAGATACAGAATATAATGATCCTATATAATCTGTCGAAAAATATCTACCGTCTCCATAAATTATGCCTTTAACAACTATCGGTGCTACTTTCATAAAGCTATACATAATAAAGTTATGTTGTTGAATAGCATTTAGTTTGTCTTCGCCTAAATCTTCATATAATTTTTTCTCATTATTGTTAAATAAATCAATTTTTGTAACATTTTCAATGTCCTTAAATATTGAATCTCTATTACCAAGATAATAGTTTTCATAAGGCAAATTAGCTACAACACAGTCATAGCCATTTTTCGAGAAATTATAAGGCATAATTGTAAGAGCTTCATTTTGTTTGTCTACAAGCAAAGTATTCACTCTTTTATTTGCATTCTGTGGCAAATAATCATACCCACCAAATAATGCAGTAGATCCAATTATTGTACCAGCACCTGCTGAAACTGTGTTTTTATAAAATACAAATCCATCGTATAACTCAATAAACTCTTTTCTATCGCCTAAAACATAATCAAAATATTTGCCGCATGACCTATCAAGCATCAACACAATAACATTTTTTCCATTTTTGCTTAATTTCAGTTTATTATCAAAATTTGTATCTTGAATACTTTTAGTTTTATTTTCGTATAATAAATAATCATTAAGATTAAAATGAATATTAAGCAAATTAACCACACATACTGCAAACATAGATAATGCAATAAGATAAACAAGTCTTGATATAATTTTTGAATATTTCATTGAAACTAAAAAGAAAATAAAAGCTATAACAAGTAGAAAAAAATCTTTTTTAATAAGATAATTATTATATGATTTAAAACCATGTTCATATTTCAAATTCGCTGTTAAAGTGCCAAGATCATTTATAAATGAAAAATGATTTAATATAAAATAAAGAGTAACTGAACAATATATAGCAGCCAAAAATGGTTTAAACTTACTTTGCGACATGTTATATATAAAGTATCCCCATAAAGATAGGCCCAAAAAAATAGTAAAATTATTAAAAATAATGCCATAAGGCAATTTCCCGTTCATTATAAACTCTGAAGGTGATGAAACAATGATATTGATTGGTATAAACATTCCAAGTAATATCAATAACTCAATAAGTGAAGCTTTACATAGAGAATTACTATTACTCATTAAACTATTATTACTCTTAAATTCTATCCTTGGTAAATTAAAACTCAATTTGGCATATAAAGATTTAAATAATGAGAAAATATTATTGAAGGTCCAATAAATAACCAGTCCAGAAGGAGAATTATATAATAAAACTAAAAATACAAAAGCTAAAATAATTGGTTGAATCCTATCTTTTAACGAGCTACCTTTTGTATATATATATGCAGAAAATAAATTAATTATAGTCATAATAATTGGTAAAACATTTATAGTGCAATTATTAAATGAAAATAGAGCATCGTTAATATATAAATCTTTAATAAATGGTAAAAAAGAAATTCTCGCGCCTGAAAGTAACTTACAATTCGAAAAGAAAATATATGCTGCAGTAAAAAATGGAATTTGTAGTAACAATGGTAATGCATGTCGAAATTGTTGAATTGGATTATAATGTTGGCTTTTATAATATGCATTCAAAATTAGATAACGTTCATCTCCACTAAAACATTTCTTTATATGAGAAATGTAAGGTTTCATTCTATCTTCAGAACTTTTTTGTTCCTTTTGAATCTTTTCGGCAGAGGAATACAAAGGCAAAGATAAGATATTTACAATAAGACTAACAAAGAAGATTGATAAGAGTATTGGGTCTTTAAATGATGGCACAAGTTGTGGGACTATCTTATAACATAAATTAAATACTAATTCATATACATAGATTAGTGGCATAATAACCAAATTATATAGCAATTTTAACAACATGAAAACTCCTTTGATATCTCGTTTTACAATCATTTACGATAGTCCTAACATACATTAAAACTTAATTACAATAGTATCATTAATAACTTTTATGGAACCATAATCAGGGTAATGTGGCATATCTATAACATCCTGTCTATCTTTAAACTCTTTTTCATCAACTTTTAAAGGATTATACCCTAAATATGTTGCTACAAACTGATCGGCAATGTAAGTATATACTCCACTCGTACTGCCATCAATAATCAAATCATTAAATGGTCTTGGGTCATTATAAGTTAAATCTTTAATATTTTCTTGATTATAATAGCATATAGGCATTTCATCTTTATACCCAGGTGTATTTTTAATTTGCGAAACCATAACAGTGTAATAACTTTTAAGTCTATCATATCTTATATGGTTTGCAAGGTGACATGCATTATCAAATCTACAGTAAGTATATAATGTTAGTAATAATATAAAATATATTATACAATATAAATACTTATATTTTAAATTATTAAGCAAATCAACATTCCATATAAATAATATGATATAAAATATCAGTGCCATTAGCATAAACACATAAACTCCTTCATCAAGTCCAATCATAAAATATATGAAGTTTATTGCAAATGGAATTGCCACGATACAAAGAGTTAACAATACGATATTGTATACTTTTTGTGTTTTAAACTCAAAAACTTTATCATAGAAATTCTTCTTAATCATAAATATTAAAAGTACAAGCGAGAAATAATAAACATACATTAATTTTCCATGTAAAAATACGCCTAGAATCTTTGTATTGTTCATCGGTGCGAAAAACAAAAAATAGCATTTTACAATTTTCTTAAAATAATTGTCAATTGAATCTTTCCCGAAATTACTTACTCCTCTGTATCCCCATATACCCGTTCCTGTTATTCTTGCACATATTTTTGCCAAAATAATATATATGATTACTGATAAAATTATAAATATAATTTCCTTAATAATAAACTTATTGTCTATCCTATTCTCAATTATAAGTTTAATAGTATAAAACAGTAAAAAAGTGATCGCCACTGACAACACTGCCTGATAAATACCAATGCTATAAGCAAGTGCAAAAGAGGAAATTAGTATCATATAATATCTATCATTATACTTAGAAAACAAATAAACAGAAAATACAGATAGTGCCATTGAAAAAATATAATATGGAGCAGTAAACATAAAAATAAAAAGAGAAGGAAAAAAAGGAAAAGATATTGCAATTCCACTGAGTATAGATATTAAAAACTTAGAATTGATATTCAATAAATTAACAACTATATATATAAAAATTGCCATAAATATTATAGTCAAAAATCCTAGTAACGCTGGAGACTGATAGTTGTGTCCATCTCCTAGAAACTTTACTATTCTATTAGTTATTCCTAAAGACCATCTTCCAAGTCCTGTTGTAGCACCCGCTGAAGATAACCCCCACACACCATCATGCATATGTATGTAATCAAAGATTCTTGTACCATGTGAAATTATGCCAAAAATAAAGCTATTAGCTAATATCAAATAAAAACGTTTATCAATTTTAGTAATTAATTTTGACCAGAATTTGTCTATGACTGAATCCATTATTTAGTTTCCCTCACACACTTTATTAAATAATTCTATATGTTTACAAGTTATATCATATATATTGAACTTATTAACATAATTCTTTTTAGCATTATCCGACAATTTTTTTTGCAAGTCATAATCACTCAAATAATCTTTTATAACATTTGCAAGTGAAATTGCATCACTATGCTTACAAATAAGTCCTCCATCACCAATATATTCTTTAAAACAGCCGACATCAGTAGCTATTACTGGAGTCCCATAATAGAATGCTTGTCCTATTGCCATAGTCCCTGTAGCTTCATGATATGGGAGGACTAGTGCTTTCGCTTTTTTTATATAACTAATTAGTAATTTATTCTCTGCAAATCCTTCTATACTTACATTATCTGGAATGTATTTGATATTTGGAAAGACTTGTAATACATTTAGGCCTCCAACAATTTTTACCTTGGGTTTGATGTCTTCTTTTTCAAGTAATGTTAGTGCTTCAATGAAAGTGTCAAGGCCTTTATATTTCTTAATCTTTCCATAAAACAACAAGTCAATATCATCATCTGAAGGTTTGATACTATCGTCAATATAATTGTCAAGAACTGCAAGAGGTATAACTTCTATATCATTTGGATTATACTTTACAACTTTTAATGTTTTTTGTTTTACATCTTCAGCTGAAGCGATAATTTTTTTACAATACTTTGCTAGTTTCTTTAACTGGATTTGTAATATCATTTTTTCTATGAAGCTTGTACCAATATGTGGTTCAGGATCATGAACTTGATATACAACTTTATAAGGTTTAAGTATATCTGCCAGTATGACATTTGAAGCATGATGCGACAAAATAAATATTACATCTGGATCAACTCTTTTAATAAACTTTTTAATTGAAAAGTATTTCTTTGGGCTTAAATATCCAAGAGGTTTTTTGCGTGAAAAACTCACATTTAGTGTTTCTATAGCACATAGTTCGCTATTGTCAACATTATCATTTGTAACGCAATAAAGATCTGCTAGTTTCGCAAATCTTCTACAATAATATATAAAATGTTCTTTCATGACTCCTACACCTTGAGTGCAGAGACTAATTACTAATAATCGCATATAATTCTATTTTTATATTTATAATATACATCATAAAACATAATTATAACTGGTCCTAGTTGCATTGTCATAAATCCAAGATCAAATATCGCTCTTATTGCCATAACGAACATAACTATCATTAAAGGCTTATGATTAATTTTCACTGCCATATATGAGAAAAATGTCATAAATATAACTGACATAATTAGCACTATGAGACCATTTTGTATAAGCATCAGAACAATTGCCGAGTCAGCCCAGCGAACACCTTCCTTCCATAGTGCCGCACTTTGGCCAAACCAAGTCCATCCACAATCAATAAATGACCTCTGTGTCAGTGATAGCCTTCCATTAACAATTCTATTTAGAATGTCCCATATTCTATTGCCTCGCACATAAAAAACTGGTAGAAAAATAGCAAGTAATGTTGCAATCGGATAGATAACTATGACTCCAATTTTAAAAATATTATAAATAAACTGATTTTTAAATCTAATAAACATTAAATGCATAATGATTGCAAGCATAGTATATGTAAAAGCAGCTTTTGTATCAGTAAATTTGAAAACAACAATATTTAACACTGTCAGTATAATATAAGTCATCAAATTAAACTTATCGTATGCAAGAATAACCATAAGTACAATAGTCAAATAATAATATGAAGTAATATATGCATATGAAAACCCTAGACCATTTCTCATTCTCAACGAACCATCTGGATATGATTGACCTACTATTCCTTTATATGGTGTAAAAATATAAAAAAGAATATTTATACAAAATCCAATAACTGTTGCATAAAGAACAATTTTAAGTGATTTCTTACAATTAACATTTTTAAATATTGCTGCATAAAACAAATTTGATATAACCATAACCACTCTATAATTATATAAAGATATAAGAAGTGGAACAGCAATAATTGCATATACAACTATCTCTTTAGGAGAGAACTTTCCCCTAAAGAAATAGTATATTATTGTCAAACTCATCACTGCAAAAGACAATATAATTATACTATTAACAACATTTCTAATACTTTGTGCACTTCTGGCAAAGGCTGACACAGAAAATAGAAAAAAAAGTTGGTGAACAAAAAATGAAGCATAAACAACATTATTAATTAAATTATCATACTTATTATTTTTAATAAATACTGGCATACTATACTCTCTTTACTCTTCAAAAATATTTATATTTATGCTATTATATCAAATATGAGCAAAAACTCAACAAAAAAAAATTTCATATATTATTATATTTACCAATTCACAATTCTTTTATCGACAATAGTAACTATTCCTTATATTTCAAATGTCCTTGGCAGTGAAATGGTTGGAATATATAGTTTCACTTTTTCAATAGCTAATTTCATATATATGTTTGCCGAACTCGGCACTTACACTTATGGAGTTAGAGAAGTAGCACTTTGCAGAAATAATAAATCTGAACTATCTAAAACCTTTACTGAAATTGTGCTAATGAAACTAATTTCAACAATAATATGGCTGTCAATATATATAATCTTTATTAATTTCCAAAAAAACTATAACATATATTTCAATCTTTGGATACTCTTTATAGTGTCAGCAGCATTTGATATAACTTGGTTTTATGCTGGAATTGAACACTTTGAAGAAATATTTATAATAAATATCATAATTAGAATTATTGGAATTGTGTCTACATTCACTCTTATAAGAAGCGTAAATGACCTTTGGATCTATATAACTATTCATGCTCTTTTGTATTTATTGCCATTCTCACTTATGTGGCTCTCACTGCCGAAATATATTAGTATAACAAAACTCTCAAGTATTAATTTCTTTAAACATTTTTCTAAATCATTACTATATTTTGTACCAACTATTTCTGCTTCTTTATTTCTTGTTATTGATAAATCCATGCTCGGTTTTTTAATCGAAGATAAAAATGAAAGTGGGTATTATGAGATGGCATCACAAATAGTAATTTTCAGTAAAACCCTCTCTGCCATAGTAATTTCGCATGTAATTCAGCCAAAAGCAACACACTACTATCAATTACAAGATTATAAAAGAATTAAGAAGTCTATAGAACTTTCAATTGAGTTTTCTACATTCATTTGTATTGGAATGATTTTTGGGATACTATCAGTTTCCCATGAATTTGTCCCAGTATTTTTTGGTTCAAAGTTTCGCGCAACCGAAAACATTTTGAGGTTTATGTCTCCACTTATACTAATCACTGCAATTTCTTACATCTATGAATATGAATATCTAGTCCCAGCTGGTAAAGGTAAAAGTATAAATAAATATATAGTAATTAGTGCTACTGTAAATATTATTTTAAACTTCATATTAATAACTAATTATAAAAGTATAGGAGCTGTCATAGCATCATTATCAACTGAATTACTACTGCTATGTTTCTTTTACAAGGACTCAAACTCAATTGTTAAGTTCAAAGGGATTTTTGCTATTTCAATAAAAAAAATTATCGCTGGAATACTAATGTCTATAATTATATATTATTTGAATGCTAATATACTATGCACTATCATTGTAAACAAAGTGCTATTACTATCTGTTGATGTAACTATTGGAATAATAAGTTATATCTTTGTACTTTATATATTAAAAGATAATATATTTAGTTTTATTAATGATTTGAATCAAATATAAGTTGATTCTTACAACTTTTATGATACTCGAAAAATACTGGCATAAAGAAAATTACCACAGGACTAAACTGCATAGCCATAAAGCCTAAATCAAAAGTACCACGAAGTGATATAATAAGAATAGATAACAAAATTGCAAGTCTTTTTGTCTTATAAGAGATGTAAGCAAAATATGACATAAAGCAAACACAAATTACTGTTACTGCTAGTCCAAATAGTATTAATAGTACCATAAGGCTAGAATCAAGGTAATACTTTGGATCTCCAAGTGCTTTAGGTTGTGTCTGTCCAAATAGTTTAATTCCAAACTCCATTAATGAATTGTGCGTTAAATGTAATCTGCCATTTACTATTCTATTAATATTTGCAAGTACAGAATTATCAGGATTATAAAACCATGACATAAGTGTCATCCCAATGCAAGCAACAAGCGGAGATACTATAGTTATAAATCCAAAAACATTATATAAGATAGTATTTTTAAATCTATCAACAAGTAAAAATATCACAAGTGCTAAAATGACATAAAAAAACGGTGCTCTTGTATCTGTAAATCTAAACAACGCAAAATCTAAAACAATAAAAACTATGCTTTCGTATATTTTTATCTTTTCTCTATAGAGTATGTATGCTAATACAATTGATAAATAATAAAATTGGCCAAGTGAAGCATAAAAAAATCCAAGTCCAAGCCTTTCTTTTTCTACTCCACCTCGAATCTGAATAACATTTCCAATATTAGGGAATATTAAACCTAAAATCAAAGACACTATAAATGCTGTAATAGTAGCTAAAAGATAGCATTTTATTGCTCTTTTACCATCAGTATTTTTAAAAACTGATATAACTATTAGGTTTGCTAAAACCATCACATTTCTGTAATTATAAAACGATAAGAGAAAAACAATTCCTACTATCGCATAAATTATAATTTCTGTTTTAGTAAACATTCCACGAAGTAAAAAGTAAAAATCACATATGGCCAACAAAGCAAATGGTACAATCATAAATAAAGTTGAAAACCTGTATGTTGATTGACTTAATCTTACTATAGCTGTGCCTGATATTACAAATGCAAATTGAAATATGAAATATAAATAATAAATTAAATCATTTACTAATTTATCATATTTATTTGTTTTAATCATTTTAAACATGACATTAACTCCCATGTATTAATTTGTTATATATTATTTATGGTGCTATTCAGCAACATCATAAATAGTTAATGGTTCCCTATTTGGAAAACTCTTGCAATAAATCAATCTTTCTACTTAATCTGCTAATCTTAATTGTAGTATACTTGCAATTATTTAGCAAGAAAAATAGTCTATTTCATTTAATTTAATTCATTTCCAGCTTATAATTTTACTTTATAATTATAACTATTATTAATAATTTAATAATTATTCTAACTTACATTTATTAATTCAGTGTCTATAACTAACATGTTAAAATTAAAAACTATTTATTTTTCAAATATTGATATTGACAAATTATTAAATAAAATGTAAAATATTGTAAGACAAGTAATACACGTTTTACACATTATAGGAGGCAAAATATGAGTATAAGTTATAATGGTTTATATAAAACTCTAGAAAAAAATAAAGATAAAAAAAACCTTAATTCAAGCATAACTGTTAGGGTTGATGATACTGCAAAGAAAGAGTTTGAAGAAATATGTGCTAAAATGGGCATGACAGTCTCATCTGCAGTCAATGCTTTTATAGAAAAAGTAATAAACTTAAAAGCTTTGCCATTTACAATAAATGGTTATAAAAGAAAAAGAAAACTTTTTATCGCAGAAGGAAAGTTTAATGATGTGTCTGATGAAGAGTGGCAAAAAATGGACGATGAAATAATAGAAATGTTTGAAAGTAGTGATGATGAAAATGAATATTTTAATTGATACAAATATAGCTATATTTGCAATGAGTGACAAGAAGAAACTTGATGATAATTTTATAAGCCAGTTAGAAAATCTAGACAACCGAGTATTTGTAAGTGTTGCTTCTATATGGGAAGTCGCAATAAAAAGTATAAAGAACCCAGGCAAAATTCCAATGAACGAAAAACAATTTGCAAAACTTTGCGAAGAACTTGAATTTGATATTCTTCCAATCAAGGCATCACATATATTTAATATCAGAAACTTAAAACTAAAAAATAGCAAATTTATACATAAAGACCCATTTGATAAACTATTAATTTCACAAAGCATATGTGAAGAATTAACTTTTTATACGAAAGATACAAAACTACTAAACTATGATGTTAAGAATATCATAATAGTATAATTCTCTCGCTTTAATCTCAATCTTTCAAATGATTAATAGCTACAACTTCAACTCCATCAGGTCTCTTATAACTTGCATTTGATAATCCGCACAAAACTATCAATCTTTTTGGCGGTTCTTTGCCATCAGACTCAACTTTATTTTTAAATTTAATAAGTGATTTCGCAGCATTTTCTATTTGGTTGGCTCCAAGTTTTATCTCAATTGCAACATATTTCGAATCATTCAATTCACAAATAGCATCAATTTCATTGTTTTCATAATCATGGTAATGATATATTTTATAATCATTACTGTCAGCATAAGTAAGTAAATCTCTATAGCATAAACTTTCAAATAAAATTCCTAATGTTTCTAAATCTCCTAACAATTTATCCTTTGTTACATTTAACAATGCACAAGTAATAGATGGGTCGACAAATCTAATTTTAGGACTTATGCGAACTCTTGTCCTTGACCTTACTTTTTGTGAAAATGGTTCAATGTTTTCTATTAAATACAATCTTTCTAAGATATCAATATATTCTGATATTGTTTCTTCACTAACATTGCCGTTTTCAACATTACTAATATCTTTATTTAATGTTTTGATGCTAACCATTGTATTATCATTTCGTGCTATAGATTTTAGTAATAGTTTAAACTTTGTAGTACTTCTTCTTTTACCATCAAATTTGAAGCTTTCTTCATCTAACACAGAATTAATGTATTGTTCTGCTATTTTAGTGTTAATATTATCTTTATTATTTAAGTTTGCTGGCCATCCACCTATAATAATATAATTAATTAAATCAGTAATGCTAAGTTCTTTTGATACTAAATTTTTGACACCGTTTTCACACAATACTTTTAATGAAACTTCACCACTAGAAAAACCCTGTTCATACAGCGATAAAGTTCTCATCTTAATTTTTGCTATTCTGCCTGCACCACTATGCTTTATTCCCTTCCTTTTTGGTGTAGAAGAACCGGTCAATATAAATTGACCATTTTGACTTAATCTGTCTACTTCAA
This sequence comes from Lachnospiraceae bacterium, assembly GCA_017634065.1. Lineage (GTDB taxonomy): Bacteria > Bacillota > Clostridia > Lachnospirales > Lachnospiraceae > UBA3633. The sequence goes on along the minus strand of JAGBOC010000012.1, from coordinate 101,448 downwards.
ATCTAACCGCATCCCAAATTGCTGGCACATCTTGCCATTCATCAATCAACCTTGGTTTTTCACCTTGTAAAACAAGTGATGGTTCAACACTTGCCAAATTCTTATTTGAAAAGTTTCCCTTTGGATCTGACAAAAAGAAAGAAGTATTTGCATGGTGCTCTCCTGTACTTGTTTTGCCACACCACTTTGGTCCACTGATAAGTATTGCCCCAAATAAGTTTAAATAATCTATAATTTTTTTATCTATAATACGTTCTTTATATATTATTCCCATGGTTATACTATAACATATCTAATAAAAAAAATCAATAATCGGTCATATTTAGCAATATAAAACGGGTATATTTTAAAATATTAATCGGGTATATTACATATTAGAAGTTGCCATAAAGTATGTCAAACACGACTATGAAGGAATACCTATGGATGAAAAAAATTGCAAAGCTTTGTGAAGAACTAGAATTTGATTTTCTCCCAATCAAGGCATCACATTTATTAAATATCAGAAACTTAAAACTAAAAAATAGCAAATTTATACACAAAGCCCCATTTGATAAGCTATTAATTTCTCAAAGCATATGTGAAAAACTAACATTTTGTACTAAGGATATAAAATTAATAAATTATGATTCTGCAAATATTAGAATCGTTTAAATAACTAAAAAATCAAAACTATTATGGTCCAAGGCAAGATATTGGAACAACATGAACACCATCTTTACGTGTATATGCTATATTCCCACCAGTTAGAATCATCTTAAATGTTGGTACTTTTATCTTTTTTTCTTTAATTAATGTTTCAATCTTCAAAAGATGTTTTGCACCTTCTTCAATACCATCACTTCCTAATTTACATTCTATTAAAGCATAGTTATTATTATCAATAGTTAAAACTATATCCGCTTCAAGTCCAGTTCTATCTCTATAATAACCTACTTCTCCATTCATATGATTTGAATAAATCTTTAAATCTCTTATACATAAGTTTTCAAATAAAAAACCAAATGTATTCAAATCAAGCAAAAAGTCTTGTGGCTTAAGTCCGAGGCTAGCAACAGCAAATGATGGATCAGTAAAAATTCTTTTTGGTAATGACGAAACTGAAGTTTTAGACCTTATATTTGTGTTCCAAGCTTCAACATTATCTATCACATATAATTTTGCTAATGCGCCTAGATAAGAATCTAATGTAGGCATTGACAATGTTGGAAACTCATTTTCTAAATCTGCTTTTAACTTTGTTTTTTTTACAATTGTTGAAACATTTCTTGCATATGACCTTAGTAAATTTCTAACCAGTAATACATTCCTATCTACTCCATCGACAGTATTAATGTCAGAAATACATATGCTATTAATGTAATCCTTGGAAATATATAATTTTGAATCATCATCTCTTGCAATTACTGCTTCAGGTAGTCCACCACGACAAGTAATAAATATTAGTTCCTCAACACTTAATTCTGAATGAACACCATCAAAATTATATTTTTCATCATTAAAAATCTCAGAAAGCGACACTTTGCCATTAGAGTCCTTTGATTCATACAAACTCATTGGATACATTTTAATTCTGCTTATCCTGCCAATCCCAGTATGCATATTGTCTTTACCATCAGTAGAATTAGATCCTGTTAAGATATACATTCCTTTATTCTTTTCAGTATCTACGCTTAATCTAACCGCATCCCAAACCGAAGGTATAATTTGCCACTCATCAATTAGTCTTGGATATGCTCCATTTAAAAGAAGTGATGGCTTTACTTTTGCAGTTTCAATGTATCCTTTTATCTTATCTGGATCTTGAAATCTGATTATACTTTTAGCCCTCTGCTCAGCGGTAGTAGTTTTTCCACTCCATTTTGGCCCAGTTATAAGAACTGCACCAAAAGTTTTTAGCCTAAAATCAATTTCATCGTCAATTATTCTTTTATAATATTCAGTTTCCATTAACAAATATTATAATTTAATTTTATGTTTTTGTCAAGTTCAATTTTTTGTTTTTTAATAAATTTAACTATATGTTATTACTTGAATAAATTAACTGTATTTTTGAAACAATTACTATTATAAAAATCTTCTAACGAATTAAAATGAATATTACAAACAACTTCAAGCAAAGTCAATACTCTATCATTTAAACTGAAGTTTTCTTTATTATTATTTACTAAATTTATTAACAATTTAATATAATCATACTTTAGTTCTGTATTTGATAAAAATCTAGATAAAACATGACAATATTTCCATTGCTCAAAAGTAATCGAATCGCATAAATTAGGCAAATAATAATTGTTATTTTTTAGTTTTTCAATTAACCATAAATTATCTTTATAATCAAAAGATAAAAATCCAGCTAAGTCAATATATTCAGCATTAGTTGCAGCAATATCAAACTTATTCTGTAAATTAACAGAGTTTTGTTTAGTATATGCCTCTTTTAGTTTAACTAAAACATCTTTATTTTTAGAAAACTTAAAACTAGTATTGGACTCCAACCGCATTGAAATTAAATCAAAAAAATTAAGTTTTTTGTTTTCTTTTTCTTCGCAACAAAGAATACAATCCGCAATGTGATCAAGTATTTTTTCAGATATATCCAAATTTGAGTACAAACAAATGTCACAAAAACATTTTGTTAAATTTTCACTCCATTTAACTTGTTTTTTGCAAATTAAGCTTATGAATTCATCATAATAATTCTTTTTTTCATCATCAGATAAATAAAAAAATTCCTTATTTAAATATTTGAAGTCATTATCTTTACTAGCATAAAAAAAATAATCAAAGTCTGAAAAATCATCACGTATCAAAATTTTAATAACTGATTTAAGTAAATCCAAAAAACCTGTTAACTGTAATTCTTTAGAAACATTTGGGATATTAAACATTTTTCTTAAATTAGTAATTAATACTTCATCATAAAATGTTGCAAAGCTACTCCTAATGAGCATATCATAATAATTATAAGATTTTTTAATATCAGAAATATCATTATTACTATCTTTCAAAAAATTATTACAAAGTTCTTCTATAGTATTGATGCCAAAGATTGACAAAACTGAATAAATACATGCTAAAAAAAGCAAATATTCATCATTTCGAACAATTCTTATGTTCTTTGAATTTACATGATTGCTAATTCTTAAATATAATTCTTTAACTTTATTTGCCAGTCTTATATTATTATTGAATAGATAATAATTCTTTTCAATACCATTAATATTAAGGTCTGAAAAGAGTTCATTAAATATGTTATTATTAAAGATATCAATTTTATAAACTCTATCAAAAATTTTTTCCTTAAATCTTTCATATTTATCTTTTTCAGGAAGAAAAATATTATTTGATGACATAACACAAATTATTTTACACCCTTGGAAAATTAAATTGTTAAAGTATCCCATTATTTCGTCATAACCTATTTGGGACATTCGTTCAAAATCATCAAAAATAACAATATTTTTAATAACTTTTATATTCTTGCTATGCAAATTAAGAATGTTTTCTAACACACTTGATACCCTTATTGATTTTAATGCTACAACATCTATCGCTTTAGATATTACAGATATCCCATTTAGCACTTTATTCTTTATTCTATTATTATAATAATATAATTTTGTATTAATTTCATCAATATTATTACTACCAAATAATGAAACATAAGAAATCTTAAATTTTTTTTCATATTTTTTAATAAATCTATATATTACTGTTGTTTTCCCACAACCCCATGGTCCATCAATAGCAACGACTTTATGGTGATTACTATTAATAAAATCGTCCAGCATATTCTCAATACTCATTTATCTTACCTCACATAGATTTTTCTCGTTATTTTAAACTTGTTGACACATTAACTATATCACATTTGCGAAACAAATTATAGTATAATTAATTAATTAATATACTATTAATCTTAGGCATCCTTATAAACATAATGCATTATAATCCTATATTTCCCATCAGTACAATATAGCCCATAACTTTTAAAATACACAAAGTATTATAAATAAGTTTTATATTTTTATTATATCCATATTTGCAAATATTAATATAGAAGATTAAAATTTGTAAGTCGTGTAATACAGGTGTTATATTAATACAAAAAGATTAGTTACATTATATAAGTAGAAGTAATAATGGTTTAAATTAAACTCTAGAAAAAATAAAGACAAAAAAACACTTAATTCAAGCATAACTGTTAGGGTTAATGATACTGCAAAGAAAAAGTTTGAAGAAATATGTGCTAAAATGGGCATGACAGTCTCATCTGCAGTCAATGCTTTTATAGAAAAAGTAATAAACTTAAAAACTTTGCCATTTACAATAAATGGTTATAAAAGGAAAAGAAAACATTTTATCGCAGAAGGGAAAATAAAATTTGACGTATCAGGTGAAGATTGAAAAAAGATGGATGACGAAATAGTAGAAATGTTTGAAAGTAGTGATGATGAAAATGAATATTTTAATTGATACAAATATAGCTATATTTGCGATGAGTGACAAGAAAAAACTTGACGATAATTTTATAATCCAGTTAGAAAATCTAGACAACAGAATATTTGTAAGTGTTGCTTCTATATGGGAAGTCGCAATAAAGAGTGTAAAAACCCAGGTAAAATCCCTGTGAATGAAAAACAATTTGCAAAACTTTGTGAAGAACTAGAATTTGATTTTCTCCCAATAAAAGTAACACATATATTTAATATTAGAAATGTAAAGTTAAAAAGTAATAACATTATTCATAAAGACCCATTTGATAAACTACTTATCTCCAAAAGTATCTATGAAGACCTTACACTATGTACTAGAGACACAAAGCTGCTAAATTATGATGTCAAGAATATTAAAATTGTGTAAGAGTATGATTTGTGTGTTTCTCAATAAGCATTTTATATTTTCGTTAATCTTAAAAGTACATGCAATGTAATGTAACATAAATTTAATAACTTCTATATTAGTTTTTTTAAATAGTTTTTAATAATAAATTGTATCATTTATACATTAAGCATTTTCTACTATTCTAATTAAAGTATCCGTTGTACTTCTTTTTTCAGTTAACTTTCTTGCAATATCCTTGTTTTCATTATGAAATTTATCTACAATACTAACACTTTTATCAAACAATTGATCAAATAATTTATCGTTGTCTAATACATTCATTATATCATTTAAATTATTACAAAAAATATCAATATCATTATTTTTCTTTAATAAACGCTTAATTAAAAGCATTAAATGAAATCTATATTTTTTTAATTTAACATCAATTTTTTTTGCATCCAGTCTTTCAATTACTCTCATAAATAAATATCCAGAAATATAATATAAATCTTTATTTAAATCTTCAGTATAAATATCAATTCCAAAATGTTCTCTAATCTGACCATAATTGCTCGCTACAATTTCTGGTTTTTCTAATACAACACTATAGTATGATTTAGCTAGCATTTCAATACTTATTTTTTGCATTTCTTTGCTTATATCATTTTTATACTGGTTAATTCGTCGTTCATAATAGACTTTGTGACTATACTTTTCACTCAATGCTTCAAAATACTTTTCTAATTCTTTGTTGCATTTTCGTAATGCTTCTAAGTTTTCAATATCAACACTATTTTGATTATTGGTTGAGCATACAATTTCTTTTACAAAATCATCATCACTAGTTTCAATCATTTTAACTAATACCCTGATATCATTAATATGTTCATTGTCAATATTTTCATACAGAACATTATTTGTTTGACAGCCATTAACGATTTGATAGTTCTCTAAATAAATTTTATTGCCAGTTTCTCTCACTTTATTAGCAACAATTGTAATACCATTATTTAATAAACAAAACGATTTCCCCTTCCCAGTATTAATTGTTTCCATCATTGATTTATTTGGTTGCGTTTCATTTTGCAAATATCCTCGAATATTATCTTCAAATATTTCTTTTAAACTATTAGTATCATCACAAATAACTTTCTTAAATTCTGAAAAATTAAGTAAAGCTACAACGAAGTTACCACATGTTTCAAAATCACTTTGAGATAATTTTGCAATAGTAGAAATCTCACAGCTATTTTCCTTGCCGATATTTTCATACGCTTTATCAATATCATCAGCGCCTAATAATCGAATTTCAATATTAGAAAACAATTTTTTAAATTTAAGCTTTTCAATATTATTAGTTTTTATTCTTTCAAAATTCTCATCATTTTTATAATCACCAGTTGTTACATATAACAACTTAATATTGGGTCTATTAGCAAATAATGAAGAATTGTTATATATCTCTTTTATCGCATCAATATAACTCTCTAATTCTTCAGTATCATTGTCTGACTTTCTACCTTCAATAACGCAATCTACACATTCACAAAATACAGAAAAACAGCTCAAATCAAAGTGCTCCGATGTCTTAGACTGAATAAATATTATTTCTATTTTCCTTTTTATGCTTTCTTTGAACAAAGTTTTAACATCATCTGGGCCAAAAACTAATTGTCCGTCAATGATAATCCCTATCCCATCAATCCCAGGAGCGTTATTTCCAGTTGATATTAGCCCTAGATTATTAACATCAAATGTAATATATTGTTTTAACATAATATAATTAATAAAATATTCAAACTGTTTGCTTTCATTATAACTTTCTATATGACACATTTTTGCAAAATTTTTTAGTTGATTTGAAATAACAATATTCATATTTTCCCTCCATTCAGATAGAATTCAATTTAACTAAAAAAATTAATTTATACTACTAAATCTAAAAACTATGAAATACTAAAACTATCAACTAAAAATTCGACAAATAATAATACGAATAGAACACTTGGTGATATTTCATAAGTTATACAAATATCATTAGTTTATCGCATTTATATGCTAAGTTGTCACTATTCTTTACTGGTAATAGGCAATAGTTCATTAGCTCATCAAGTTTAAAAAATAAAACTTTACTGCCATCTTTCTTCATTTTAACTTCTTTTTCATATCCAATAAATTCATCATTTGAAACATCATTTTTATAAAAAAATCTGTTAAATTATCCGCAGCATAAGGGATATTGTAACAAACAAAAAACTATGGTTTACCACGCTCAATAAGGTATCTATAAAAAAACTTAATTCCATTTATTAAATCATCATCAGAAATATTGCATAAGTCAATATTTAGCTCATCATAAACCTCATGGCGTATAGAGTTTGCAAGTCCATATAAAGTGAAATCAAAACTATTTTTATCTATTGCATATTTAGTTTTTAGCGAAGCTAAAATGCTAGTAGCAAGAATACCTTTAGCTACTGATACATCACGGCTTCTTTTAATTAATAGTATATAGCCATCACTAGTTATAACTAAACCGTTAAACCCAATATGATTAGACATTTTAGAAAGATTAAGTGGTTTAATATAAGGTCCTAGTTCAAATATCTCTCTTATTGAACGTCGATCTTTTAAAACTAAATCACAAGCACGATTAGAAATTAAAGAATCAAAATAGTGCGTTCTAGAAGTGAATAATGTAATATTATGTTTTTCAAACTTAATATCATCAAGTCTTATATTTATACTATTATAAACAACTGACCCTTTATGAACTTCATATATATAACTACTATTGTCACAAACTTGTTTTGGCAGGTCATACATTTTTCCATTTGTATCATTGATAATTATTTCATCATTTTCTCGTACATTTCCTATCAATTCATATGGTAATAACAAGTAAAATCATTAATATCATATTTTATTAAATTTGAGAGTTGATATTTATTTACTAATTCAGTATAATCATCTGTCAGTTTCGCAAAGTCTTCATATTAATTCTGAATTTGTCGATTAATTAAAGTAGCAATATGATCAGAAAAACAGCAAAATTATTAAAAATAATAGTATAGTATCTATTAAAGTTGAAAAGGTAAATGTCTGCTCAACTAAACTATTAATTACCAAAACAAAAATAATTATACAAAAAAAATAAAGTTCTAATATTCTCAGCTGTAAAATACTTTTTATAAAAAAAATATTTACTTTTTTTTTCTATACATAAAGTGTTTCATAATATATTTATAAATAATCCTTGATTGTTATATGAAGTCTAAATATAAGTCAATGAGATAGTCAAATAAATTTAATCCAATTGACTTAATTTTAATTGCAATTAGCATTTCAATCTTTAGAAAAATATTATAAAACTAAAACTTGAGTTATTATGTTAGAATAATTAAAACTAAATGTAAATACTATATAGTTCTCACTATAGTCACTCAATATGTTGAACACTTTGTTTAATTCTTAATACTTTTTCTAATCTTTAATAATCTTGAAATAGTAAACACATAACTAAAAATGAACAATACCAAATCTCTCTTGCTTACGCCTTTATCTCTTTTTTTGAAATGAACTGGCACTTCTCCAAATCTTATGCTTGGATATATAAACTGAAGTTTAATAAGGGTTTCTTCTACTATATCGAAATTCGTACATTCAAGTTCTAAAGATTTTAATTTAGATGAATTATACATTCTAAAACTATTTGAGCAATCATTTATTTTTAAAGAAAAAATAATTTTATAAGTAAAATTCAGCGACCAAGACATTAATTTAAGTATGATATTATTATCAGTTTTACCGCCTTTACAATATCTCGACCCTACAACTACATCAAGTTTTTCATTAACTATTTTATCGTAAACATCAATTATATAACAAGGATCATGTGAACCATCTGCATCCATAATGAGTATATACTTCCCATTGGCTTTATTAATTCCTGTTCGAATAGCATCGCCATAATAATTTCCACCTTCACGAGTAATATAAATTGCATTATTTAATCTGCATACTTCGTCAGTGTTATCCATTTTCTCTATAGTATCAATTACAATTATTTCGTATTCAATGTTTAACTTTAAAATTTCCTCGTTAATTTTTGGTAATATTATTTTTAAATTTTCTGCTTCATTGTATGCTGGAAGCACTACTGAAAGTTCCATTTAAATTTCCTTTACCCAGTCTATCATTTTAGATATTCCTTCTATTGCTGTTACTTTAGGTTCCCATCCAATATCATTTTTAATTTTTGTTATGTCAGCTACAAACACTTTCTGGTCTGAAAATCGCCAAGGTAATTTTGTGTATTTAATTTTAATGCCTAACATATCATTTAAAATATCAAAAAGTTCTAAAAGCGACAAAGACTCTTTCATAGTTCCACCAATATTATATGCTTTACCGCAAACTTTATCTGTGTTCTTAATTGCTGAATAATAAAGATTTATCATATCTAAATTATTTAATATATCTCTAACTTGTTTCCCATCGCCAGAAATAGTAAATGCACTAGCATTTTTATCTTTTTTCTGCTCAATTGCCTTCGCAACAAACCAACCTACCCAGCCTTGATCATATGTAGCAAATTGCCTACTGCCATACATAGATGAATGTCTGAAAACTGTAGTTTTTATTTCAAATGTTCGATAATAATCAAGCATGTATTGGTCTGCAGAACCTTTAGAACATCCATAAGGGCTACGAAAATCAAGACATATATTTTCTGCAAATCCATTAGGATATTCTATGCATTCATACCTTTTTACATTTTCAATATAAGTTAAGTATTCAAGATCTCCATAAACTTTATTTGTTGACGAAAACAAAATATGTGTATGCGGACTATATTTTCTTACACTATCAAGGACATTTATTGCACCACACACATTTGTTTCAAAATCTTTATATGGATTATCTATTGAAGTAGTCATTGCAACTTGTCCTGCAAGATGAAATATCGCATCAAACTGACCATTTTTTATTACAGTCTCAACATCATTTTTATTTCTTGTATCACCAGCAATAAAATTGACATTCCCGAGACTCTTAAGCCATTCAAGATTTCTTGATGTTCCAATTCTGCTCATATTATCAAATAAAGTTATATCATAACCATTTTGAATACCATAAGATGCCAAATTACTTCCTAAAAATCCACATCCACCATTGATTAATATTTTCATAATATTCCTTCCTCTTGAAGCATTTTGCAGATACCCTCTTTCCAACTATACTCAATCTTACCTCCAAGCATATTATACATTGCAAGATTTGCATAAGATGATGGCTCATTAGGTCTAAGCGGTACTTTTCCAAATTGAAGATTAGATTTCGACTTCATTATTCGCTTTATGTAAGTAACTAATTCTTTTATTGATGGCGCATCTCCAGACCCAAGTGGCACATCCATATAAGGTGGTACTTGTTTCTTATTCACCAACAAACAAATTGCGTTAATAACATCATTTACATAAACAAAATCTCTTAACTGTTCACCTTGAGTAAGTGGAATATCTTCATTATTTTTAAGTTTCTCTATAACCGATGGAAGAAATCTATTTTTTGGCTCATTTTCACCGAAATAGTTTTCCAATTCCAAATTAATAAATTCCATTCCATATTCATTTGAAAAAAAATGTCCAAGTCTATTAAATTGCTTTTTAGTATATGTATACAAATTGAAGTTATTTGGAAGCCCAGTTCCAATACTGATAAATCTCAATTGTTTATCGTTATGATTTAAAATTTTCGAATAATTGTTATAATTTGAGTTAATACCATAATAATTTTCAACAGCCAAACTCAAAATTCTCATCGGAAATATAAGGTTTGATTCTACAACATCATCAATTCTTGCATTTTTCATATAAGTACATGAGGCATTGATAATACAGTCAAACCTCATATCTTTAAAAAGGTCTCTTAAAACTATATAGTCAGACACAACATATGTTACATTTTTTTCATTTTTAAATTTTTTTTCAGATTTAGAATCTTTTCTACAAATGCAAATAATCTGATTATTGGATTTAATTAAGGCATCAATAATCTTATTTCCTAAATATCCAGTTCTGCCAAGAACACAAATATGCATAAACTCCTCACATTTAATAAATAATTAACTATATTTGGATTTCAAATACTTTAAAGTATCAAACAATATATATATATATTAAATATATTATTATTTCCAAAAACATTGAATGTATAATATATTCTAAATGACCTTTAAACATTCCTGAAATCAAAAATCTCATAGGAACATTCGTAAAAACGAATAATAAAAACAAATATAAGTTTTTATTTTTGTCAATAATCATAGCTAATAATGGTATAACGAAAATAACGCCTGTATGTGTCAACATTGGACCAATTAAAATATGTGAATATACTAACGCAGAAATTTTAATTGTTCTATTCTTAGAGATAAAAGAACAAATTATTAATAAACATAATAATACTTTTGAAACAATCTGCGAAAAAATAGTAATGTCCAAGTTTATGTTAAAGTGATTCAATATTTTTGAAAAGTACCAAAATAATTCTCCTCCGCCAAAAAATCCATATTGATAATTAGAATAACCAATAATTGCATTTAAAATACTCTTCGCATTTTCAAATAAACCATTTCCATTTTTAAATAAAAGCAAAGGGAAAAATAAACATATTAAAGAATAAATCATTAAACGTAAAAAACTTTTATAATTTTTATTCCACAACAATGTAAAGCAAAATATTATAGGTGTTAATTTTAGTCCAAAAGCAATTGAAAGAAATATAAGTGATAGTTCATGTAAGAATTTATTCTTGGAATTATAATAATAATAATAAAATAAACAAAGAGGTAATGTTACTAAAGAAAGATTTCCAGTAAATATAGTTCCTAAAACATTATAATTCAATAAGGATAAAATAATAAATAAGTTTAAAAATCTGTAATTATTTTCAAAAAAATTATCTTTGATAATAACAAATGAAATGAGTAATAGAAATAATATCATAAATATAAAAACAATTAACTGATGTTTTTCATATATATAAGTTGAATCTGCAAATGATATAATTGATAGAATTTTATAAAACAAATACGATAATGGCGGATATGGATGAGACGTAGATATTGGTGAATCAAAATTCCGAACTAATAGCCCAAAATAATCTACCCCTATTTCATTGTGGGAAGTATAATGACTAATCAAATTTAAAAAATTATTGTTAAAAAGAAAAACATACAAAATTGATTGAAACAGACAAATCAAATATATTATTATATAAATAATATGAAAATTACTCCCTTCCAAACAGTTTTTTTTAAACAATATACACCTCCTATTTTTATATTAAGTCAAACAATATATATATTATACCTTTGTAAAATCATTAGTATCGTATCTTGGCAAAGTTAGCAAGTCACTCTTTATCGTTACCCCCCCCATTCAGTAGTAAACCCAATTTTAATTCCTAATGACTTTGCAACATCTAAAACATTGGAATCATAGTTACCATATGGATAATTTATTGAAAGATAATTCATATTAATATACTCATTTAGGTAATTGATATTTTTTACAATTTCATCTTTTATATTAGAAATATCTTTCAATTCACCTAAAAAAACGTGACTATGCGTATGTAATCCAAACGACATTCCATTAGAATACATTTCTTTTATATGTTTAATATTCAAATAAAAATCTTTAGCGACATCTTTTTCATCACCAAATATTTCATTAAATACATTTTTTAAAGCCAAATTTCTGATTTCTTTTTTTAATCCAACTTGTAATAATCTCTTCCAAAAAATAATATTCGCATTGTCAAATTTATTAGGTAAATACCATTTTTTTTTAAGTTCCAATATATTATTAGTATCAAAATTACTATCGATGTCAGAGAATTCTTTTAAAAAGACACTTTTAATTTTAGTCATATCATAATCATAGTAACCAAAAATCAATTGTATCTTATTAACATCCATAACAACATTTTCGTCCGGAAGTGAATTGACAAAAAACACACCAGAAACATTATACTTTTTCAAAATAGGAAACGCATAAGAATAGTGATCAATATACCCATCATCAAATGTTAATAAAACTTCATCACCCTGAATATTATTGTTTAATAATTTAGAACAAAAATCATCATAATTAATAATATTATAATTCTCATTTAAAAATTTGATTTGGTTATCAAATTCTTTTACTTCTAAACCTTTTAGTCCTTTAAACTTTCCATTTTTTATAGGCCTAATATAGTGATACATTATTACTTTAATCTCTTTCATAAAATTACCTAATTAGAACACTAAACCATTTATTTAAAACATTATAAAAAAAATAGTCTAAGTATGAAAACACATTTTGAAATGAAAAATAGTTAGTATAATCAAAATAATTTATTAAACTTTCAATTTCTAAACATAAAGTTTCATTTGGCGAGTATGTATTTTTATTCATCATATTTTCATCGAACGATAGCAAATGTGGTAATCCAAAAGTTTCATTCATTCCAAAACCTCGAATATCTTCTTCAATCAAAATACTTGGAATTCTTTTACTTAATGAATAAATATGAGAATGTACCCTGAATCCAATATGCAAATCAACATTATTATATTTTGAAAATAATTTCGCTGAATTAACTAATTCAACTACTTCTATATTGTTCTCTTTTAAATAATTAAATATTATATTATTACACTCACTAGAATATTTAGTTTCTATACCATTATTAAACGAGAACAGTATAGCGGAATCCGGAAATATAGTATTAATTTTTTTAATCACGGATATAGTTTGCAATGCCCTAGTTCGTTGTTCATCTTGATTTTTAGTTAACCCTGGATCAGAGATTGCAATTCTTTTTACTGAACTTTTATTTCTAACGAAACTAAAATCTCTATCTATATTATCAATATCAAACCATGCAGGGCATCCTGTTAAATATACATTATTCAATCCATTATTTTTCATTACCGTGTAAGTTATAACATCACGGCACCCTAATGTTCCACCAGTTTTTACTATATTATTAAAAAAATCTAAAGTAATACTATTAAAACGTTTATTAAAAATTGCATGTTTAGAACAGTTGTTTCCATAAATTCCACAACCAAATAAATGTACTGGTATTTTTATCTTGTCAAAATCAAATAATGGAATAAACAATTCTTTAACTATTCTATCATCAAAATATGGCCCACCGCCTAAAATAACAACATCATAATTATTAAAATCAATTTCTTTAGTCTTATACCCATTGATAGTATATATAGTGTCATACTTAAAATAATATTCAAATAGTTTTTTCATTCTTTCTTCAATCAAATAATCTCCACCATTTGAAATTGAAAAATTAACTAATAGTATTTTTTTCATATTTTTTATAAACATTTTTCTTCCAAAAAATTATATATATCATTAATAGTTATAATATTCAAAATCTCATAGTTATCATTAATAACTGGTAAAATGGTTATGTTCTTTGTTTTGAACAAATTATATGCAATTTGCAGATTGTATTCTTTTATATACAGAAAATTGATGTTCATAATATCTTTAATGTTATGATAAACACTTATTCCAGAAATTAGTGCTCTAATGATATCTCCTTGACTTACAACACCAATTATTTTATTACAATCATCACAAACAAAAACTGCTCTTTCATTATTATTTGAAATAAACTCAATTGTTTCTAAAACTGAAAAACTTTTTGTTATACAAAATTTATTCATACTCCCTCACAATTTTAATATGTTAATTTTTTAATTAGCCATTTATCATCAATTTTAGTATTTAAAAGTATATCTAATATTCTTTCAGATGAGTGCCCGTCTCCATATGGATTTACACACTTTTCATTTAAAAATAACTTAAACTCATTTGAAACTGCTTTGTTAATTGCTAACTTAATATTTTCAATATTAAAATCTGTATCTATTACATTTATCCCTCTAAAACGCATATCTTGTCTTCTTCCAATATTAACAGCTGGAACTTTAAATGTAGGAGCTTCTAATAATCCAGAACTAGAATTCCCTATTAAACATTTTGCATTCATCAGCAAACCTAAATAATCTTCTCTTTTTAAATTTGAAAAAAGGTGGTACTCACCAATTTTATTCTTGATTATTTCATCTTCAACTAATATTGACCCAGCATCATTATTTGGCATTATTACTATTTTAGGCAGACTATACTCATTTAAAGTTTTAATTAAGATTTTAGCTTGTTCTCCAGCCATGCTTGATTCTTCAGTAACTGGATGCAGTGCAACCAAAAAATAACCATTTTTCAAATTTAAAGAGTATTTATTTTCAATATAACTTAAATCGGAAAATTTTGCCTGTACCATTTCATCAACTTGAGGTGCACCCACATTAAAAATTCTAAAATCTTCTTCACCTAATTTTTTTAGTCGACTAGCTGCATCCTCATTTGCGGCAAAATGCAAATGCACAAGTTTGCCAATTGCATGTCTAGTCATACCATCAATATTTCCAGATAATTCACCAGCTTGAATATGAGCTGTAGGTGTATAAGTATATGCACCTGTAATTGCGCCCATTAGCTGTTCTCCTCTATCACCAGCAAGAACTATCCAGTCAGGCTTTTCGACATAAACAATATCTGGAATTGAAGTTAAACATATGCCTAATGATTTTGCATGAGTATAATGATTATATCCATCAATTGACATATTTACAACATAGTCAATTTTAAAACCATCATCAAGAATCTCTTTATAGGAATTACCATTTCGTGGTAACAAGTGCATATTCGTTACCAATAATTTATATTCAACATCTTTTCGTTTATTAATTAACCTTAATATGGGCCTAATATATCCCCACTCACCTCTAGAACCAGTTATAAACAATAATTTTTTCAATTTACACCTCACATAAAATCATCATACTTTAGCAAAACATTTTCATCAATATCATTTAATGCTGTTTTACCTATTATTTCATCCATTTTAAAAGAAGGAATTCCAGTTCCTGGTCTTTTCGACCAAATCATTTCTTTTGAAATAGTTTCACCTTTTTTAATTTTTCTTGTTGTAACAATACTTCTAAACGCCCATTCCCTAATCTCTTTTTCATTTTCATTAACTTTTTTAATACTACCAAGTGAACATTCAATTTTTCTAATTCCATTAACCAAATAATATAATTCATTAAAATCAATTGAAACACTTTGATCTGGGCCAGAAACCATTTTATCTAAAATTACATGTTTCTCAATAATTTTTGCCCCTAGAGTTACAGCAGAAAAACAAGTAAAAATGTCTGGAGTATGATCAGAATGTCCAATAATTGCATTAGGAAATTTTTCTTTCATTAAACTAATAACATTTAAATTCAAATCTTCATATTTAGGTGGATATTCAGATACACAATTTGTAAATGCAAAATCAATGTCACTCTCACATAAAACTTTATAAGTTCTTTCAATCTCACTAAAAGTGCACATACCTGTAGATATTATCATAGGTTTTTTAAACTTTGCAATTTCTCTAATTGTAGGAATATCCGTCATTTCACCTGAACCTATTTTAAATGCATCAACTCCTAGATCATTCAATTCTTGTGCCGCTTTCAAACTAAATGGAGTACACAAATACTGTATTCCAATTTCTTTACAATAATTCATAAGAATCTTATGATCATCAAGTGATAAAGCATGTAGCTTTAAAAAATCATATAAAGGAATCTCCATATTAGATGACTTTGGTATATCTCTTAACATTTCCTCATCTAGTAAGTGATGTTGAAACTTTATACAATCTGCACCAGCTAATTTAGCTCTCAAACACATTTCTTTAGCAACATCTAAATTCCCCATATGATTATCACATGCTTCAGCAATTATATAAACTTTATCACTATTTGAAATAAATCTATTACCTATTTTAAGCATTGACATAAAATTTCTCCTTCATTATACATTCGGCAATTAATAAATCAATTTGTTCATTAATATCTAAAGATTCATTACTATCAGTAATGAATCCATCACATTTATTACCTAACACTGATTTAGTACTTTTTAGTGATTCTGTACTTGTAATATACACTAATCCATTTTCAACATAAATAGGTTTACGGTCTTGACGCCTTCTTGGATTATTAGGATATAACCTGGAAAAGTGGTAATTCGTTTCAGTCCAAAAATCTTGATATGTTTCATTTAATGTAAGTAATGCATCATATTGAGGAAAATTTAATTCAAACCTATTTACACAATTAATAATCGTATCTAATTTTCTGAACGGAGAAGTAACTTGCAAAGTAATCACAGCATCATATTTACAATTGCCTTTTTCCATAGTATTGAGTGCATGTAGTAATGCTGACTCTGTAGTTGCAATATCTCCACTAATATTAGATGGCCTATCAATTATCGTTATATACTTATAGTGATTGATTTTTTCTTTAATTATACTTGAATCAGTACTAACAACAATATCACAATCTATATTTATTGATTGTAGCGTATCAAGAGTATAATTTATAAGTGGTTTACCACATAAATTTGCAATATTTTTTAAAGGTATACCTTTAGATCCCCCTCTCGCTGGTATAACAACTAAATATTTCATAAAAAACTTAACTCCTTATCAATCTTTTTATATTTATTAATAATACTACTAATTATTTCAAATGTAGATATATTATTATCATTTAATCTATCGACAATAAACTCATATTTAAATTTATCATAAGATTCAGCAGAATAATTATAAATATATTCATTATAGTTATTAATAGAATCACTATTCGACACATCTAGTTGCTTACAATTTAAAACACTATTAATACAGGCATATAGTTTTTTTAGACTTTTATCATAATTAAAATACTCTTTTCGATAAATATTTAAAAAAGGCTTTTTAGATAGAATTATTTGTCCAAAGCAAGTTGACATTTCAAAAATAACTAAAACTGAATGTTTAATTAGAGTATTAGTTTCACCTCTAATCATCTTAAATCTTCCAAATTCATTTCCTTTGTACATTGCTTTAGGGTGCACAGCTACTATTACATCGCAACCATAATCATCGCGAATCTTATTAAATAATGTCATCAAAGAATTATAAAACTCATTTTTGTCAGAAACAAGTGACTTGTGATAATTACGAATTCGATCGTCATTGACAAGAAGTCCTTGATCTACATATACAATGTATTTTCCATATTTATTAATATCACTAGCTTGTAACCAATCATCATAGGTTTCAGCATGTGTAAAAACATTATTCTTATTCATTGCCTCTTTAAAACATGGCATATAATATAATGAGACTTTTGAAGGTATAATGTTAACATATGACTTATATATTTGTGGTCCAAGTGCTCTAACAGAAAAATTAATTAGATTTGTTTTAAAGTTTTTGACGCCATGTGAAATACTAAATATTACTTTAATTAACGATCCTATTTTTTTGAAAAAATAATATATGAATAAAGCAATTTTACTTTTCGAAACATATTTATAGTAAACATCATATTCAAGAATATTTATAAAGTCTTTATTTATATTTTTTATTGACTTTCTAATTATGTATGAAATGTAATTATACGCATGATATGGATAAATTAAAAAAATGCATGAATCATTACGAACTCTATTGATATTTAGCATAAAACTTTCATAATTATCGATATATATAGTGAAACCTGATAAATCAATATTTTGGGGTTTATCATCACCACTATGATTAAATGTCCAATCTGCTAAAGACCATGCTTCAAGTTCAAATCCTTTAGATAAGTAATAATTAAATCCAAAGTATTTTTTATCGGTTGCATATCCATATTTTCTTTCAAATATAAATATTATTTTCTTAACCATATACTACAACTCAAAAAGTAAACTAACTATTAAAACTATTATTGCATTCAATTACACTGCCATTTTCAACTTTAAACACTCTATTACATAATTTAAGCAGTGAATTATGATGAGTAATAATCAAAATAGTAATATCTCCTTTTATATTTTCAATGGACTCAATGATTGAGTTTTCAGTATCTTTGTCAAGTGCAGAAGTTGCCTCATCTAAAACTAAAACTTTAGGATGATTATATAATGCTCTTGCAATTACAATTCTTTGTCTTTGACCGCCAGATAACTTTGCTCCAAACTCTCCAACTAAAGTATTTTCCTTATCTTCTAATGATGCAATATATTCTTTTAATGATGATTTATCTAAAGAGTCCATTAATTTTACATCAGTAGCGTCATTTGGTTTAAGTCCAAATAAAACATTATTTTTAATTGTATCATCTAATAAATATATGTTTTGAGATACATAACCCAACATCTTTGACCATGACTCATAATTTGAACTAATATATATGTTATCTACATATACTCCGCCACTAGTTGGTTTTAAAAGTCCAAGTAAAATATCTGCAAAAGTTGTTTTCCCAGCCCCAGATTGTCCTATAATACCTACAACATCTCCCTTATTGATGCAAATATTTATATTATTCAATATATTATTATTAGACTTTTGATATTTCCAAGATACATTTCTAAATTCAATACTTTTTTCAAATGTTAATGTTTTATTACTATATGACAACTTATTATGCTCTAAAAAATTTGTTGACTTTAAGTTTTTATATGCATTATTGAAACTTGGTAAATAATATAAAATACTAGTATTACTAGCAGTAATTTGATTTAAAAGTGGTAATAATCTTATACTTGCAACAGCAAAAACTGATAATTTAGGAATGAATAATAGAGGATCAATGCCCAAATTAAGCCTAAATTCAATACTAATTATTATTACAACAATTAGAGCAGTTTCTAAAACTCTAACAGGCATCATTTGTAAAAAACGATACTTTAATTGTGATTTTCGTTGAACTTCCATTGTTGATTCATAATAATTTAAAAATGGTTCTTTCCGATTTAATACAGTTAATTCCTTATATCCATTCAATATTTGTAATGCAGCTTTTTGTTGTTGCATCATAGAATCGTTAAACTTTTTGCCAGCAACACTTACTGAATCTTTCAATAATTTTAAAATTAACAAAGATATTATTCCTGATAATATCACAACTAAAATAGCCATAACATAATCAGTAATGAATAAAACAATTCCAATCAAAAGAATTGTTAACGAATTTACAATTATTTTAAAAATAGCCTGAATTATATAATAAAGTGCAGTAGCATCATTTCCAATCCCTCTTAACACTTCTGAAGTATTAATATTTAGATTCTCTTCATATGATTTGTATACATACGACCTAAGCATTTTTATAGAGTACTCTTTTTGAACCTGATTCTCATATGATAAAAGAATATAATCTGATACTAATAGAAAAACATTTTTAACAACATATATTATTACAATTCCTACTGATAATAAGAAAATAAGCTGTAAATCATTATCAAGTTTTATATTTAATAAGGACAATATATTTGAGACAATAGGATTATATCTAATTTGACTAGGATTTATAATTGCAGAAGCATATGGTAAAATTATTGTAACTCCCAATGTCTCAAAGATTGAAGAAATTACTATTAGTACAAAAACTAAAACACTCTTCTTTTTTAAAGAATGTTCCATCATCTCATTCCATTTTATTATTAAATTGATAAACTTATTTATATATAACATTATCTTTATACTTACTTATAATCTCATTTCCAGTCATGCAAATCAATTCTTTTGAAATGTAATTCATTGCCTCTTTATAAAGCTTTTCATCTAATTTATATCTTAAATCTCTGAGCCAAGAATTATGCCATAGATTTGTAAATACTCCTCTATGTTTTTTTACATCATTAACAAAATATTTAATGACATCAAATGCTTCTTCAAAACTTAATTTTCGATAATCTTTAGAAAGTAATGTTACATCCATAACAATCAGCGGAAGTTCCCAGACATCTAAGTTTTTACCTTCAATTGCATCAAATAATTGAAATGGCGTACAAATTCCAAAAATATATCCTTCATGTTCAGCTGAACCTAAAGTTGAATCATATATAAGGTGGCAATTTTTATACTGTATCCAAGACCTAGGGATATTATATCTCAAAAAATGATTCCTTCCAAAAATCAACGAACTTCTTAATATTGATTTAAATCTATTAGCTTCACATATAAAAGCATCTTTATCAAAAGCCGCATCATAACTATAATGCCAACCTATTTCATTATTTAATTCATATAATTTATTAATTAAACCTAATATTTTTTTATTACATAAATCATATTCCATATCATAAGGTTTATGTTTTCCACCTGATATGAAATACCAGCTGGATTTGATATTATTTTTTTTTTCAATATCAATAATTAACTTTATTCCTGGGTGCATAATATTAATTAAATGCATATCTATATTTGACATTAGATTATTAACACATCTAATCAGCTTATTTGTAATAAAAGGAATATCAACATCATGTGAAACATGTGCATAAACTTTATTTTCGATTGGTTTAACAAAAAAACCGAATTTAACTATTTTTCTATAAAGGTACTCTGCATATTCATTTACTACAGCTCTTTTAAACTTACAAAACTTATACAAAAACCTATTTTTAACAGAAAACCTAAAATGGTTATCATGTTCAAGATTGGAATTTACAATCTCTTCATAACCAGTTACAAAAAAAAATGTAGCTTGAATTATATCATTTGGAATATAAAATATATTATTAATAAAACTTCCATTTGAATAAAATAATGCTGGTAAATCATCAATCAAATGTATATTAAAACTAGGTATACTTTCTTTTTTCAAATAACTCTCTGAAAACAAGCTTCCTTCAAATATCACTATCCCTTTAAAATCTTTTGGGCAGAAATTTCCATAGTATATTCCAGTTTTAAACTGTGTAGAATTAGAAACATGTTCAAATTCAAGTTCTTCACTTGCAACGCATCTAAATAATGTTTCAAAAGAATATATTATATGATCTTTAAATTTAAAATTTTCAAAATATATATGCACACTTATTCACACTTAAAATTATCAACTGAATTTTTTAATGCTTCTAAATACTTATAACCAAATCTTTCATCTGGCTCTAAATAATTTCCTTCACCCCATTCATTCCAAGCATCAAGAAAAATATATTGACAATTCATTTTATTAGCTTTTTCCATTTGAATCATTAAATATTTTTCAAAAATCTCTGGTGACTCATTTTTAATATATGTTGCATAATACCCTTTTCTAGGTGTATCATCATACTTAACAAAAGCATCTAAATACACAGGAGCATCATAATTATATTTTTTTCTTAATGCAATATTTTTCCAGACAGTTTTATAATCTAATATATTTGGTAAGACTTTAAACCCTAATTTTTTTGCTATTCTATTATAAATTGATCTCATTATATGTCTATCATATTTATTGTATTTATCATATAGTGCTATGGCATCAACATACTGATTCTTATTTCTATTTTGATTAATTGATACAATATGTAGACCATCAAATCCATCTTGCTTTGCCAAATTAGTCCATAGTGAAAACATTTCGTTAGAATCAGTTATATCTTTTAAATCATATATGAGTATCATTGGTTTATTAAGAACTTTTATATATCTTTCATCCTTAAAAAACTTACTTAAATACTTATAATGTTTAAGCCAATCATTTATGTCACCATAATCTTGCTTTAATAAAATACCATTATCATTACTATCATTTTTTCCATCATTTGCATACCAACTCGTTGCTTTATAATTAATAGCAGTCCATGTTCTTGCCCATGTTGTGTTAGCCCAAGCAAAACAAAATTTTTGATTAATATCTTTCCATTTTAATAAATTTTCAGCAGGCTTCTCTAATATTTTTTTACCTTCAAACCAATAATGAAAATAACAAAATGCATATACATTATACTTATTCATTAATTCTGTTTGCCATTGAACAGTTTCTTTTTGCAGTAAATTATAGTAATTTTTTTTATATGGAATATTTGGCTGATACTGATTAGTAAAAATTGGTTTGGCTGATCTTACATTTGTCCATTCAGTAAATCCTTTTCCCCACCATTTATTATTATCTGGCACTTCATGAAATTGTGGTAAATAAAAAGCAATGATTCTAACCATTTGTAGTTTCTCCATAATTTAAATACAATTTATAACATTAACGATGTATTCTAATTCTTGATTATTTAATTCTGGGTATACTGGTATTGCAAAAGTATGTAATGACAAAAACTCAGAATTAGGCATATCTCCTATTTTATAACCCAAATAATTAAAAGCAGGTTGTAGATGTAAAGGTACTGGATAATATACCCCTGATGCCACTCCTTTACTTTTTAGTTTCATCATGCATTCATTTCGATTATTTGCTTGCAACGCATAAATATAATAAGTATGGAAAGAATAATTTGGTACTTTTGGAATAGTAAACTTTGAGTTTCCTAATGCAACATTATAATAATCAGCATTTTTTCTTCTTTTATCAATATATTCATCAATATAATCAAGTTTTTTGCTCAAAAGATTTGCTTGTATAGCATCTAACCTTGAATTATAACCTATTAAGTAATTATGATATTTATCTTCATGTAATTCAATATTTGATGGCATTGTCTTATTAATATTGCTATAATAGTTCTTTAAAGTTTTAAACCCATCTATATTCGACCCATGAATTTTATATGCCCTTACTGCTGATGCAATATTTTCATCATCAGTTAATACCATTCCACCATCTCCATCGCAACCAAGTATTTTAGTTGGAAAAAATGAAAAACAAGCAATCTCACCCAATGTGTTCTTTCTGCTACCCTTATAGCGTGTGCCTGTGCTTTGTGCACAATCGGTAATTAGTTTTAAGCTATACTTGTCACAGATTTCTTTAAGCCTATCCATATCACAAGATTGTCCATAAATATGCACTGGAAGTATTGCTTTTGTTTTTTTATTAATTTTTTTTTCAATCAAATTACAATCAATACAAAAATCATCAATATTTACATCTACAAATACAGGTTTTGCACCTACACTCGCTATTGCTTCTGCAGTAGCAAAAAATGTAAATGGCGTTGTAATTATTTCATCGCCATTTCCTATATTAAGAGCTTTTAAGGATAAAACTAATGCGTCTGTGCCATTACCACAAGAAATGGCATATTTACAATCATAATATGTAGCAAACTTATCTTCAAAATCCTTAACAAATTTACCACCAATATAATTACCACTGCTTAATACTTCTAAAACTGCATTGTCAAATTCTTCTTTATGTGCAAAGTGCTGACTTTTAACATCCATTAACTCAATATTCATTAATTCTCCTCATATATATCTCTAGTAAAAACTTTACTTCTAACATCAATTAAATCTTTATTGAATCTATTTGACACTATTAGGTTGCATATTTTTTTAAACATATTTAAATCTTTGGTAACTTTTATATCATTAAAAGAAGCATCTTTCAAAAGGGGTTCATAAATTAACATTTTTATATTATTCTCTTTTAACATTTTAACAACATCAATAATACTACTTTCTCTGAAATTATCAGATCCAGCCTTCATTACTAGTCTATAGATGCCCACAGTAACTTCTTCATTCTTAAAATTATCTAATAATTTTATAACTTCATCACATATAAACTTTTTTCGAATTGCATTTGCTTCAGGGATAGATTTTATCAGTGAATTTGGAGTATCTTGCATACTACTACTTAATTGTTTTGCATCTTTTGGTAAACAATAACCACCATAACCAAAACTTGGGTTGTTATAATTTTTCCCAATTCTTGGATCAGAAGAAATTCCTTCAATTATCTGTGTACTATTTAAATTATTTTGATATGCAAAACTATCTAACTCATTAAAAAAACTAACTCTCATAGCAAGATATGTATTTGAAAATAACTTAATACATTCAGCTTCTCTATGACCTACAATTAAAACTTCTTTAGCTCTATCTATTGCACCTTCTTGTAATAAGTTAGCAAATTCACTCGCTCGTTCATAATCTGTAATAATGCTTTGATTATGACCAATTACAATTCGTGATGGATGCAAATTATCATACAATGCTTTCCCTTCACGTAAGAATTCAGGACTATTCAAAATAGTATTATTCTTATATATTAGTCTAATATTATCTGTATAGCCAAATGGTATTGTTGATTTTATAATAATAGTTGCACTGCTACCAACATTTTCTATCATAGTTAAAGTAGATTCTATAGACTCTGTATTAAAACATTTTGTTTTTTCATCATAATTTGTTGGTGTAGCAATAATTATGAAATCACAATCTTTAAAAATACTCTCTGATACTAATGTCGCTCTTAAATCTAAATCTTTTTCTATCAAATATTTACTAATGTAGTCATCCTTAAAAGGCGAAAATCTATTATTGACTAAATCTACCTTTTCTTTAACAATATCACTTATAATTACAGAATTATTCTGTGCAAGCAAAACAGCATTTGAAAGTCCAACATATCCAATTCCAACTACTACTATTTTATATTTATTATTCATAAATAATTCTTACACCTATTAACAATCTTTAATAATGTTGCCATGTTCATCGATTTTACCCTTAATAACAGCAGGATTACCATACACAATCGTATTCTTTGGAATATCTTTTGTGACAACTGATCCGGCACCAATCATAGCATTCTCTCCAATTACATGTCCACAAACAATAGTAGCATTTGCTCCTACACTTGCTCCTTTTTTGATAAGTGTTTTCATATACTCTTCATGCTTTTTTGGATAAATTGATCTTGGCACATTAACATTAGTAAATACACACGATGGTCCTAAAAATACATTATCTTCTAATGTTACTCCTTCGTAAACAGAAACATTATTCTGGATTTTGCAATTATCACCAATAATTACATTTTCACCAATATTAACATTTTGACCAATATTACAATTCTTCCCTATTCTTGCACCTTTTTGAATATGACAAAAATGCCAGATTTTAGTTCCTTCTCCAATCTGAACATTCTCATCAATATATGAACTTTCATGGACAAAATATTTCATATTATTAAATATTTTAAAACATTCCTATAAAATCTATTGATGCTACATTTTTAAGTGGTAATTTAACAGGTTGTCCAGTATATGAAGACTTGTATATTGCAAGTATCATCTCTACTGCATTTCTACCTGCGACTGCATCTACATAAGGTTTTCTATCATTTTTTATAGCATCTATAACATCAGCATAAAGTGCTGTATGTCCATTCCCATATACATTTGATGTTTCCTCTTGAAGATTTTTATTTTTATCATCATCAATAGCACAATCAGAAAAGTTCCAGAAATCTATATTATTCGTTGATTTCCCACCAATTTTACAAGTACCTTTTTCGCCAAATAAATAGAGAGTTTCTTCAAGATTCTCTTTAAATACATTGACTGTTCCTTCAATAGTCCCAATAGCACCATTCTTAAATTTTATAACCGCCATGCCAATATCTTCACATTCAATATAATGATGAAATTGCTGTTTTGTCACTCCATACACTTCATCGACTTCATCATTCATCATCCACCTTAACAAATCTATTCCATGAATGCACTGATTGAATAAGCAACCACCATCAGATTCCCACTTGCCTCTCCAACTAGCCTGGTCATAATAATCTTTCCCTCTATTCCACCGAACATTTATTGAGCCGTGAGAAATTTTACCAAATCTACCTGTCTCAAGCGCCTTTCTCATCTCTTGAATTGCTAAATTAAATCTATTTTGGTGACATACAGATACTTTTACATTGTATTCTTTAGCCAATTCTATGATCTCTTCGCAATCACTCATAGACATTGCCATTGGTTTTTCAATTATAACATTTTTACCTTTTTTTATACAGT
This sequence comes from Lachnospiraceae bacterium, assembly GCA_017634065.1. Taxonomy (GTDB): domain Bacteria; phylum Bacillota; class Clostridia; order Lachnospirales; family Lachnospiraceae; genus UBA3633. The sequence goes on along the minus strand of JAGBOC010000012.1, from coordinate 74,737 downwards.
ATTTTGCTATTTCTGCATGAATGCCACTATCTGTCGCTATAGCCACCAGTTCAATTTCAGGACATTTTTCAATCATTTCTTTGTAATCAATATATATATTGACATTCTTTGATTCATACACATCTTTAAATTTCGTTTTTTCAAACAAAACATCAATATGACTTAAATCAATATCACAGACAGATATAATATCTAATTTATTATTTAATGCTGCTTTTATGTGATTAACTGCTATACGGCCGCAACCTATAAGTGCATATTTCATATTACACTCCTAAAACTCTATTTAAAAGATATCTAGTATCTAATTTATATGAATTTTCATTAGCATATTGTTTTAAACTTTTTAAAACTGTTTTATCATCTACTATCTTTCTAACATAAGTCACAATGTCATCTTGATTTTCAATCCATATAATATTCTTAAAATCATATAAATAACTATAAAACTGATGCTTATAACACAAAATAGGCGTTTTAGAACAAATAGCCGTTTGTAAAGTTACCGAAGGTGCTCCTGGCTGACAATACAAATCACTCGCACAAAGGTACTTAATCAAATCATTTCCGCTAATCCATCCTGTGTAAATTATATTAGTATTATTTGCTATAATACTTTTTAAATATGTATTATCTTCTGGAATTGATCCTGAAATAATCAATTTGACATTCTTTTTATTAATTTTTTTTACTGAATTAATTATCCAATCAGTATTCTTGTCTTTTGAAAGTTTTCCTGAATGAAACAAGACAATATCATCATCACTTATATTATGTTTTTCTCTAATTTCTTTTTTATATTCTCCATATTTTGCGTTTGTGATTTCTTCTCCACTAAGAGGCAAAAATTCCATTTTTAATGGATCAGCATTATATACTTTTTCACTGAACTCTTTTTCTCCAAGTCCAATGTAAAAATATTTTTCCAAATAAGGTTCAAGTGCTTTATAGAGAGTCTTATAATATGCTTTATACAATAACCAATATGAGAAAAAACCTTTTTTATAATTAACAAATGAGGTGTGTGTATCAGCATATAATCTAACATTTGGATGTTTATTCTTATATTTAATTATGTCAAAAACAGAAAAATATTGAGGCGAATGACAATAAATAATATCAGGTTTAAAATCATTAATATAATGATATATACTCATGAATAATTTTAACTTACTACCGATTGAATTAGAAATTAAGTATGGCACTCTAATAATCTTTACACCATTTTCATCAAAGTATTCACCAGGTAGAGTAAATCTTAACACTCCATCAACAAAACACTGTGTATCAGCTAAAAATAGGATTTCATATCCTTTTTGTGATAGAACTTTATTGAAAAGATTTCCTTGATAATTAAGGTTTTCTGTATAATGTGTTGTAAGTCCTACAAATAATATTTTCATCTCAACACCTAGAACTACTAAATATTCTTTTAAACTTGGTAAGTAATCGTGTTTTATATAAGATTGGTTTTAACAATTCTTTAACATATGAAAAAAAATTGATATCGCTATACTTTTTTACTGCACTTACCAATCCATTTCTATTAAATGAACTAAAAAACCTATTTTTATTATTTACTTGAGTTGCACTTTTATAGTATGTATTTCCATCTAAAGCTAAAGCTTTTTCATAGTTAATCTGATGGATCTTTAAATACTTGCTGCTATCATTAAAAAGTTGCATTCCTTTTTTAGTGTTTACCAATACATTTGTCCAACCACGATTATCATCTTTTACTCCTGTCAAATCATTAAAATGCCAACATTCAAACAAAGTTAAATCCGAGCTTCTATTTGATCCTTTTGTTTTGCAAGATGAGCATGAAGGACGCATAGCTATATAACTGGTCCAAATATTAGTCATATAATCTGTCAATCTACTTCGATAATACTCTTTTGCATTAGCAAACTTTAAGTACATTGTGGAACTATGATAACCATATGTTTTGTATCTAAAATTAATTTTTTGTATCTTACCATATTTTTTTTCCATGTACTCTATATATGAAGAAAAAACCTTTGGTGAAGATACTCCAGCACAAGCAAAGTCTACTGTATACAAATTAACATATTTTTTCTTTAGAAAACAATTTAATGCATTCACTTGACAAGGCGTTCCAGAAAACAAAACTACTTTGCCATTTTTAAGAAACTGTTGCACCTTTATATATATATCATTAATATGAGACTGAACATACTTACTTCCAGAATGATTACCAATGTCATCAATAGACTCAATAATTGTATGAACAATTTCTTTGTTTCTATATTGTGCACCTATAGATATGCCACCATTTTTTACAACATACTTTGATAATGTTGTAAACATACCACCAGATGACGAATTTTTCAAAATCTCTTCGTCTTTACTCTGTGTGGCATTTGCACTTATAACACTGGCATCATATTTATTAACAAATGGGCATACATTGTTACATAAATTACAGTCAATGCACTTTTCAGCATCTATTTTTGGATATAAAAAGCCCCATTCATCTTCTTTCATAGTAATGCAATGTTTTGGGCAAATGTTAGCACAAGCCTCACAACCACAACAGTTTAACTTATCTTTAATCTCTATCATAATATATCAAATGTTCCGCTATTAAAGCATTTTTTAAATAGTTCATTGAATCATCAACAAAACTAGCAAGTTTTTTATTAATAAGTTCCCAATCTATATCATCAATATCTGAAACTTTAATCCGTTCATTACCAACAATTCGTCTATTATCTAATTTAAGAATTTCACTGATTGAATCAATACGTGAGTTAACAGAGTTTTTATCTTTATTATTACTATAATTGAGAACATAAAACGGTTTATTATAATAAATAGAAAACATTGTACCATGAAATGAATCTGTGACAACTACTCTTGAATTATCAATCAAACTTAAAAAATCTCCAGGTTCTACATCAAATACAGCTAAATCTGAAAATTGCAAATCCGTATTGACAAACTCATCCATATGCTGAATTGAGACTATTTTACAATTTAACAATTTTCCTAAATAATTTGCAAAATTGCGATGTATTATATTTCTTCCTAAAAAATAGCAAAAAATATATTCACTATTAATGTACTTTTTTGAAGACTTTAATTTATTCCAATCACTAATACCTAATAATGCCGTAGGGTCGCATACAGTCACAACATCTCTTCCAATTAAATCTTTTATTATTTCAGAACCTTGCAACTCTCTTGTAGAAATATGTTCTATTCTAGATAAATACTTTTTTGTCCTGCTTATTTGATATTTAGGAATACATTCGACACCAAAACTTGGAGCATAGGTAATTTTTGGAATATCATCTGGAACAAAATTCAAAGTATAATAATCCATCTCCAAATTTTGAGGATTCCAAACCTGATCACTTCCAAGTACAGCAGCATCATAATCTACAATAATTTTAGACAGTTCATTCTTTGAGTTAATTTTATCAGTCAAATTTAAATGGTTATTCTTAAATCTTTTAAAAGCATTTTCTCGCACTTTAATATTCTTATAAATACTAGGATAAAACAACAAAGTTATAATTTTAATACAGACTGATTTCAATTTTGTTTTTAAAAAAGTTAAATTAAGTATTCTATATAATTGTTTAATAGGATTACTAACATAATTAAAAATATCTACTTTCAGTCCTTCTTTTTCAAGTATAGTTTGAACTGCATATGCTTGCAACATAGTTCCATAGTTATTATTAATTGCAGATATCAAAGCAATTTTTTTGTTTTTTACAATCATAAATAGTTTTCCAACTTTTCCAAATCAATAATATCAGATAATCTTGTTATTTTTAATGCAGCAAAATACTTTTGTAAAAATGATAATAATTTATTGCTTGACCTTACAATTTTAAATGTCTTAAAATCCAAACCGAACTTTTCTGATAATTCTTTTCTGATATTTTCAATCTCCATTAAATATGGAATATATATATTATACTTAATCACTTTATTTTTTGTTTGAGATTTAATATTTACATATTTATCATTTATATATCTAATGTTTTGAAAATGGTAAAAAATCAATTTGTATAATTCTCCAGTATTCTTATCTACTATATACAACTGTCTACTTTTTGAATCAGACAATTCATATTTTCTTAAATTCCAAGGTGCGACACCCGCACCCTGATTTTCAATTTCACATACATTTTTAAATAATACTGGAAACTGATTCAAATACTTTTGATCACCCATTCTATCTTTTTCAGGTATATCATAGCACCATTCTATACACTTTTCTTTCCACCAATTAAGTGCTACTCTGCCATTTTTATTATTTTTAAAATAATTAAACTCTACACAGTACTTACCATTTCTTTCTTCAAGTTTCTTCCCATCATTATCTTGATAAAACCTATGAGGCATTATTGCAATATCTGCCCCACTTTTTTCAATTTCGTCAAAAAGTATTATTGGATTTGAATAAAAATACATATCTGAATCAATATAAGTGCAATCAGGTAAATTAAATGTATCTAATGAATATTCTATTGTAATAGGTGTGCAAGTCCAACAATATTCAGCTTTAGATCTACCCGACTTTACATTTAGTAGCTCTTTCGTTTCTATATCCTTATAATAAACTATTTTAGCAAACTTTAAATTGAGTTTTAACAATATATCAAAACACTTTTCATCAAAGCAATAAATATACAAGCAAAAAGAATGACATACCTTTTCTATTGATCTATAAAGTGCAAGCCCTTTGTCCAAATAATTACTATCAAATAATGTGCAAAAATTAATCAACTTCAACCTCTTTTAAGTATTCATCAAAACTTCTAATATATTCATCTCCATCATAATGTGTATTAGCTAATACTAGCAAAACTGAATCTGGTGTAAAGTCATACATATCTTTCCAAATCATTTTAGGGATATAAACCCCCATCATAGGCCTATTGAGTTCAACCACGAACTCTTCTTTTCCATTTGTAATTCTCACTTTGCTTTTTCCAGCAACATTTATTAAAACAAAATCGGTCTTTCTATTTGCATGTTGACCTCTAACAATAGTATTATCTGAATCATAAATATAAAATACTCTTTTAATTTCAAAAGGAATACTAATATTTCCTTCAATGACAACGAGTTTTCCTCTCTCATCTCCTAAATCATTAAATTCAATTATTTTACATTTTTCTTTAATACCCATATGAACTAAATAAACTCATTAATTTTATCTATAACATATACTAATTCTTCGTTTGTCATTCCATTATACATTGGTAAACTCAGTACTTCGTTCGCATAGTTTTCTGCAATTTTAAAATCACCTTTCTTATAGCCAAGGTACTTATATGCTTCTGCCAGGTGTGGTGGAATAGGATAATGAATAATAGTATTAATCCCATTATTTTTTAAATGATTCATTAAATCATTCCTTTTATTCTCAACAACATGAACAACATATTGATGCCAAGTTGAATCAGCATTTTCTCTTATTTGTGGTTTCTTAATTAATTTATTATTAATTCTATCATTATATATTGCTGCAATTTTGCATCTTTCTTCATTTATAGTATCTATATGTTTTAACTTAACACTTAACAAACCAGCCTGTATCTCATCAAGCCTACTATTTGTTCCTACTACTTTATTATAATATCTTTTCTCACTTCCATAATTACGAAATACTCTACAATCATTAAATATTCTTTCATCGTTTGTAGTTATACAACCGCCATCACCAAATGCCCCACATCCTTTACTTGGATAAAAACTAAAACATCCTATATCTCCTATACTACCAACAACTTTATCTCTCCAATGACTTCCATGACTTTGAGCACAATCTTCTACCACTTTCAACTTATATTTTTGAGCTAATTCCATTATTCTATCCATATCACAGGATTGTCCAAATAAATGCACGGCCAATATAGCTTTCGTTTTTTCTGTTATTTTTTCTTCAATTCTCAATGCATCAATATTATTATATATATCTGGTTCAACAAATATTGGTGTCGCACCATTAATAGTTATCCCCATCACACAAGCAATATAGGCATTTGCAGATACAATAACTTCATCGCCTTTGCCAATATTTAACATTCTAAATGCAATCCAAAGTGCATCAAGTCCACTTGCAAGACCTACACAGTATTTTGTCCCAACAAAATTAGCCCACTCTTTTTCAAAGTTTTCAACTTCTTTGCCTAAAATATACCATCCAGATTCTAAAACAGATACAGCCTTATTATCAAACTCTTTTTTATACTTAAAATAAAGCCTATCCATTCTATTTGCCATTATATCCATGTAATCTCCTCTATATATTAATATACCAAATATATTATCTTAAATAACAAAATCATATATCAATAATATTCTAATTATAGCGTTCTATATCATCTTCAGAAATCTCATCTCCATACTGCACTTCTATAAAGTGCAAATCATTAGTAGCTTTTAAAGAATGTTTATCACCTTTCTTAATTGTTATCACATCTCCAGCATGTACTTCTTTCTTTTCATCATTTAATGTAAGAATTCCTTTGCCATCAATTATCGTCCATACTTCATCACGATGATTATGCTTTTGATAACTTATGCTCTTTCCCTCTTTTATAAATAAATGTTTTGTGAGAGAGTTTTTGTAAATATCTATGACTTGGAATTCACCCCAAATTCTTTCTTCATACATTGGATGATGATCAAGTTTTTCAACTAAAGGTTTATTATAACTAGATTCATTTTTATCTGACACAAATATACCGTCGTAACTTGCAGCAACAACTGTATTATTTAGTCCCATTACTATAATCGGTATGTTCAATTCATTAATGACATTGGTATTGTTGCTTTTCTCATCAATAATTACATTACCAACTATCTTTTCAGTCATCACTTCAGTTAAAGTATTCCAAGTTCCTATGTCTTTCCATTCACCTTCATAAACTACCACATCAATATTTTTTTCTTTTTCTACTACAGCATAATCAAAACTAATTTTAGTTAAAGAATCATATTTATTGTACAAATCATTATAGTCTTTAAAATCTATAAGTTCATGTGCTTTATCAACAATGTATTTAAGTTTAAAGCAAAATACTCCACCATTCCAAAGGGCTCCGCTGTTAATTAATTTTTGTGCTTCGGGCTCTGTAGGTTTTTCGATGAATTTTTCAACTACCATAGCAGGGCTCGTGTAACTGGCATCTGCGGGCTCGCAGTGCTCGCCCCTACGATTGTGCTCTTCTCTACGACAGTCCTCTTCTCTATGACTGTTCTCTTCTCTACGATTGTTTTCGTCTTTACGTACAACAATATAGCCATATTTTTCACTTGGGTAAGTTGGTTTTATGCCTATAAGTCCTATATTATTTTTTGATGATTTCATTTTATCATCTAATTCCTTTAAGCATTTAAAATAATCATCATTTACATATGGATCAACTGGGCTTATAACTACTGTATCATTTATATCAATTTTTTTTACATCCTTAAGATACATACAAGCAAGAACAATAGCTGGAAATGTATCTCGTCTACATGGTTCAATTGATACATCAATTTTATCTCCAAGTTGATTCTTTAATGCTGGAACTTGAGCATTTGATGTAGCAATAGTTATATTCGCATTCTTATCAATGTTTTTAATCTGGCGATAAACTCTTTGTACCATTGATTCATAAGTACCATCATTATTTTTCAAAACTTTAATAAATTGTTTTGAACGTATTTCATTAGATAATGGCCAAAGTCTTTTACCTGAACCACCAGATAATAAGATATAATTCATTTATCTTTCTGCCCTCATAGGATTATTTAAAAAATCTTCATAAGCAAGTCTAATCCCATCTTCTAATTCTATATTATATTTCCAACCAAGTTTTGTTGCTTTAGAAACATCTAACAGTTTCCTTGGTGTACCATTTGGTTTAGTTGTGTCCCACCTTATCTCGCCTTCAAACCCAACTATTTTTGCTACAAGTTTTGTCAAATCTTTTATAGTAATTTCTTTCCCTGTACCTGCATTTACTGTCTCATTGCCACTATAGTTATTCATTAAAAATACACATAGTTCAGCTAAATCATCTACATATAAAAACTCTCTAAGTGGTGATCCATCTCCCCAGCAAGTAACTGAATCTAACTTATTAATTTTAGCCTCATGAAATCTTCTTATTAAAGCTGGTAAGACATGACTATGTTCCATATGATAATTATCATTTGGTCCATATAGATTTGTCGGCATAACTGATATATAATCCGTCCCATACTGTCTATTTAAAAACTCACAATACTTTAGACCAGATATCTTTGCAAGTGCATATGCTTCATTAGTTTTCTCAAGTTCACCAGTTAACAAATATTCTTCTTTAATTGGTTGATTTGCCATCCTTGGATATATACATGATGAACCTAAAAACTCAAGTTTTTTACAATTATTCTTCCAAGCAGTGTGTATCACATTCATTTCAAGAATCATATTGTCATACATAAAATCTGCAAGAGCAACACTATTTGCTCCAATTCCACCAACTTTAGCTGCAGCAAGAAAAACATATTCTGGTTTTTCTAATTCAAAAAACTTTTCAACAGCATCTTGTCTTGTTAAGTCAAGTTCCTTGTGAGTCCTTAAGATTAAATTATTATATCCTTGTTTCTTTAGCTCTCTCACAATAGCAGAACCTACCATACCATTGTGACCAGCTACATATATTTTAGAATCCTTTTTCATCATTTCCTTAAGATATTTGCCAATACTATAAACTTTGTATTTGTATATAAGTATCTATTAAAAAGTCTTACCGGATCTTGTATTAACCTATATAACCATTCTAAACTACATTTTTGCATCCATTTTGGAGCTCGTTTAATATTTCCAGCTACATAGTCAAATGCCGCACCAACTCCGACCATAAGTGAATTAATCTTACTTTGATGTTCTTTCATAAAATACTCTTGTTTTGGAGCACCAAGTCCTACCCATAAAAAATCAGCACCTGACTCATTTATCATATTAATTACATTATTATCTTCTTCTTCAGTTAATTTTCTAAATGGAGGACTATACATACCAACTAAATCAACATTATTATACTTATCGCTAATACTTTTTTTTAACTTTGCAAGTGTTTCTTCAGTACTTCCATAGAAAAAATGTTTATAACCATATTCATTACTAATTTTTAGAATCTCATTTAAGAAATCAGGTCCAGTTGTTCTATATGTTTCACCATATCCTCTTCTTCTACACTCTTCAGCAACTGGGGCACCATCAGGTAATACTAAAATCGCCTCATTTTGAACATTTCTATATTCTTTATCATCATATGAAGTTACTAATGTATGAACATTAGTAACACATATATATTCCCCTTTAATTCTCTTAAGATTAATTCTAATATAATCGAGTAACTTATTCATATCAAGGCACGATACATTTACGCCAAGTATTTTGCATTTTCTAATATCATTCATAATCAAACTATGTACAAAATAATATCAATCAATTTTCTTTATTAAAACCAACATCTATAAAAACTTTCGCATCTATAATTAGATTAAAACATTTAATTAAATCAATTTTTCCTTTTTTGCTAATTTATAATCATGTTCACTCATTATTCTTACCAGTTCTTCATATGATGTCTTTTGAGGATTCCAGCCAAGTTCTTTTTTTGCTTTGCTTGGATCTCCGAGTAAATTAACTACATCTGTAGGTCTATAAAACTCTTTTGACACTTCAACAACTACTTTTCCTGTCTTGGTGCAGATTCCTTTTTCATCAATACCTTCGCCTTCCCATTTCAAATCTATGCCAACGTATTTAAATGCAAGAGTTGCAAACTCCCTTACAGTATGCTGAACACCTGTTGCAATCACATAATCATCAGGTTTATCAGCTTGAAGTATAAGCCACATGCATTCTACATAATCTTTCGCATATCCCCAATCACGCAGTGATGAAAGATTGCCAAGATAAAGTTTATCTTGAAGTCCACATGCGATGCGTCCAGCAGCTAAGGTAATTTTTCTTGTGACAAATGTCTCACCTCTTCTTTCAGATTCGTGATTAAAAAGTATACCATTTGATACAAACATATCATAGGCTTCTCTGTATTCTTTACTTATCCAAAAAGCATATTGTTTTGCCACAGCATATGGACTATATGGATGAAATGGTGTTTTTTCGTTTTGTGGAACTTCTTCAACTTTTCCATAAAGTTCAGAAGTTGAGGCTTGATATATTCTTGTCTTTTTATTGAGACCAAGCATACGAACTGCTTCAACAATTCGTAGTGTACCTGTAGCATCTACATTTGCAGTAAACTCTGGTTCCTCAAAACTAACTTGCACATGACTTTGAGCTGCCAAATTATATATCTCATCGGGCTTTATTTCGCTAATAATTCTAACGATATTCAAGGAATCTGTCATATCGCCATAATGAAGTTTAATTTTATCTTCAATATGAACTATACGGTCATGTCTCTCTGTAGAATTTCTTCTAACTATTCCATGAACTTCATATCCCTTGTCAAGTAAAAACTCAGCTAAAAACGAACCATCTTGACCAGTTATACCAGTTATCAGCGCTTTTTTCAATTAATTTACTCCTATCTATATTTTAAAATAATATTTTAGTCCTGCGACTAAATAAGTAATGTCTACCTCGCCCCTTTCCTACTCAACACAACTTTTATAGTCTTATAAATTATAGACACATCTTTCCAAAGTGAGAAGTTCTTTATGTATTCTGTATCAAGTTTCACAACTTCTTCAAAATCTTTTATCTCTGATCTTCCACTCACTTGCCAAAGACCTGTGATTCCTGGTTTTATTGAAAGCCTTGCTCTATGATGCAAATCATATCTTTTCCATTCATCAAGTGTAGGAGGTCTCGTACCTACTACCGACATCTCACCTTTAAGTACATTTATAAACTGTGGGAACTCGTCAATTGATGTCTTTCTTATAAATGATCCAATCCCTGGTATAATCCTTGGGTCATCTTCAATCTTGAACATCATCTGATCTTTATTTTCATTTTTGCTTTCAAGTTCACTTTTTCTATCTTCAGCATCAATCACCATGCTTCTAAACTTTATCATCTTGAAAACTTTTCCATTTCGCCCAACTCTATCTTGCAAAAAGAATATAGGTCCTTTAGATTTTGATTTAATAATTGGTCCTAAAATGATTACAAGTATGAATGTAATAATAGTTCCAACTATTCCGAATGTTATGTCTATCAATCTCTTTGCTATAAGTTGTAATGGATTAATAGTATTTATAGTACTTGTGATAACTGTCGTTCCAGCAATACTTTCAACTATTAATTTATTATTACTTCCCACAATGTCATCTATACCACTATACTCTATGTGTAAAACTATTCCCATAAGAGCAAGTTTCTTTATAATGGCACTTGCATCATAACTATCAATTGAAATTAAAATCTCATCAACATACTCTGTCTTCAGATAATCAAAAAGTTCTGATTTATTTGATACAACTTTTACTCCATTTACTTCCTTAATCTCATCATTATCAAGCAATATCAAACCTTTTATTGTTATATCATTTACAGAGTTCTTTATCTTTTCAATAATTGAATCTGCTTTATCTTTTAATGTGATTATTATAAATTGTCTATTAGTCTTATTTTTTAATATCTTTCTTAGAACTGATTTATATATTAATCTGACAATATATGAAAAGAATAAATATATAAGTGGAAAAACTATTATAACATTTCTTGATACATCTTCACTGGTTTTTGATATGAACAAATAAAGTATAAGTAAAATCGTTGTGAGAATAACCTGCTTTACTGTGGCATAAAACTCAAGTTGTTTTTTTCTTTTTAGCACATCTTGCATACTATTAAATATATAGCAAGATAGTAAGTTCAAAACAACAAGAATTATAAGTACAGCTCTATATGATTTATTATTGAATAATACAAAATTATGGTGCTTTAAAAAATATGACGCGATGAATGATATTTCCATACAAATAATATCAAAAATGATAAAATCTATATGTTTAGAAAACCGACCCCTCGCTGATAAATACATTATTAATTACCTTTACGAAGATTTGAATTATATTCTTTAAGTCTCTTATAATCATCACTTGTTAGCGGATATTCTTTATCCACAAGTTTAGTAGTTACAAACTCATCAAAAAGCCTTGTGATTACTGCCCAAAGTGGAACTGCCACAATCATACCAACGAATCCAAAGAGTCCGCCAAATAATAATATTGAAAATAATACCCAGAAACTTCCCACACCTGTCTTATCTCCAAGTATCTTCGGTCCAATAATATTTCCATCAACCTGTTGAAGAATCAGTATAAATACTAAAAATCCCCATGGTCTCCATGAAAATGGTTCTTCAAGGAATATAAGTAAAAATGACGGAATTGCTCCAATAAATGGTCCAAAAAATGGGATAATATTTGTTATGCCAACTATCACAGATATAAGTGGTGTATAAGGCATCTTCATAAGTAAGCAACAAATGTAACAAATAATACCTATAATCAATGAATCAAGAAGTTTGCCTACAAAAAACCCTGAAAATACTTGTTTTGCAAATCTTACTTCAATAAGTATCTTTTTAGCAATATCTTTTCTTGTAAGTGCAAATAACACTCTTTTAAGTCCCATGCATAACTCTTCTTTCATGTTGAGTGAATAAATCATCACAACCAATCCTACAAAATAATTGAGTAATGCCTTAAAACTTACTGCAAAACCAGTAAATAAGCTTGAAGCAATTGCACTATAATTGATATTATTTGTATTTTCCATTATACCAGCTATAGATTTCTCAAGTTGTTGCATAAGTTGTTGAGTAGTGTTATTTTCAGAGTTAGATTTCACATTTTCTATAGTTCCTCTAATTCCCGCAAGGTAGCCTCCCACACGGCTTAAGAAACTCGATATTGAATTATAAAGTTGTGGCACAAATAAAAATACTAAACCTATGCTGAGACCAATAACGATAACAGTACACACTATTGTCGCTATCACATTAGAAAACTTTGAAAGCCTCTTATCTTGGCTATTTGATAATTTATCAGTCACTATGTTATATAATGGCGACATAATAAATGTGAAAACCCATCCTAAAATAATAGGAGCGAGAATTTCTACTAATTTATTTAGAAATGCACCTATCTTATCAAGGTTCATAAATAAGAATATTATAAGTACTACAATTACAGCTAAAAGTATAATCTGCTTTGTAAGATGCTCTTTAAGTAAGTCCCCAAATGGATTATCTGTCTTTTCAAACTTCTCGTCATCAAAAAACTTCATACCATTATGCTTAAGCATCTCTTCAGCCTCTTTACTAACCTTATATGATGGTTTTGTTTTTTTTAAACTTGTTTTTTTCATTTACACATAAAATACTTCCACGATTTGTGGAAAACATTGATTATTATTTTACTTTATTATAGCAAATATTTACTGCTTTTTCAAATAAAAAAGCCTTTTATTTAACTAAAAAAAGCCTATATTATAGGCTTTTTTTATCTATGTTAACTCTTAAACTGATATATAAGAAACAGAGCATAAATCGTCAGTAGTAAGATCCCTTGCCACCTTTTTGTCCTTCCATTCATTATTGATGGAATGCAGAGAATAACCATCACGATCGAAGCCACTGGTAAATCAATTATGAATGAAGCATTGACATTACCAATCATTTTTGATGTTGGTATTTTAAAAGGTCCTACAATCGCTGCTATTGCAGAAACTACAACTACATTAAAGAAGTTTGCACCTATAATATTTCCTATAGATAGATTGCTATGTCCTTTTACAAGTGATGTTATGGCAGTAGAAAGTTCAGGAAGTGAAGTGCCAAGTGCTATCATTGTAATACCTATCACAGATTCAGGTATATGGAACTTCCTTGCGATAGCCGTTCCATTGTCGACAAGAAGATTTGAAGCAAATGCTATCACTATGGCTGATATTATAATTGTCATTATTGACTTTATAATATCGTTTGTTTTATTATCTTTAACATTTCTTCCCTCTAACACATCATCTATGTTTTTTTCAACTTGTTCTGGAATCTTTTCAATTTGTTCGCTATTTTTCAATTTATTATTTCTAATTATAGCTATTACATATAAGATAAAAATTGAAAAAAGAATAAATCCTGCAATTCTACTAAAACCACCAAAGATAAAGGCAAAGATAGCATACATCGCAAATGACAAAAAGAAAAATATAACCGGTATTTTAAGTGTCTTTGACTCAACCTTTCCTGGCGAAAACACAAGTGACAATGCTGATATAAGTGCAGTGTTACAAATAATAGATCCAAGAGCATTTCCATATGCAATATCTCCGTGGCCTTTAAATGCACTGGTAGCAGAAACCATAGTTTCAGGAAGTGTAGTGCCTATTGAAACAATAGTAGCTCCAATAACTATTTCTGAAACTTTGAATATTTTTGCAATTGTAGTACTTGCATCAACAAAATAGTCAGCAGCTTTAATTAATAAAATAAATCCAATAATAATTAATATAAACTCCATTTGACTCCTACTAATGTTCTATTATTTCCATTAAAACAATTAGTTAATAATAATTATTTATATGAAATCATAGGTGATACATGCTTACCTGATTCTCTCTCATAATAGTTTTTGATAATTTTAATTACCGTGCCTGAAAGCAACAACACACCTATTAAGTTTGGTATAGCCATGAGACCATTTAATGTATCAGCTATGTCCCAGGCAAGATTAAGATTCATTATTGCTCCAATTACGATAAATATAATGTATAGTATTTTATAAATATATGTTGAAACTCTACCAAATAAGTATTCAATGGTCTTTGTGCCATAATATGACCAACCAAGTATAGTTGTAAATGCAAAAAGTGTAACTGCTATAGCAAGTATTTTACCAGCAATATGCGAAAGTTTATTTGATACAGCAAGTGTCACAAGAGACACACCATTTATATTTTCGACATGCACTGAATCAAATATCATATCACCATTTTCATCTCGTAATATCTCTCTATTAGTATGATAAACTGGATTTGCCTTTACTTTCAAAACATTTCCATAGAAGAATGAATTATCATTTACATCTTCATCAGACAAAGCTTCAACCCAATACTTCTTTCCATAGATATTAATTTCTTTATAAATACCTATGCTACTTGGTTCTTCTTCATAAAGAACTGCATTATTATTTGAATCAATTTTAAGTGGCATTTTAAATAATTCATTATCAACAAGTGGAACATCTCCATTTTCATCACGAAGAGAATCATCTATACATACTATTGTTTCATTCTCTGTTAGGTTTTTTAATTGTTCATCAAATGATGGTGCATTAATAGTTGATGATAAGATGATTAGAGATGTAAATGTACATACAACAATAGTATCAAAGAATACTTCAAAAATACCCCAAAGTCCTTGTTTAACTGGTTCAGTTTCATTTGATGCAGAGTGAGCTATAACGCTTGAGCCAAGACCTGCTTCATTTGAAAATGCTCCTCTTTTAAATCCGTATGTAATGGCTCTTTTAAGTACTGTTCCAAGAACTCCACCAGCGATTGCTTGAGTGCTAAAAGCTCCCCTAAATATAGCAACAAATACATTTGGAACATATCTTATATTCATAATCACTATGATTATTCCAACCAAAATGTAAAACATTGCCATGAAAGGTACTATTCTTTCAGCAACCATTCCTATTCTTTTTATACCACCAAATATTATAAGTCCAGCAATTGATGCAAGTACTACTCCAACAACTATTGTAGGAACACCAAAATTAGTCTTTAATGCCTCTGCTATTGAGTTTACCTGTGTCATATTGCCTATGCCAAAAGAGGCCATAAATGTAAAGAAAGCAAAGAGAATAGCGAGTATCTTACCAAGTTTTTTTAGACCAAGTTGTCTCCCTACACCATTGTCAAGATAATACATTGGTCCACCACTGTAACCCATCTCTTTGTCATAATTTCGATAATATATACCAAGTATTACTTCTGCAAAATGTGTACCCATACCAAAAATTGCACAAATCCACATCCAGAATATTGATCCAGGTCCGCCGACTACTATTGCAGTAGACACCCCTGCAATATTTCCAGTTCCAATCGTTGATGCAAGAGCAGTAGTCAAAGCTTGAAATTGCGAAATAACATTTTTCTTTTTCTTCGCAGATTTTTTATCTTCTCCACTATTTAGTATACCCTTAATTGTATTGTCATATACATCTTTAGTGTGAGTTAACTGAAAAAACTTCGTTCTAATAGCATAAAAAACTCCAACTCCAAATATAAGGCAGAGCATTGGCACACCCCATACTACTCCATTCACAATTCCATTGTAATGTGCAATCTGTTCAACAATAGTGATTAACATATGATTTCCTCCTGAGTATCTATAGCTTTTATTAATAAATCATCAATTACATCTTTTAATCTCTCTTCTGACCTATATATGTGTGTTAATTTTGGTTTTGTAACTGGATGTTTTGCCACAAATATTGTGCAACAATCTTCATATGGAAGTATTGATGTCTCAAATGTACCAATCTTTTTTGCTACTTCAACTATTTCTTCTTTATCAAATCCTATAAGCGGTCTAAATACTGGAAGATTACAAACTTCATTTGTATTTACAAGTGACTCTACCGTTTGAGATGCGACTTGGCCTATTGATTCACCAGTAATTAGTGCTAAACAATCTTCTTTTGCTGCTATATTTTCAGCTATTCGCATCATATATCTTCTCATAATTATTGTTAGCTCATCATGTGGACATTTATCATAAATCGCAAGTTGAATATCCGTAAAATTAATAATATGAAGTTTAATGTGCCCAGAATAATTTGACACAATTTTAGCTAAATCTATAACCTTTTGTTTTGCTCTATCACTTGTATATGGAGGAGCATGAAAATAAATTGCATTTATAACAACTCCCCTTTTTGCTATCATAAAACCTGCAACAGGAGAATCAATACCACCAGAAAGTAAAAGCATTGCCTTCCCACTAGTTCCTACTGGAAGTCCTCCTGGTCCAGGAATCTTTTCAGAATAAATATTTATATGATTTCTTATTTCTACAAATATTCTTACATCTGGACTGTGCACATCAACTTTTGTATTTTTAAAAGTTTCTAATATATCATGTCCAAGCTCTGCCGAAATATCATCAGAATGCATATCAAAACTTTTATTTACTCTTCTAGTCTTCACTTTAAATGTAAATGTAGGATTTTCACCATAGACATTTCTGACAAAATCAATCACATATTTTGAAAGTTCTTTATAGTCACTTGTAAACTCGGTTTTATTAATAGGACATATCGTGAACACACCAAAAACTTTTTTTAATTTATCTATTACTTTATCATATACATCAGAAAAATCCTTTTTTGAATCTACATATATTCTTTCTTGTTCCTTATAAACATTAAAAGTCCCCTCAAATTCTTTTAAGGATTCTCTAATCCGACTCACAAGGGCATCTTCAAACTTATATCTATTCTTACCCTTTAGCCCGATTTCAGAATATTTTATTAAAAATGATTCATAATTCATACTATTCTAGACAACCAATATACATTAGTATTATAGCTTTAATCAATACTTTACATTAATATACTAAATTAATGAAAAAGCCACCCATTGGTGGCTTACAGGGGCAGTAAGATTCGAACTCACATTAACGGTTTTGGAGACCGTTGCTCTACCCTTGAACTATGCCCCTAAATTACAAAATATTATAGCAACTATTCGTTAATTTTTCAATAAGAATTATAAAAACTATTTCTTACTTTTTACTATATAAATGGGTTAATACTAATATTTAGCAAAAAGTTTATCAACAATTTCACTAAACTCTTCAAATGCAAAAGTTCCATCAAGGTCTTTTAGCGAATTTCGGAGCCCTTCATAATGCCACTTATGAAGTTTAGGATCATTCACATGAAACTTATCCCAAAGTTTTTCACCTAGTTCTTCATAATCTCGAAGCATAGCTCTTGCATTTGACAGCTTATCACCTAATGATACAATTTTTGCATCTCTATCAAGTTTTGCAAGTCTATCAATAGCATATTTTTTTCTATCAACCCATGACTCCGATTCACTTTTACCTTCGACAACAAGGTCTGATTCTGATGCAACAAGTTTTGCAACTCTATCTCCAAACTCTTTCCTTATATCTTCTTCAGTATATTCTGTATCTTCAACAACATCATGAAGAGCTGCGGCTGCAAGTATTTCTTGATCTGGTGTTATACTGGCAACTATTGCTACTGCTTCCATTGGATGGACTATATAAGGGAATCCCTTACCTCTTCTCTCAACTCCACTATGTGCCTTTATAGCATATAGTAATGCTTTATCTAAAAAACTTGTATCAATTTTCTTTTCTCCCATATTTTTCCCCCTTATATCATTATAATTCCTTTTGTCTGTTCAATTATATTATCAAGATATTTCTCACTAACCACTCTACCATTTACTTTTTCAAGTAGATTCTTTATATCACTTCTACTTCCACCTTTCTTTAGCACATATATTATTAGTATATTTTGTATAGCAACTGTAGATGATATAATATCAATATCTGTCCCGCCTAATTGAAGTAGCGAAAGTTTATATGCATCCTCACTATTTTCAATTCTCATCTGCTCTATCTCGCTTAAATATTTAATACCAAGTTCGACAAAAACCTCATAAAATCTTAGATAGCTTACATACTCAACTTCAGCTCCTGTAATACTTGCAATCTTATCAATAAGAGAAGCATATGGATTTAAAGCAATATAGTTACCAAATGAATCTATATTTAATGATATATCCTTAAACTCTCCTTTAGAAACAAGTGATCTGATTTTTTTCCTATAATCATTAATCTCATTTCGTATAGTCAAAAACTCATCATCAGCAATTTCAAGAAGACCTTCAAGTCTTGCAAGTCTTCTAATATACTCTTTTGGAACTTCTACATCTGATTTATATCCAGTATCATGAAAAATTGTTGCCCAAACGTGTTGCAAACTTGTTCTCATTTGTAATTCAAATTTGAATTCGTTAAGTTTTGGAAACTTTTCATTTGAATACAAACTTTTCGGTATAGTACAAATATAGTGTAGTGACATATATCCAAATCTGTCTACTTCATACATTTTTCTTTTATCAATTGAATTTTCATAATCAATGTCAAAGCTCTTCTCAATAAGTGATGCTATAAAATCCACTTGATCATTATAAAATGTTATAATTCTTGCGCCACATAAATCTGTTATGTCTGCGATAGTTTTATATTTATAACCTTTTAAGTTGAGTTTACCCTTAAGACTTTCATACTGCTTTACTCTTGCTTCAATACCAGCAATAAAAATACCATGTTCGTCGCAAATAGTTTTCCGAAGATAATCAAGGATAAATCTTTTCATCTCAATAAAAGTCTGTTCATTCTCTGTAAACTCATCAAGTAACATTTTTACATGTGCATCCATATTTTCTCCTTAAATAAAATAGCGAGATCTAATCTCGCTAGAATAGCGAGAGGGGGGCTCGAACCCTCGACACCGCGGGTATGAACCGCGTGCTCTAGCCAACTGAGCTACCTCGCCATATCACTTATAATGGGGCGTATAGGGCTCGAACCTATGACCCCCTGCTTGTAAGGCAGATGCTCTCCCAGCTGAGCTAACACCCCATACATATAAGTGCTTATAAATTATACTTGATAGATTTTTATTAGTCAAGACATAATATCATATTTTTTTATAAAAAATATGAAAAATATAAGGTTTTATGATAAAATTACGATATGGCATACGATGGAATTTTTATAAAATCGCAGATAAATGAAATCAAAAAGAATATACTATTGGAGCATATATCAAAAATCACGCAAAAATCTCAAAAAGAGATTATTTTTCACATACGTAAAAACAACACTAATTATAACCTCTCACTATCAGCAAATCCTAATTTCCCATACATATTGTTAAGTGAAAGTGACACAAGCAATCTCTCTACTCCACCAAGTTTTTGTATGCTACTTCGAAAATATCTCCAGGGTGCCACTATTGAAAATATCAAACAAATTGGTTTCAAATCGGTCACAAAAAATGATGACAGCTTATGCCTTGAAAGAATTGTAAAATTCGAATTCAAGAATATTAATGAAAATGGGGATTATTCTACATACTATGTCTATTTTGAGATAATGGGGAAATACAGCAATATAGTAATAACTGACAATGAAAACATAATTCTTGATATATTGATTAAAGATAAATCTGACAATCCAAGACTAAAAATAAAAGAAAAATACACAACGAAAGGCGTAACAACTAAATCTGACCTTATGGCAGAAAACTTTGATGGCTTTATGTCATGCATAAATGAAGGTCTTGCCCTATCTGCAATAAATAATGAATCAGTTGATTTAGCAAATATAATATCTAAAAAATATGCAGGTCTATCGAAACCTATAATCCTACATATAATTCTAGAATATCTAAAAAGTATAAAAGTCAAAACTTTAGCTTACGACTTTAACTACGAAATAATTAATAAACATATTAATGATAAGAACTCTTATCAAGCATTTTATGCTTTTTTAACAAAATATATTGTTGACATATTACTTAATTATATAAGTTTGTCACCTGTCATAAACTATAAGACAAACAAACCATCTGACTTTTACTTATTTAAACTAAATACATTTCTCGGTGAAACTAAAACATATGAAACTATCAACAAATGTTTAGAAACATACATAAATGAGAAATTCCAAGACCTAAATGACACTAATGAAATAAAAGAGCTTCAAGAAATTGTTAAAAGTCTATATACTAAATTAAATAAGAAACTTCTTATATATAATAAAGATTTAGAAAAATGTAAGGATATAGATATTTATAAAAACTATGGCGAATTGGTTTCTTGCTTTGGTTATAATTTAGAGGACATAAAAGATGGCATATTAACCTGTAAGGATTACAACCATAATGATGAGATTGTAAAAATCCCAGTTGATGAATCTCTTACCATTGCACAAAATGTTGAGAAATACTATGATAAATATAATAAGCTAAAAAGAACAAAAGACAATGTAGAAAAACTTATAAATGAAACCACTGAAAAACTGGAACATCTTAACACTATAAGTCATTCACTTGATCTTCCAAATGACAAAAATGATTTATATATGATAAGAGAAGAAATACTTAACTATTTTGATGAAGCAAATAAAATACAGAAATTAAATAAGCAAAAAAATGATATAAAAGAGCGAAAAAACATTAAGAAGTCAAGTTCTCATGCCAAATCTAAATTAAACTACAATATTCATCATTTTAAGTCAAGTACTGGTATAGATATATATGTCGGAAAAAATAATCTACAAAATGAATATTTAACCTTTACTCTTGCTGATTCAAATGACACTTGGTTACATATAAAAAATGCTACAGGTTCACATGTCATAGTTAAAATGCCTTATGATAAACTTGATGACAAAACACTTGTTGAGGCAGCATCACTTGCCGCTTATTTCAGTGAAAAACGAAATGACACAAAGGCTACTGTTGATTATACTTTAAGAAAAGAACTTAAGAAAGTAAAAGGAAAATCCCCAGGCTTTTGCATATATCATAAGAACTACAGCATAAATGTAAAACCGGAGATAACAATTAAAGAAATATAATAGACGGGCATTTACCCGTCTATTTCTTTATTAGTTTTGCTATAAAGAAACCTTCCCATATTTTATTAGGGAAAATCTTTATATACACCTTTTCATTAACTGAACTCCCTAAACTAAATTGGTCATAAGCATTTTTTATCTTACAGAAATCTATATCAAAACCATTTTGTAAGGCATAATCAACTATATCTTCATTTTCACACTTTAGTAATGAACATGTAGAATATATTAAAATACCACCACTTTTTAAGATATGACTACTTTTCTTTATTAGTTTCTTTTGTGTAACTACACATTTATTTATAAGTTCTTTCGTAAACGTCTTCTTATATCTATTATTTGTTAAGTCTAAAGTCCCTGACCCAGAACATGGAGCATCTAAAAGTATCTTATCAAATTTTAGCATATCATCCAAATCTAGTGCATTTTTATTTATGAGTAAAACATTTGCATCTTGCTTTTTACAATTTGATTTAAGTTTTTCAAATCTATCTTTATGAAGTTCAACTGCAGTAAGATTTGCTTTATTCTTGCATAAGCTTTGTATCATAGTTGTCTTGCCACCTGGTGCAGCACACATATCAAGTATATTCTCTTTTTCCTTTGGGTCAAGCACAAGCACAGGAAGCATTGATGATAAAGACTGAAGATAAATATGTCCATCTTTATACATACTAAAAGATGAAATCTTAAGTCCTGTAGACCTATCATATCCATCTTTTTGATAATACTCATCCAAAGTCAAAGCATCTTCAAAAGTCTTATAAGTACTAAAAGTCATCTCAAGTTTACTTAATGTATCTTTTATGTTCTCTACTTTATCTTTAAGCCTATTTACTCGAAGAGTAGTAATTTTATCTTCAGTTAATCCGTCAAGAATTAACTTTATCTCATTGTCATCATATCTACTCTCTTTTAACTTATCAATCAAAAAATCATGTGTTATATTCATATTATCTTTCATCAATGTCTATTTGTAGTTTACCAAGCAAATCAATTTTTACTTTGCCCTTCATATTCAATAAATAATCTTTTTCTAAATCATCAAAGCTAACATCTATTTTCTTATCCCAATACTTTTTCAATTCATTAAATCGTAAATAATAAGCCATCGATTTCTTACTAAAGTATATTAATATAAATGACACTCCTCCCTGGCTTTCAAAATCTTTCATAAAATCATACTGATGTTTATGAATATTTGAAAGAGGGAAAACATCAGCTTTACATTCCTTTGCATCAAAGCACACTGGTATCTCTTGAACTACTCCTATATAGTCAACAGTAGATTTCTTATCAAAATATGCAAGTGTTATATGACCATCAGAATCCATCTTCATAGGAACTATCGGGGTCGGAATCTTTTGTATAAGAGCAAGTTTTTTTACACGATAATCAGATATAGTCCTATTTACCATATCTTCTAATAAACTTCCTCTAAGTCCTCTTAATTTCATATTATTTATTAAGCAATCCCTTCCACTCTTCAATAATCGAATTCTTATTAGAAAAATAATCCATACACATAGCTTTTTTTACACGAGCATAGGTAGCATCAGTTTTTGATATCGCTTTCTTGGTTCCTGCATCTAAAATGTCATATACATCACTTAAATTATTTTTCCATTTTTCTCTTGAAACTCTAAACTTGGAAATCATCTCTTCTAAAATAGATAATAAGAACTTTTTGCATTTCACATCTCCAAGTCCACCTTTTCTATAATGTTCTTTCATCTCATCCAAGTTCTTATAGTCTTTTAAATAATCGTTAAAATGATGCTCTTCACAAAATACATCCAAAAAATTGAAAACTGCATTTCCTTCAACATTCCCTGGATCATTTATATCAATATGATTTGGGTCTGTATACATAGACATAACTTTTGTCTTTAAAGAACCAGCTGGTTCTGAAAGGTAGATACAGTTATTGAGAGATTTTGACATTTTTTCCATACCATCAAGACCTTTAAGTCTGGTAGCCTTTTCATTTTTAGGTAACATAATCTCCGGCATAACTAATGTCTCACCATATATAGAATTAAACTTATGAACTATTTCTCTACATTGTTCAAGCATAGGTTTTTGATCTTCACCCACAGGGACAACATTTGCATCAAATCCTGTTATATCAGCTGCCTGGCTAATAGGATAAGTAAAGAAACCTACTGGAAGTCCTTCATCACCTTCATTAAAACCTCGTAGAACCATTTCAGCTTTTACTGTCGGATTTCTTTCAAGTCTTGGGACAGTAACAACATTCATATAATAAAATGTAAGTTCAGTAAGAGCCGGTAATGCACTCTGTATACAGATAGTTACCCTATTAGGATCTAGTCCTATAGACAGATAATCAAGAGCTACCTCAATTATATTATTTCTTATTTTTTGAGGATTATCAAAATTATCAGTTAGTCCCTGACCATCTGCAAGCATTATATATATTTCATCAAAACTCTTATCGTTTTGAAGATTCAAACGATTATTTAGTGACCCCACATAATGTCCTAAATGCAATTTCCCTGTTGGCCTATCACCTGTTAATGCTATCTTACCCATATTTTCTCCTTAAAACATTTATTTTTCTATGGAAAAGCATTCTTAATTAAAGAAATCTCATTTCCATCTATACTAACTACATCAAATCTACATGCAGTTTCATTATTTATTTTCTTATCCATAAGATAAACTTGTGCAACTTTATAAATCTTCTTTTGCTTTGCCTTATCTACTGCATATAGACCTTTTGCTAAACTATTTGCATCTCTATACTTTACTTCGATAAAACATAAATAGCCTTCATTTTTTGCTATTATATCAATCTCACCAATTCTACAAGAAAAGTTTGATTCAATAATTTCATATCCATTCTTAAGCAAGTAATTTTTTGCTTTATCTTCATAGTTTTTTCCAATTTCTCTTTTATTCATCACGTCACTTTGTATTATTAAGAAATGATAAAAATGATTTCCGATGTATCTCACAAGGTCCTATTTCTTTAAGCTTATCCATATGATATTTTGTGCCATAGCCACTATGCTTTGCAAATCCATATTCTGGATACTTCACATCATATTCTTCCATCATCCTGTCTCGTGTGACTTTAGCAACAATACTTGATGCTGCTATAGATATAGAAAGAGCATCTCCGTGAACAATACTAACCTGTTTAATATCAACATTTTTTATCTTCAATGCATCAACAAATAATAAGTTTATACTATTACCATATTTACTTTTATACATTTCATTTGCATTTGCAACTGCATCTTTCATAGCTATATGAGTTGCTTCAAGTATATTTATCTCATCTATCACTTTTTCACTTACTATTCCAACCCCATATGCAAATGCATTTTCTTTTATCTCATCAAACAACTCATCTCTTCTCTTTTTTGACAATTTTTTAGAGTCATTTAAGAACAATATTTCTTTACTTCTATCAAGTACGACACAACCTGCAACTACTGGACCAGCAAGAGGTCCCCTACCAGCTTCATCCACTCCTGCAATAATATACTGGTTAAACTTATCTTCAAATTCAGACATCTTCTTAAGTCTACCTCTTTCTGCATTTAGTTTTTCATCACTTATTTTTCTCACAAACTCTCTTATTAATCTTCTATTCAAGACTAATATTGCCTATAAGCCCTTTTCGAAAATCATTAATTATTAAATTAGCAATCTTGTCGTAATTAATCTCGCCATTTTTCTTATACGAAGATGTTTTTTCTGCTATAGCATCCATAACTTCTATCGCTTTACTAGTTTCATTTATATTTTGAAGCTTGTATCTTTTAATAAATAGTTCACTATATCTTGCAAATACTTTATTAATAAACTCATAAGCTAAATCTTGTTTTTCTAAAATATCATCATTTATAGAACCGACAAGAGCAAGATTTATACCCACATCATCATTTTTAAACTTTTTAACAGTAACTCCAGGGGTATCAAGTAGAAGAACTTTATCGCTAATTTTAGCCCACTGCAGTTTTTTAGTAACACCAGGAGTATTTTCTACTTTATTAACTTTCTTCTTTACATAAGAGTTAATAAATGTACTTTTACCAACATTTGGCATACCTACAACCATTGCTTTTAGCAAAGTCTTTTGTATCCCTTTACTTTTATTTTTCTCTATAATATCTTTTGTCAATAAATCAATCTTTTTATCTACATCTTTTTTTATACTATTCACTCTACTATCTAAAAATACTATTTCGCCGTCAAAATCACTATTAATTTCTTTTAAATAACTTTTATTAAAATGCTTTAACTTTTCTTTATCAGCCAAGTCAATTTTATTTACAACTATTAACCTTCTTTTATTTTTTATTTCTTCATTTAAAAAATTGATTGAAGACAATGGGCACCTGGCATCTATTATCTCAATCACAAAATCAACTTCTTTTAAATGTTCTTTAATTTCTCTCCTGGCTTTAGCAATATGTCCAGGATACCACTCTATATTCATTATTTAATTATAAACCAAACTTTTCCTACAATATCTTTCCTATTGATATTTCCTACATCTGCGAATCGAGAATCTTTTGAACTATCAAGATTATCTCCAAGAACATAATACTCATTTTCTCCAAGTTTTACATTTTGCTCGATATTTGATGACAAAGAGTTTCTTAAGTCCTCTGAATCCATTTTAATATCATCAATATAAAAACTGCCATTACTTATCGTGATAGTTTCGCCTGGCAAACCATATATTCTTTTGATGCTTTCTTGACCATTATTATAAAAAACTATAACATCTTGTTTATTTAATGGTAAAAAATTGTGATAGAGTCTATTTACTAAAACTATATTCCCATCATTTATATATGGCGCCATACTAAAACCTTGCTGTAAGACTTGTGCAAAAAATACATAACTAATTGTAAATGCTAATGCCACAGCAAAAACTATATCAGCAATTATTCTGCATACTTTTATAATTATATTCTCGTCCAATTATTCTTCAAGTCCTTGGTCTAAATTAAGGTTTTCTTTTACCTTTGCAGATTTACCGATTCTTTCTCTTAAATAGTTAAGTTTAGCTCTTCTTGCTTTACCCTTTCTAATTACTTCAACTTTTACAACCATTGGGCTATTTACAGGGAAAGTCTTTTCAACACCTACTCCATTTGAATTCTTTCTAACAGTAAATGTCTCTCTATTTCCACCACCCTGTCTTTTTAAAACTACTCCCTCGTAAATCTGAACTCTTTCTTTTTCACCTTCACGAATCAAATTATGAACTTTCACACTATCTCCGACATTAAAATCAAGTTTTTCTTTTCTCAATGTCTCTTGTTCAATTTCTCTAATTTTAGAATTCATCATATCCTCCTAAACTTTCTTTTAAATATTTTTCATATAAATCTGGTCTATTCTCTTTAGTAATCTCTATTGATTTCTCAAGTTTCCACTTTGCTATCTTTTTATGGTCTCCACTTAACAATATATCTGGTACTTTCAAGCCTTCATATTCATATGGTCTTGTATACTGTGGGTATTCAAGTAAATTATTTCTAAACGATTCTTCGCTTGTCGAATCTTCATTTGAAAGAACACCCTTTACAAATCGTGCTAAAGAATCGATTATTACCATTGCTGGTATCTCTCCACCTGTAAGCACATAGTCGCCGATTGATATCTCTTTTGCATTAATTAGTTGTAACGCTCTCTCATCTACACCTTCATAATGGCCACATAGTATTATAATTTCATCTTTTTTAGACATCTCTATAGCCATATCTTGATTAAAGGTTTTACCTTTAGGTGACATATAATATGTTGTGACATCTTTTTTATCAGCTATGATACTTTTGTAACAGTCATATATAGGTTGAGCCATCATAAGCATTCCATTTCCACCACCATATACTTCATCATCCACTGATTCAGCTCTCTGCTTTGTGAAGTCTCTTATATCATATGTGTTTATCTCAAGTAGATTCTTTTTTATTGCTTTCCCAATAAGACTTTCTCTTTTGAAATCAAGAAACATATCGGGAAATATCGTCATTATGTTAATTTTCAAATCAAACCTTCTACTTCTTTAATCTTTACAACTGAATTTTTTATATCAATTCTTTCAATAAAATCTGAAACCATAGGAACAAGCAAGTCTTTCCCTTTATTGTCAATAACTAGTATACTATTAGCTTTTGTTTTCATTATGTCTTTTACATTTCCAATGAACTCATTATTTTTGTAACATTTTAATCCTAAAAGATCTACTATGAAATACTCATCTCTATCAAGTTTTGTAGCATTTAGTCTATCGACATATACATTTTTGCCGATAAGTTTTGTAGAATCCTCTATTTTGTCAAAACCTTTTATCTTTAGTATGCAAGTATTTTTAATATATTTAACTGTTTCTTTTTCATAGGTCTTTGCTCTTTCAAATGCAGAATCTTCTGCATCTTCTGATTCTACTATATAAAATGTTGTCAAATCATCAAATCTCTTTATGTCATCAGTCAATGGAAATATTTTTATCTCGCCTTTAATTCCATGAAGTGATATTATTTTCCCTATTCGCAGATAGTTTCTCATCTTATATCTACTACTACTTTCACATCACGAATTGTCGCGATAGCACCCATAATTGCTCTGATGCTTTTAGCTATTTTTCCTTCATGTCCAATTACTTTTCCGAAATCATCTTTGTCAACTTGAACTGTATATCTTATAAAATTGCCATCTTTTTCTTCTTTAATGTCTACTTTATCTTTCTTTATGACTAGCTCTTTTACAATATACTCTAAAATATCTTTCATATAGTCTCCTATTTTGTAATACCGGTAGCCTTAAGAAGTTTTCCTACAGTTTCAGTTGGTCTTGCTCCGTTATTCAACCATTTCTTACAAGCCTCTGCATCAATTTTAATTTCTGATGGTTCTTTATAAGGATTGTAATAACCAATTTCCTCTATAAATCTTCCATTTCTTGGGTAATGTGAATCAGCAACAACAACTCTATAAAAAGCATTGTGTGCATGACCTAATTTCTTTAAGCGAATCTTTACAGCCATTTAATCTTTTCCTCCTTTAAGTGTTTTTTTAATTATTTTGTTTGATAGTGCGATAATTTGCTTATCATCATTAGCTTTTACCTTTATCTCATTAGCTAATTTTTGAATATCTTTAAATCTAACACTAAGTTCCAATTTGGTATCAATTTCTTTTAGTTTTTTGTCAGCATTCTTAAATAAGTCATATGCGGCTTGTCTTGATATATGAAGTTCTTCACCTATTTCAGTAAAAGACAAGTCATCACTTACATGATACTCATAGACGATTTGTTGATTCTTGCTAAGAAGACCACCATACAAATCATAAAGTATAGATTTGTTAAATATTTCATCCATAATAAGCAATAAAATAGTCCGCAACTTTGCGGACTATATATTATCATATACTATGGTCCCCTGTCAAGTATATTTCTTGGCAGAGAAAATCATTATCAAGATTAGGCAGTAATCTTTATGGCATCAACATATGACCTTGAAATAAGGTCAATAAACTCAATAAAATCAATACTCTTCAAATCTTTAAATGCCATATTTGGCTTTGCCATTCCTTTGTCATCAGTGAATTCTGATATCAAAGATAGCATCGTATCAACGGAATTACCTCTCATAAACTCGGAAAGTGTATTTAGTTGAAGTTTCATCTCATATCTTGGCAAATCAATTTTTGTATACTTTGATGTATTTGATAATTCGTTTAAAGTATAAATCTCTTTCTCCCTACTTCCTAATATCTTGCCATTATTTGTAAGTGTAACTGTATTTTGGACATTGTCAAACATACAAGAACTTATATTTTTTTCTTTATCAGTTGTTATCAAGCAATAATTTGATATAAAATTAACCTTCCCATTTTCATCTTCCGTAGAATCAATAATGTCTCTCTTTTTCAAAACTTTATTAACTGATAATCCAAGCATATCGCCTGAACTCGCTCCTATAAATCTTGCATTATCAATTGCATTTTCAAGTGCATGTATGAGTGGTGCATAACCTTTCTTGCCTATAAATCTACTCTTTATCTCTTCAAAATGTCTATATGTCAAAACTTGTTTTTCAAAATCAAACATATTGACATAATTGCCATCATTAATCATACCATTAAATCCTACTTTTGATTTGTCAGAACTAAATACATATGCCTTCGCACCACCTGTAGGAACTTTTCCAAATCTATCAAAACTTATGTTACTAACGATATGATCAAACTTAACTTGCTCTATTCTATTATTTCCATTCAATATAACAGCACAGATATATTCATTTGTAAGTAGATTACCATTTCTATTATAGTCAGCATCTTGAAAAGTATTCATTACATAGCCACCTATGCCTGATTTAAATCCTTCACGATTAACCACTGTTCTTTCAATGGCATACTGAATATCTGGCTCAACAAGTGATACTTTTTCAATCTTATCTTCTTGCTCATCTCTAATAGGTGTTGAAAGTAAAGATGATATAATTGTTTTATATGTATTTGATGTGTCTGTTGCACCAGATACTGTATCAATTTCATCTGCAGACTGCTTATCAAGAGAATTATCTATTAATTTTTGTAAAGCTTGAACAGCTATATCACTATTTGAATGTTCTACTACTACGACTTCTTTAATATAACCAGAATTATCAGTACGAAGTCTTAATGCAATCTTACCCTTTTCTCCTTCAGCAGTTCCATATAAATATTCTCCACCAAAATCTGATGTTTCTACACTCTCTGTGAAATAGTTATATAATCTTTGAGAAAATATTATAAACAATGCAGAAACAATGACAAAAATTGTAAAAATTACTATATTATTCTTTTTCACTTTCCACCTCAAATAATATCTTATTAAACATTTGACTTTTTTTTATACTTGTGCTAATATAATAGGGCTTACGGGGTGTAGCTCAGTTTGGCTAGAGCACCTGGTTTGGGACCAGGGGGTCGCAAGTTCGAGTCCTGTCACCCCGACATACATTGGTTTTATGAGATTACTCATGGGGTCAATGTATTTTTTTTATCATTTTTATTATCACAGGAATTAATACACAATATAATACTGCTACTAAAATTGAAACCATAAGACGTAGTGCAAATGGTCCAAAAACTACTATAAAATTATAATAACCAAAAACAATAGAATCAATAAGATAAACAAGGGTATTAATGATGGTAAGAACTGACTGGAGAGCTATTATACAAATCCAAAACTTTAGACCTCCACCAATCTTCACTTTTTTAATCTCAAATAAGTAACCGCATGCTGCTCCTATAACAGTCTGTGGCAAAACCCAAAAGAGTGTTGTAGCAGTAAATCCGTATGTAAGCATTTGATTTATGAACATTCCAGAAAAGCCTATAATAGCACCAGGAATAGCACCAAGAGTTATTGCTCCAATATAAATTGGTAAGTTTTGTAAAGTTAGTTTCATCCCAGAAAAACTAACTGTCGCATACAAACTTAGCACCACAAATATTGCTGTATATAATGCTATAAGCACTAGTTTTCGTATATTAATATTCACGTCTTGACATTTCCTTTCATTTTTTGTATTATTTATAAGCAATGAAATAATCCGTGTCGTATTTCATTGAATATATATTAGGAGTGTAAAAATGGCAAATATTAAAAGCGCTAAAAAGCGTATCAAAGTGTCAAAAACAAAAACGGAAAGAAATAAAGTTCAAAAATCTAAAATAAAAATGTTTATTAAGAAGATTGATCAACTTGTAAAAAGCGGTAATAAAGAAGAGGCTAATAAAATACTTATTGATGCTACTAAAGCTATAGATATGGCAGCAAGTAAGGGTGTATATCATAAGAATAATGCAGCGAGAAAAGTTAGCCGTCTTACAAAATCAATAAATAAAATGTCTTAAAACAGCCATAAGGCTGTTTTTTTAATCTATAACTACATATGTCTTGCCAGTAAATGTATCAGTATAAACAGTTCCTGATTTTACATATTTGCTCTCTATATCTTCAAATGAAAGAGAATTATTTTGTTTCGCAGAATCTGTCTCAAACTCTTGAAGTTTAGAATCATCAACAACTTCTTTTTGTTCCTGACCTCTATATGCCTCTTTTATATCAATTTTCCAATTTATGACAAGTGCAAGCATAATTCCAACAGCAAGTACTAGCATTGCATCTGACATATTTGATACACCATCCATTGGATTGCCACTGTCATCATAGAGATTTTGTCTATTAATTCTACTCAATCTATTTTTCATATTACTATCCTTTTTTACATTCTTCCAAAACAGCTTCCATAATAAGTGTAAGCATAATCTTATCTTTCGAATACCATCTTCTTCTTATAAGTGAAATTACTGTGCAAATTGATGCAGCGATAAGACCAATGACTGTTGTATCAAATGCTGCAAGAAGTGAATACGAAAGTGTTGCTGTATCACCTTGGGCAAGTGCTATAATTCCTGGACCAAGTGGTATAAGTGTACCTAAAAGTCCAAATGTTGGACCAAGTTTAATTATAAGATCTGACTTTTTAATCACAAAATCAAGATTTTCACTATAATTATCCATTAGTGATGATGCAAAGTTTTCTTTCATGTCATCACTTAATGAATTGTGGATAGTTAATTCAAGAAGTAATCTTTTTTGTTTAGCAAGTAATGCACTGTTTTTAATAATAGTTGCCGGATCATTTTTACCATTTTTAATAGCATCTATTACACTTGCGGCTTTTACTGTAAGATACTTTCTCTGAAACATTTCAGCTAAAAGACCACCTATCATAATTAGTGAAATAATAAGCATAACTATCAATATTACTTTTACCGGGACATCAAGTAAAGTAACTATTTGTCTCATTATACTATTTGTTGTAACTCCATTAAACATTCTTTACCTCAATATTTAAAAATAATTATTTCTTTTGATTTTATCTTTAGTTCCTAACACAAATGTGAGTGCGCCAAGTAAAAACAATAATGTAAGTACAGCTGAAACTAATCCTTTCATATTCGTAACTGAAAGATGTTCTGGGTCAAGTCCTATATTACCCGTTCTCTCTAACTCAAATACTTTTCTTCCAGAGAACTCACCTTCTGTCTCTAACTGAAACTTTCCTCGTTCATCAGCATTTCCTTCACTCTCATTTTCTCCATCATCGCCAGTCATATCTTCTTCCTTTTCTGCATCTTGCCCACCTTTTGAGCCTTTCCCATCTTCTTCATCTCCAACTTCATTATTCTCTTCTACTTTTGTTTCTTCTTCTGACTCTGAAGTTTCTGTCAAATCAGCAGTTGTCTCTTCCTCAACTATTGGTGAATCAAATGTCTCCATAATGCTTTCAACAACTTCAGTTTCATTTTGATCACTTGTTGGTCTATCAACAACTGTTTGATTGATATTATATGTTATACGATTTTTTGCATTCGTAGCTTGAACAAAATCACCAGGTTCGAAATCTGATATCTCAACTACTTCGACAGGATTACTAAGTGGATTATACTCTTCAACATATCTTGGAGTTGGTGTCAAATCATTTTCAACTATAGTTATATTTTCATTAGTACTTGATGTTGGAGATAAAGTTTCAGCTCTAATTTCTAAACTTTGCTGAATCCTTGAAGTTGCCTCAATAAACACCGGCGTTTCATATTGCTTTTGTGTTTCAGCTTGTGCTATTCGCGCCTTTATACTCTCTTGTTGCATTCTCTTTTGTATTGAACTCTGTATACTTTCTCTCTCTGCTATACTTGCAGCAACTGACTCTGCATTAGCAGCAGTTTCAAGAACTCTTTTTAATGATTCAGCTCTTGATTCTTCTATTTGAGCTTTTAGAGCCCTAAGTGCATCCGCTTTTACAGAACCCGTAGAACCACCTGATACTCCAGAGCCTTTTCCAGATTGGTTTGCTGTATTTCCACTACCAAGTCCTTGCCCTGCGGCATTTCCAAATGTACCACCTGCATCATTATAACTTCCAGAGTTTCCAGCATTACTTGCATTCTGATCTCCAGCGCCACCACCTTCACCACTTCCACCACCATTGTCTATTGCAATAACACTAAACTTATCCCAAAGTTCTTCATAATACTCTGCACCCTCTATCTTATGACCTACTGGTTTTTTTTTGGTCGTTTCAGTTGTTGAAGAGACAACTGTAGCAGCCAAATAACTTACA
Source organism: Lachnospiraceae bacterium (assembly GCA_017634065.1). Taxonomy (GTDB): domain Bacteria; phylum Bacillota; class Clostridia; order Lachnospirales; family Lachnospiraceae; genus UBA3633. The sequence continues at coordinate 40,849 of JAGBOC010000012.1, read as the reverse complement.
TCAGTAAAATTAGGTAACACAAAAGAAAGCATAAGCACAGTGACAATAGAACATGCTATGAGATTTTTTATTTGATTTAGTTTCACTTTAAGAATATTATATTACAAATTTGTGTATATATTGTTAAAACTAATATATATTAATCCAAAACATTTTGAACTGGCTTTATCATTATATCTTTATATTTATTCAATATAGCATCATCAAGACTATCAACGTTCGTTTTAGGTAAAAATATTATTTTATAACCAAGTTTAATAGCTTCTTGAACTCTTTGGTTGATATTTGAAATGCTTCTAACTTCTCCAGAAAGTCCAACCTCACCACAGTATATACAATCATTTTTTAAAGCAACATTTTTATATGATGAAACTATAGCCATAATAATCGCAAGATCTATAGAAGTATCTCTAATTTTAAGTCCACCTGTAATATTTATATATATATCAAACTGATATAATGGCAGATTCATTCTTTTTTCAATGATTGCTATTAAAAGATTCAATCTATTAAAATCTGCCCCATTTATCGTCCTTCTTGCTATGCCAAAGGCTGACTTTGTAACAAGTGCTTGAATCTCAAGTAATATTGGTCTCCCAGATTCTATAACGCAAGTAACTACACAGCCTGTTGCATCACTTGGTCTTCCTTCTAGAAAAATCTCTGATGGATTCTTTATTTCTCTTAATCCTTCTCCAGTCATTTCAAATACTGCAAGAGTGTCACAAGAACCAAATCTATTTTTATTGCACCGAAGAATCCGAAGATTCTTAAGTTGGTCATCTTCAAAATATAAAACTACATCAACTATATGTTCCAAAAGTTTTGGACCTGCTACAGTTCCTTCTTTAGTAATATGACCAACTATAAAGCAACTAATGTTATATTCTTTACAAATTCTAAATATTGCTTGAGTACATGCCCTAACCTGTGTAATAGAGCCTGGTACTTTATCATCAAGATTCAAAGCCATAGTTTGTATAGAATCAATAATCAAAACTTCTGGCATAGTTTTAATCACAGTCGAAATAATGGAATCCATATTGGTACTTGATACAAACTTAACTTTATCATTAAACTTTCCAAGTCTATTAGCTCGTAACTTAATCTGACTTAAACTTTCCTCTCCAGATACATACAAAACACTTATTCCATTATCGCCCAATCTCTTCACTATTTGAAGAAGTAAAGTTGATTTGCCAATTCCAGGAGCACCACCTATTAAAGAAAGAGAGCCTCTAACGATACCACCACCAAGTAGGTTATCAAATTCAGATATACCAGTTAAGATTCTTTCTTCATTCACATCTTCAATACTATTGATAGGTTTTGGTTCAATTATTTCAGCAGAAGTATTTATACCTAAAGAAGATGTTAGTGTGCTATCCATCTTTTCTGCTTCCACAAAAGTATTCCATGAATTGCAGTTTGGACATTGTCCAAGCCACTTCGCAGACTCGAAACCGCATTCTTTACAAAAGAAAAGATTTTTACTCGATTTTTTACTCATTTATATTCTTTACAACAAGTTTTTTATTTTTTGCTATTATAGATAATGAATCACCACTATGAATATTGCCTTTAAGCTTTTCTTCAGCAATAAGGTCGGTTAGCATAGATGTAAGTGTTCTTTTTAACTCTCTTGCACCATATTCTTCCTTGTAGCCTTTTTCCATTATCAAATCTTTTGCTGATTTTTCAATCTTAAAGTCTATGTTTAGGCTTTCTTTAGTACGCTCTTTAATCTCTCTAATATTGAGTTCAAGTATCTTTGCTACTTCATCTTTTGATAACTTATGAAATACAATGATGCCATCAAGTCTATTTATAAACTCTGGCCTAAACATCTTTTTTACTTCAGAGAGAACATTATCTTTCATCTCTTCATATTCTTTTTCTTTATCATTTTTTACTGTATCAAAGCCAGGTTTTGTATTGTCAATAATTTTATTTGCACCAACATTTGAAGTCAAAATTATAATGGAGTTTTTAAAACTTACCTTCCTACCCATTGAATCAGTCATATGTCCTTCATCAAGAACTTGAAGAAGAACATTGAATATATCCTGGTCTGCTTTTTCAATCTCATCAAATAATACAACTGAATATGGGTTTCTACGAATTTTTTCAGTAAGTTGTCCACCTTCATCATGTCCAACATACCCTGGAGGCGATCCGATAAGTTTACTTACTGTATACTTTTCCATATATTCAGACATATCAAGTCTTATAAGATTCTTTTCACTACCAAACAATGTATCGCTTATTGCTTTACATAATTCTGTTTTGCCAACTCCTGTTGGTCCCAAAAACAAAAATGAACCAATAGGTCTATTTGGGTCTTTAATTCCGACACGATTTCTTCTGATTGCTTTTGATATTACAGTTATAGCATCTTCCTGCCCTATAACTTTTTTATGGAGTGTATCTTCAAGTTGCATCAGCTTTTCATTTTCATCTTCAGTGAGTTTTTTAACTGGTATTTTTGTCCAGCCTGATACAATGTCAGCAATGTCATCATCAGTAATTCGTAATTCATTTTCTTTTCGCTTGTCTTCTATTTCTTTAATCAGTTCATCATATTTGTATTTCTTTGCAAGTTGTTTTTTCTTGACTTCAGAAGCCTCATCAATCAAATCTTTAGATATAAGTTTTTCTTTTTCGGTCTCAAGTCTATCAATCTCATCTTTTAAATCTTTTACTTCTTTTGGCACATCATATGACTTGATTTTCAATTTACTACATGCTTCATCGATAAGGTCAATAGCTTTATCAGGTAGATTTCTATCTGGAATATATCTTACACTAAGCTTTGTGGCAGACTCAATTGCCTCATCTGAAATGGCTATTTTATGAAAAGTTTCATATCTCTTCCTGAGTCCCTTTAATATCTGTATTGTCTCATCTATGCTTGGTTCTTTAACTTCTACAGTTTGAAATCTTCTTTCTAAAGCCGCATCTTTTTCAATATGTTTTCTATACTCATCTATTGTAGTTGCACCAATAACCTGAATGTCACCTCTTGCAAGTGCTGGTTTCAAAATATTAGCAGCATCAAGAGCTCCTTCGGCACCTCCTGCACCAATAATAGTGTGTATCTCATCAATAAATAATATAATGTTTTTATTTGCAGATAATTCCTCAATAATTCTCTTAATTCGTTCTTCAAACTCACCACGATATTTAGTTCCTGCAACCATACCACTTAAATCCAGAGATACAACTCGCATATTCTTTATATTTTCAGGAACTTCACCTTTAACTATAAGGTTAGATAAACCTTCTGCTATTGATGTCTTGCCAACACCTGGTTCACCTATCAAGCAGGGATTATTTTTTGTTCTTCTTGAAAGTATTTGAATTACTCTATTTATTTCTTGCTCTCGACCTATAACTGGATCAATCAAATCATGTCTTGCGTATTCTGTTAAGTCTTTTGAAAACTGGTCAAGCACTGGAGTATCAGACATTGGATTAAACTTATTGACATTTGCAAACTTATCATTGACACCTATGCTATTTAATAAATCGACATATATCTTTTTTACATTTGTTCCTTTGATAGTATTTAAGATTTTTATAGCAAGACAATCCGTATCTTTAAGTATAGCCATCAAAATATGTTCAGTCCCAATTTTATCATTATGAAGTGTCACTGCTTCCTCTTCTGCTTTTTTCATAATTCTTTTTGAAGATGGAGAATAGCCACTTGCATCCATAATGCTAATATCACTACCTGAATCAATATTTTGTTCAATCATTTTTCTGACAGTAAGTTCATCTACGCCATTTAGCACTAATGCACCATATGCTGAACTATTCTTTTCCATAAGAAGAGCAAGTAAAATGTGTTCAGTCCCTACATAGGTATGACCAAATTTGCTTGATTCCATTAATGCTATATTCAAAACTTTTTTTGCTTTTTTTGTATATTCCATTTATTAACCTAAATCTTCTATCTCATCATTTTTATTATCATTTAAATCCTCATCTACATATTCATCACTTGATTTGTTGTCATAATTTGTAGATGTAATTCTTCTTGGTTTTGTTGAGAAATAATCATCATCGTCATCATCGTCATCATCTAACTGATAAGGATTTGATTTCTTGCTAGAGCCACCTTTTACAATCATCACTATAAGTATGATTATAAGAATAATGACTAATGCTGCAAGTATGATAGTGACTGGGAATAATATACCAAATCTTTTTGATACTAATGTATAATCTTCGTTTAACTTTTCATAATTTTTTGCAAGTTCTTCATAATTACCTGCATTTGGTTCTGGGATATAACGCTGAATTGTTCCCTCTCCGTTCTTTGAGTCATATCTATAGAAATCAACGTCTCCATTTTGATTCATACCATATACAAGAAAAACTTCTGGAGTCTCATTTGCTGGAGTATTATTTGGTCCATATGCTTCTATTGACTCACTTCCATTTTCATATTGAAGTTTTTTGTATCCACTTGGTATTGGTACATCATCTGGCTTGATCATTATAGTTATAGTATATGAATTTGATGAGAATCTTTGACCATTTACTATCGTTGTATTGCCATCTGTTACTCCTGTCTCAAACTTTGTAACATTTAGCACATATTGTTTCTTTGTCTTTCCATCTGGTGCTGTCACATCAATAGTAACTTTATTCATACCAGTTTGGAAGTTTTCATTTCCAGATACTACCACTTTAGCATCTTTATCTTCAGAAATTGCAGAAAGATTAAGTCTCTCTACATCTGCATTAACTTCTGTATTATATGACAATACACTTGGATCAAAAGCTCTATCTAATTCTCCAGGCGAAAACTCTAAAGTTCCTAAATTAGCATTTTTTGATTGTGTATTTGAAGGATTGATTGTAACTTTTGATGAACCAAGTTTTGTAATGTTTACAAGGTTGTCAGTTGTATCAGTAACTTCTTGATCTAAAATTGTGATATTTGTCGTACCAGCATATAAAGCTCTAAACTTTAATTGATACTCTAAAGTTCTTGAACCTGAACTTGCTCCTACACCTTTACCATTGATTCTAACTGTTCCTGCACCACCCTCTGAATCTGTTCCTTCCATAAACTCTATCATCTTTGGGTCATACTGAACTGTGAGATCAGCAGTCTTTAGTCTTACATCAGTTGATTTAACTTTACAAGCCACATTAAAGACCTTGTCTCTTGTAACTTTTGGGTCACCAAATTGAATAACTGCAGTCCCTGCAAGTGCAGAAAATGCAAATGCAAAAACTAATATTGTCGTAGTTAATAAAAATCTAAATGCCTTATTTTTTTTCATACTTCCTCCTATTCGCCAGGTCCTACACCAATTTGCACTGATATATTACCTGAATTAGTTAATTGTCCACCAGGACCATAAGAATCTATATTATTATTATTTGAACTTATTACTATTCCATTTTGTGTCGGAACCAATATCTGTGGTGTGAGCGTTGCAGGATTTACTTGAACATTTTCCGCTCCAGGTTTGTAGAAACTTATATTATATTGCCTAATATCTTTATTCTCTGCTACACAATATATCTTAACAACTGTATATGAAGTTGTCGTAAGTATATTACCTATGCCACCTACTGCTGCCTTTTTATCATACGCTTCAGCATTTATAAAAACAGAATTCGTATCTGCATTTAACATTATCGAATAGTCGCTAACATCAGAATTAAAAGTAGGTGTTAATATATAATTTGCAACCGAAAGTGATTTCAATTTATTATTAGGACTTCCGTCTTTAGTAGGTATAGGACAAGCTGTCTCTGGCATATTGTTGTAAAGAGGTATTTTGAATTCGTGTGGCATCTGTAAAACTATCTCATCATAAGCATTCCCTAAAAGCTGACCTTCAGCTGCTGCACCTGCTACATTCGTCATATACTGATGCTTAAATATATTATCGCCCTGTACATTCCACTTCTTCAAATAAAATGTATCTTGTCCACCTCTTACATAACTATTTGCATAGAAATCGCAAAGCCCATATATTCCTTTTTCTTTTGAGTTCCAAGGTCTATTATATGACCCTGAAAGACTTGCATACTTAAGTCCATTTTCTATAGCTGTCAAATCAGAACTTGCAAATGCATTTATATTCCCAAAATTATAATATCCTTTAAACTTTTTATTCTTACCCGATACAGAATCACTTCCATTTTTCCCCTGTTCTTGAAGTATCATAGAGACTATGCAGTAGGGATTACAATTAACTTGTCGACAAGCATCATAGATAAGTTCTGCATATGAATAAGTCCCTTTAGGCATATAACTAAATTGATATGACTCTTCCACATCTTCTATAGTTTCATTTGATGATGGATTTATAACACTTGCTTTACCAGAATTATTTTGTACTGGCAAACCTGCTGCAGGACCAAGTTGCTCTACTGAACCTCCTGGACCATTAGGTGCATAGTATATATTACTAAATCCAGTTACTATCCCTTCATCATCTCTATCATTCATAAGTATCGGTATGACTGGCATATTAGGGTTCCATGGCACTATTTCTGCACCTGGATATATAATTCCATCATTCACAGCATTTACACTACTTGTAAGACCCTCTGTCGTAACATTTGAATCAAGAAATGTTCCCTTAACCATTTCTTTAATCCCAGCTATAGAATGAATATTTGCATTAAATGTATGATGTTCAAACTGAAATATATATGGCTCATACAAAAAGTTGCGCGGATCCAGGTATGCAGCTGTCACTTCTCTACTCGCAGCCACCCAAGCATTACCATCAAAAGTTGGCCATTTTGAATTAACCCAGTCATACTTACCTTCATCAGTTGATTTATATGATGAGATAGATGTCGCATTTACCAAGGTTCTTGTCCCAATTAATTCATTTTCCAAAACATAATTAAAATCAAGTCCCGTTCTATGAAGTGTAAATATCCAATTAGGATGATTCGCATGTAAATCTCTAAGACTTGATTTATAAGATTCTGGAAAACCCTTCATATTTAGGTCTGCTTCAAATGTTGCATCATATACATAAGTCGCAGCTTCTTTTGTAAAATCTGTCCTTATATATGCATTTTGACCATTGTATATAAACTTATACCATTTTCTACCATTTGATGAAGCATCATTTAATTGCTCTAATGGATTAAATCTAAACCCAAGTGAAACTGTCCCTAAAACTCTATATGATGTTCCTGGTCCACTTCGCACATTAACACTAGTTCCTTTGACAGAAACAACACTTGGTACTGCATATGCTATGTCAGCACCTAAAAACTTAATATAGGGCTGAATTATTAAAAAAGAGACACACAACAAAAAAACAAATGCCCTTTTTAATATTTTTTTAAGCATTTTTATCAATAGACAAATTATATAATATTTTGCCTATTTTTACAAGAAAAAAGGGGTTTTTTAGCCCCTTTTTCACAAAACTTTCATAATTCTACCACAAGTTAGTATCAAACAATATATTAGCAGATACCTTGAGCTAACATCGCTTCTGCAACTTTTTTAAATCCAGCAATATTTGCTCCTGCTACAAAATCGCCTTTTAATCCAAACTCACATGCAGTTTCTGTAACTTGCTTATAAATATTTTTCATAATATCTTTTAATCTATTATCTACTTCATCAAAAGTCCAAGAAAGTCTCAAAGAGTTTTGACTCATCTCAAGACCAGACACAGATACACCTCCAGCATTAGCTGCTTTTCCTGGCATATAGAGAATCTTATTCTCTTTCATAACATTTATAGCAGCTATATCAAGTGGCATATTTGCTCCTTCGACTACAAGTTTAACACCATTTTTAACCATAAGCTTTGCATATTTTTCATCCACTTCATTTTGTGTAGCACAAGGTGCAGCTATATCAAGATTTTCAACCCATGGTTTTTCATTTTCAACATATTTAGCTGACTTGACATAATTTAAATAATCTTTTATTCTTCCACGCTTAACTTCTTTTATCTCTTTTACTACTGAAACATCTATTCCATTTTCGTCATAAATATATCCATTTGAATCTGAAAGGGTTACTACTTTAGCACCTAGTTCTTCAAATTTCTTTGCACAGTATATAGCAACATTTCCCGAACCACTAATACCTACTCTTTTACCACTAACATCACTTCCCTCACCATTAAGAATCTCTGCCGCCATATATCCAACTCCATACCCTGTAGCTTCAGTTCTAGCAAGAGAGCCACCATAAGTTAGACCTTTTCCAGTGAGTACTCCTTCATAAAGACCAGTAAGTTTCTTATATTGACCAAACATAAAACCAATTTCTCTTGCACCTGTACCTATATCTCCAGCAGGGACATCGGTATCTTTGCCAATATATTTATAAAGTTCGCTCATAAAACTTTGGCAGAATCTCATTACTTCATTATCTGACTTGCCTTTAGGGTCAAAATTAGACCCACCTTTTGCACCTCCCATAGGTAGCCCTGTAAGCGAGTTCTTAAATATTTGTTCAAATCCAAGAAACTTAAGTATACCCTGATTTACACTTGGGTGTAATCTTATCCCACCTTTATAAGGACCGATGGCAGAATTAAACTGAATCCTGTAACCTTTGTTGACATGAACTTGATTCTTATCATCAACCCATGGAACTCTAAAGCTAATAATTCTTTCTGGTTCCACAATTCTCTCAAGAAGAGCTGCTTTCTTATAGATCTTTTCATTTTTTGAAACAACTGGTTCAAGAGTTGAAAACACTTCTTTAACTGCTTGATGAAACTCTGGTTCATTTGGATTTTCTTTTACAACTTTGTCAAATACTTCATTTACATATCCCATATTTTACTCCTTTTCCATCGCAGAAAGTTTTAATGCTCTATCCTCTGCTATGATTGTTTCTATTAATTCATTAATATTTCCTTTCATAATGTCATCTATATTGTAAAGGCTAAGACCAATTCTATGATCAGTGACCCTACCTTGTGGGAAATTATAAGTCCTAATTTTTTCAGATCTATCACCAGTTCCAATCTGACTTTTTTTGTCATTTGCATACTTACTATGCTGTTTCTCTTGCTCTATGTCATAAAGTTTTGCACGAAGCATCGCCATCGCCTTATCTTTATTTTGAAACTGTGATCTTTCTTCCTGACATGCCACAACAATTCCAGTAGGTTTATGAATAAGTCGAACAGCTGATGAAGTCTTATTAACGTGCTGACCTCCCGCTCCACTTGACCTATACACTTCCATCTCAACATCTGCAGGATTAATCTGCACATCAACCTCGTCAACTTCCGGCATAACAGCAACAGTTATAGTCGATGTGTGAATTCTTCCACTGCTCTCTGTCACTGGAACTCTTTGTACTCTATGAACACCTGACTCATATTTAAACTTTGAGTAAGCACCTTTACCATTAACTGAAAAGATAACTTCCTTAAAACCTCCAAGCCCATTTTCATTCACGCTCAAAAGTTCAGTCTTCCAACCCATTGAATCAATATACCCCATATACATACGATATATTTCAGCTGCAAAAAGTGCCGCTTCATCGCCACCTGCACCTTGTCTAATCTCAATGATGATATTCTTATCATCCATCGGGTCCTTTGGTAACAAAAGTATTTTTATCTCTTCATCAAGTCTCTCTTTATCTTTTTTTGCATTTGCTAAATCTTCTCTTGCCATTGTAAGCATATCTTCATCTGATTCTGTATTAATAATATTAAGTGAATCCTGCTCCAATTTTTCAGCAGCCATATAATCTTTATATGCTTTAATAATTGGTTCAAGCTCGTTTTGTTCTTTCATGAGTTTAGTATATCTATCAATGTCTTTTGTCACATCATCAGAACTTAACTCTTGCATTATTTCTTCATAATGTTTATATAAAGTTGTTAGTTTGCTATTCATAATATGTATTATAACAAAGTTAATTTATATAGTAAATATAATAACTCTATCATTACCTCCTAAATCTTTAATTGTTTCTATATGGGTATAACCTAACTTTTCAAAAATCTTTTTCACATCATTCGCCTGATCAAATCCTATCTCAAGATAGAGTTTGCCATCAGCATTTAAGTATTCTTTCGCACCTTTTGCAATTAATTTATAGTATTTCAAGCCATCTTTGTCACCATCAAGTGCTATTACTGGCTCATAATCTTTAACTTCTTTTTGCAAACTCTTTATATCTCCAGATTTTATATATGGTGGATTTGCAGTTATTATATCAAAGGTCTCAATACCAAGTTTTTCTTTTAATTTGTGGAAATTGTCAAACATATCACTTTGTAAAAAGTATATTTGTTGATTCATCTCGTCATCCAAAACATTATTTGGCACGAGTTCATCAGCATTTTTAGCCGCAATATCAAGTGCATCATTTGAAATATCTGTCCCCACAACAGTTTTATAATTTCCAATGGTAGCAAGTGACACTGCTATACATCCTGATCCAGTACACATATCAAGTATGGATTTATTTTTATCTTGATTGTCAGCGATAACTTTTTCTACCAATATTTCAGTATCTTGTCTTGGTATGAGCACATTTCTATCAATGTAAAACTTAAGTCCGCAAAAATAAGTCTCGCAAGTTATATATTGAAGTGGAAAATGTTCTGCTCTTATGGAGATAAGATTATCAAACTCTGAAATTATGTTACTTATCGTTCTCTTATCATACTTATCTTCCATCTCATCATCACACTCAAAAAGAAATCTTGCCATATCCATATCAAGTAGATTTAGCAAAATTTCTGTGGCATCAAAGTCAGGGTCTTCAATTTTATTTTTCGAAAGTAATTTCTTACCTTCATCTAAAATAGTTCTTAACTTCATTTTTACAATTAATCTAAATAATTCTTAATTTTTAAACTTCCACTCTTTAATATTTCCTCTTCTATCTACTCTAAAGGCTTTTTTAGCGATCTTCGCAAGTGGTTCATCAGATTTAGAATCTGAATAAAACTTATCAATTATAGCATTTGGATATTCTTTATAAAACCTTTTTACTTTCTCTTCGCCGTAGCAGTTAACCCCAATATAGTCTCCATTCTTTACATTTACTTCAGAGCAAATGAGATTAACATTTAGTTCTTTACATATTGGTTCAAGAATGTATCTTGGACTCGCACTAATTATCACATCAGTCTCTTTTTTTTGCTTATAATACCAATCGTATATCTTATGCCTATGCTTTGTCCAAAATATCAGTACTATTTTATCAATTTCTCCATCTGGAAAACTATTTAGAAACCTATAGAAAGTTTCTTTCATTTTCGTTTTTGTTACAACATCAAGTTTATATTTGATGGCATCTAGGATGAACTTAGGAAGATATTTTATAACCTTTGTATGATGCCTTAACAAGTAATAGTAAAAGTCTCTTGTGCTATCATTTTTATAAATTGTCCCATCAAAATCATATACATTCATAATAATTATAAACTTAACTATTTATCAAAATGCTCTTTCTTAAATGACTTCCAATCAAATACTTCTTCAACTGCCCTTATAGCTACTTCAACTTCTTTTGCATCTGGTTCAAGAGTAGTTAAGCCTTGCATCCACATTCCTGGTCTTGAAATTATATTTATCAACTTATTATCAAATCTTCCTGCAAGTCGCAACACCTCGTATGAAACTCCAGCAACTACTGGTATAAGTATGATTCTTGATAAAAACTTTAGCATAAGTGTTGGTGGATTGATAAACATAAATAAGAAAATTGATATTACCATGACATATACTAAAAATGATGTTCCGCATCTCTTATGCTCTTTACTTGCTTTTAGAACATTATCAACTGTTAAGTCCCATCCATTTTCTATGCAATTTATACATTTGTGTTCAGAACCATGATATTCAAAAGTCCTTTTTATCTCATCCATTCTTGATATTAGTTTTATATAAAGTATAAATATAAGTATACGAACTATTCCTTCAACAAATGCTGTCAAAAAATGACTGTTTGTCTTTACGATATTTTTAAATAGTGTCCCTATACCAGCTGGTAAAACTGAAAAAACTATTAGTGCAAAGACAACTGATATAACTGTAATTATGCTCATAATGAGACCCATGGTCTTTTCATTTATATGTTCATTTAACCATTTATCAATTTTACTTTCATTTTCCGATGAGCCTTCATCATCAAAAAATGAAGCTGAATACTCAAGTGTTTTTGAACCAAGTATAAGTGAATCAACCATGGAAAATATTCCTCTTACAAATGGTAATCCTAATATTTTATACTTCTGTGACAACATAATATACTTGTCTTTTTTTACAACAATTTCACCATTTGATTTTCTAACCGCAACAGAATACTCATCTTTATTCTTCATCATTATACCTTCAATTACGGCTTGACCACCTATACCACTATAACATTTTTTTGCGCAATTATTCATATTCATATAAAAAATAAAGGGCGATACATTCGCCCTTAACTTTATTATCCTTTTAATCCAAACTTTTTATTAAACTTCTCAATTCTACCACGAGCAGCAGCAGCTTTTTGTTGTCCTGTGTAGAATGGGTGACATTTTGAACAAACTTCAACGTGAATGCTTGGTTTTGTACTTCTTGTTGTAAACTCATTGCCACAGTTACAAGTTACTTTACATTCTTGATATTTTGGATGTAATCCTTCTTTTGCCATTTTAACCTCTTTTCTATGGTTTCCAACCATAACAATACTTTTTTAGCCTTATAAATATATCACTTTTTAACCATTGTGTCAAGAATTACCCATTCATCTCACAACGCTTGCTCATGTGAGACGGGTTCGACCCTTGAGAGACAAAAAAGAAATGAGATTTCTCACATTTTGAAAATATCGAACCCTTCCCATTCCGCTCACGTTGTTCGCTCCATGTGAGATGGGTTCGACCCTTGAGAGACAAAAAAGAAATAGGGGGCTTTGCCTCCTATTTCTTTTTGTGCACCTCCAGGGAATCGAACCCTGGACAAATAGATTAAGAGTCTACTGCTCTACCAGCTGAGCTAGAGGTGCAACAACCATTTATTATATCATAAAAAAATATTATGTCAAGAAAAGCAATATGAAAACTTTACAAAGATGTTAATTCTAAAATCTATTAAAAAATGAAATTAGAATACTATATCTCTATAATTTGTCCCATTGATTTACTATTTGCAAGTTCATAAATCTTTTGACCAGTTACCAAATCAAATACTGCCGAGCCAGTAGTTTCAAAAAATGTAATATCATTATCTGATTTACGACCACTGCATTTACCATCTACCAAATCGCCAAGTTCGCCAATAATCATTTCTTTCTTAAATAACCCTTTTTTCATTGGTTTCAAAAAATCACCAGTTTCATTAATTGTTCCATCCATAGTGTCAACAATAATAACATTTGAATTACATACTATGTGTTCATCTATTTCTGACATCTCTGGAGTATATGAACCTACTCCATTTATATGACATCCTTTTTTTACTTTTTTACCATCAAAAACTGGGTCGTTTGAAACTGTAACTGCTGTTATAATATCTGCTCCATCTACTGCCTCATCTGAAGAATTACATGCAACAAACCTTTGATGCTTTCCTTTTGATACTCTTTCTATAAACTTTTTTACATTTTCTATATTTCTACTATATACTCTTACTTCTTCTATATCTCTTACCGCTAAAATAGCTTCTAATTGACACTCTGCCTGTCCACCTGTACCTATAAGTGTAAAAACTTTAGAATCTTTTTTTGCCAAAAGATCAGTCGCAGCACCACTTAACGCTCCTGTCCTAAGTCTAGTTAAATATGTGCCATCCATTATTGCATTTACTTCACCAGTTTCTGCATTTTCAAGAATCATAGTAGCAGGACAAGCACTCACTCCTTTTTTAGGGTTATCAGGGTATACAGATACAAGTTTAACTCCAAGTGCTTTACTATCTGGCACATATCCATACATATATAGACTATTACCATTATATTCCTTCACATTTAAATTTGCTCGAAGTGGTATATCAGTTTTTCCTTTTGAATAGTTTGATGATGCCTCTTTTACCGCCCGAATTGCATCTTTCATATTCATAATGTTTTTCATTTCTTTTTCATTAAGAACTATAATCTTCATAAAGCCTCCAGCATATATCAATGATATATTATTATTCACACTTTATGCATTTTTGCCACAGCATTTTTTATATTTTTTACCACTGCCACATGGACATGGGTCATTTGGATATACCTTTGGTACATCCCTTTTTACAATCTGCTCATCTTTACATTTTTTATATAATTCTTTTCTCTTGTCATCTGAAAGAATATTTTTCCACTCTTCTAGTTCATAGAGCCAACTTGCTTTAGCCTTTACCATATTATAATATAAATCTTCAGGTTTGATTTTTATCTTAACCTTTGATGACTCTTTAAGTTTTTCAATTGGATTTGGTTTCTCTATTGATTCATTTATTCCTTCCAAAAAACCAGCAAAATATACAGTGTCCATTCCATATTCACTGGCAAGACTTTCAACTGTTCCTGTAACTTCTTTATCTACATCAGATAAAAGTTTTTTGTAGATTTCTTTTTCTTCCTTAAAATATTTTTCCCAAACCTTTTGCATAGCCTTTTGGTCTGTAGTATCATAGGCTATCTCATGCCAACTTTCTAATAATGACATTTTATCCTCCATTTAAATAAAATATGCTTAATTTTCATTTATATAAATATTATATCACAAACTACCAATAATATGCTATAATATTTATATAAACAATGAATAAATATTTTATTTAAGTCATTGTGGTGGAGGTAAATATGAAGATAATCATCACTGGCAAAAACGTAAGTTTAACTGATGCAATCAAAGAAAGAATCAATAGTAAACTTTCAAAACTTGACAAGTTTTTCACAAACGAGACAACGGCTACAGTTACACTAAAAAAAGAAAATGGCAAAGATGTTTCTGAAATTAACATTCCAGTTAAAGGAAATCTACTTAGAGTTTCTGAAAGGCAGGACAATCTTTTTTCAGCTATAGATACTGCCACCGATAAGTTAGAAAGACAAATAAGAAAATATAGAACTAAAATAAGAGACAATAAGATTCATACTATAATGAAAAATATTGCAGAAGGCGGTTTCTCAGAAGAAAAAATTGATGAGGAACCAGCTGAAATAAGAATCGTAAAGAAAAAGCAATTATTACTAAAACCTATGGATGACGAAGAAGCTTGTATGCAACTTGATATGATAGATCATTCATTCTTCATTTATGAAAATACTAATGGGAAAATATGTGTGGCCTATAAAAGAGGCGATGGGAACTTTGGTATTATAGAGCCAGATATAGAGTAATCATATATTTATATTTTCTTTCTAAAATAAAAAAAGAGGATGGAAGTTTCCATCCTCTTTTTTATTAGTTTAAGTCCAATTTCTCTTTACATATGATGTATGTAGTGCATGATGAGCCTTCTCTGAACCTGGTTTACCAAACCACTCTTTATAGAGTTTTTGTATATCAGGATTCTCGTGTGACTTACGCAACTTCATGCTCTTATCTTGATTGTAAAGAACCATTGCTCTCTTTTGTCTAAAGTCAACTGTATTTCTGATATGTGCTGGTACTTGAGGTTGACCACCACCATTTATACAGCCACCAGGACAACACATTATCTCTATAAAGTGATAATCTGCTTTGCCTTCTCTTATAGCATCAAGTAATACTCTTGCATTTGCAGTTCCAGATGCTACAGCAACTTTAACTGTGAGACCTTTCTTTACAGTATATGATGCTTCTTTTATGCCTTTCATACCACGAACTTCTTTGTAATCAAGTGATTTCATTTTCTTACCAGCTAATATTTCTGCTGCCGTCCTAAGTGCTGCTTCCATAACACCACCAGATGTACCAAATATAACTGCTGCTCCAGTATCTGTGCCCATAGGACTGTCAAACTCTTCTTCTGGAAGTGTATTCCAATCAATACCAAGTTTCTTAATCATACGAGCAAGTTCTCTTGTAGTCATAGTATAGTCAAGATCTGGTATTCCCTTTCCTGCTGCTGATTGATCATCTCTATGTATCTCAAACTTTTTAGCAGTACATGGCATAACTGATACTGAAACTATCTTCTTTGGATCTATCTTATTCTTTGTTGCATAGTATGTCTTAAGAGTAGCACCAAACATCTGTTGTGGTGACTTACAAGTAGAAACATGTGGTAATAAATCTGGATAATAGTTCTCTATAAACTTAATCCAGCCTGGGCTACAAGATGTAATCATAGGGAGTACTGCCTTCTTACTATTAAGTCTTTCTATAAGCTCTGTGCCTTCTTCCATGATAGTAAGGTCTGCTGCAAAATCTGTATCAAACACTTTGTCAAATCCGATGCGGCGAAGTGCTGCAACCATTTTGCCTTCACCATTAGTGCCAATTGGTGCACCAAACTCTTCTGCTATAGTAGCACGAACTGCAGGTGCAGTTTGAACTACGACAAACTTTTCAGGGTCTCTTATAGCATCAAGTACTTTATCTGCATCAGATTTCTCATATAATGCTCCAACAGGGCATACATTTATACATTGTCCACAATGAACACAAGATGTATCGCCAAGTGGGATATCAAATTGGCTTCCTACTATGGTCTTAAATCCTCTATTGTTAGTTCCTATAACACCAACTGATTGAAGTTTTGAACAAGCTGCTATACATCTACGGCAGAGAACACACTTTGAATTATCTCTTATAAGGTGTGCTGACGAATCATCTATCTTTGATGGAGTTTTAGAACCTTGATATTTTGTATCATCTACTCCATTTGCTCTTGCAAGTGCAAGAAGTTCACAGTTACCTGATCTTACACATGACAAGCAATCCATTCTATGATTTGAGAGAATCAATTCTATAGTTTTCTTTCTTGATTCTACTACTCTCTTTGAGTTAGTAAATATTTCTATACCCTCATTTATAGGATATACACAAGCAGCAACAAGTGATCTTGCATTCTTAACTTCCACCATACAAACTCTACATGCTGCTATCTCATTTAAATCTTTCAAAAAGCAAAGTGTAGGGATTTCAATATTTGCATATCTACAAGCTTCAAGGATAGTTGAGCCAGCAGGAGCCTTGTAATCTACACCATTGATTTTGATGTTTAACATTTTATTTGTACTTGCTACTTTTTTTGCAGTTGTTTTTGAAGCAACTTTTGCAGGTTTTTTAGCAGTCTTACTTGCAGTAGCTTTTGCAGTAGTTTTCTTTGCTAATTTCTTCATCTCCTCTCCCTCCTTATCCTTTAGTTATAGCGCCAAACTTACAATTTGTGAAGCAAGTTCCGCACTTAATACATTTACTTTGATCGATAACATGTGGCTCTTTTAATGTACCAGATATACAATTTACTGGACAATTTCTTGCACAAAGTGTACATCCCTTACATTTAGCAGGGTCAATCTTGTATTGTAAGAGTTTCTTACATACACCTGCTGCACATTTCTTTTCTTTTATGTGCTCTATATATTCATTTCTAAAGTTCTTCATTGTAGAAAGAATTGGGTTAGGTGCAGTTTGTCCAAGTCCGCAAAGGGCATTATCTTTAATATATGCAGCAAGTTCCTCAAGTTCCACTAAATCTTTTTCTTCGCCCTTTCCATCACTTATTCTCTCAAGTGTCTCAAGCATTCTCTTGGTTCCGATACGGCATGGTGTACATTTTCCACAAGACTCTTCAGCTATGAATGTCATATAGAACTTTGCTATATCAACCATACAATCAGTCTCATCCATAACGATAAGTCCACCTGAACCCATCATTGAACCGATCTTCAACAAATTATCATAGTCAATCTTTACATCAAGATTTTCTGCTGAAATACATCCACCTGATGGTCCACCAGTTTGAGCTGCTTTAAACTTCTTGCCACCTGGGATACCTCCACCAATATCTTCTATAACTTCACGGAGAGTGATACCCATAGGAACTTCTACAAGACCTACGTTATTAACCTTTCCACCAAGAGCAAATACTTTGGTTCCAGGTGATGTAGGTGTACCCATAGATCTAAACCATTTAGCACCCTTCATTATTATCTTTGGTATATTTGCATAAGTTTCAACGTTATTAAGAACAGTTGGCTTTTCAAAAAGTCCTTTAACTGCTGGGAATGGTGGTCTTGCATGTGGCTCACCACGTTTTCCTTCTATACTTGCCATAAGAGCTGTCTCTTCACCACAGACAAAGGCACCAGCACCTAATCTAAGCTCAATATCAAAATCAAATCCTGTTCCAAAAATATTTTTTCCAAGTAATCCATATTCACGAGCTTGTGCGATAGCAATATTTAATCTATCAACTGCTATAGGATACTCTGCTCTAACATATATGAAACCTTTTGTAGCATCTATAGAATAACCAGCTATTGCCATTGCTTCTATAATACAGTGTGGATCACCTTCAAGTATTGATCTATCCATGAAAGCACCTGGGTCACCTTCATCAGCATTACATGCTACATACTTTTGGTCTGCTTTATTAGGACGAGCAAGTGCCCACTTCTTACCTGTTGGGAATCCAGCACCACCACGGCCACGAAGTCCTGAATCAAGAACTTCTTGTATAACTGAATCTGGATCCATTTTTGTAAGTACTTTATATAATGCTTCGTATCCACCAGTACCAATGTACTCATCAATTTTTTCTGGGTCTATAAGACCACAGTTTTGAAGAGCTATTCTCTTTTGCTTCTTAAAGAAATTAGTATCTTCAACTGATACAAACTTATCCCCTTTGATAGTCTCTTTATACACTAAATCTTTTACTGGTTTTCCGCCAATGATATGTTCATCAACAATTCTCTCAACATCTTCTGGCTTTACACCTGTATAGAATATCCCTTCAGGATAAACTTGCATGATAGGACCAAGTGCACAAAGTCCATGGCATCCAGTAGTAACTATAGTTACTTTATCAAGTGCTTTTCTATCTTTTAAAACTTCTAAAAACTTCTCTTTAATTACTAACGACTTAGAAGATTGGCATCCAGTTCCAGCACAGAGAGAGATAATTCTCTTTCCATCTTTACATGGATGAATATTCTCATGTAGTCTTTGTTCAACTATAGGAGCAAACTTTTCTTTGATTTGATTTAATTTTTCTATTGTCATATTCATTCCCTCCTACTTAAACTCTGCTAGTATTTTTGACACCATATCTGGTGTAAGTTTTCCAAATACTTCATCATTAACTTTCATAACTGGTGCAAGTCCACATGCACCAAGGCACCTACAAGAATCAAGTGAGAACTTCCTATCCGCTGTACATTCTCCATTTTTAATATTAAGTTGTTGCTCAATTGCCTCAAGGACTTTTCCTGATCCCTTTACGTAACAGGCTGTTCCAAGACAGACAGAAATGTGGTACTTACCTCTTGGAACTAAATTAAATTGTGCATAGAATGTTGCTACTTCATAAACTCTTTCCATAGGAATATTCAATTCCTTTGAAATAATCTGCTGAACTTCAGCAGGTAAGTAGCCATAGATTTTTTGAGCCTCCTGCATAATCATTATAAGTGGCCCTGGATCACTTTTATGTGCACTAATAAAAGCTTTAAGCTGTTTCTCTTGTTCTTTAGTGCCATCAAAAGCTATAGACGACTTACTCATTGTTTAATTCCTCCTTAATATTTTATTTATTTGTTAAATACTTATGTATGCCCATTGCAGCTTTTTTCCCAGCTCCCATAGCGAGTATAACTGTAGCTGAACCAATTGCCGCATCCCCTCCTACAAAAATGCCTTTCAGACTTGTTTCTGTTGTCTCATCATCATGTAAAATGCAACCTTTCTTATCTGTCATTAGACCTTTTGTATTTTTTGATAACATAGGATTTGGTGTAGTACCAAGTGCCATTATTACCATATCACACTCTATCTCAAACTCTGAACCTTTTATCTCTATAGGTTTTCTTCTGCCTCTTTCATCTGGTTCGCCTAATTCCATCTTGATTAGTTTCACTGCCCTTACATTGTCATTCTCATCTGCAACTATCTCAACTGGATTACAAAGTGTATCAAATATTATACCTTCTTCTTTAGCATGATGAACTTCTTCAGTTCTTGCAGGTAATTCTTTTTCTGACCTTCTATAAACTATATGCGTCTCTGCTCCAAGTCTTAAAGCAGTTCTAGATGCATCCATAGCTACATTTCCACCACCAACTACTATAACTTTTTTCCCAACTTTTATTGGTGTATCATAGTCATCTCTAAAACCTTTCATAAGATTTGCTCTTGTCAAGAACTCATTTGCAGAAAATACACCATTTGAGTTTTCACCAGGAATGTGCATAAACATTGGAAGCCCAGCACCTGATGCAATAAATATAGCATCAAACTTTTCTTCATTCAATAAATTATCTATTGAAATAGTTTTCCCAACAATAACATTTGTCTCTATTTTTACACCAAGTTTTTTTACATTTTCAATTTCTGGGATAACTACTTTTTCTTTTGGCAAACGAAACTCTGGTATGCCATAAGTTAAAACTCCACCTGCTGTATGTAATGCTTCAAAAATAGTAACTTCATATCCAAGTTTTGCAAGGTCAGTAGCACAAGATAATCCTGCTGGTCCAGAGCCCACTACTGCCACCCTTTTCCCATTCTTAGTTATAGGAACTTCATCACTAGACCCATGTTCTCTTGCATAGTCAGCAACAAATCTTTCAAGTTTTCCAATGGATACTGCTTCTCCCTTTATACCAAGAACACATTTCGCTTCACACTGTGTTTCCTGTGGGCAGACTCTTCCACAAACTGCAGGTAATGAACTTGATTTATGTATTTCATTTATTGCATCTTTAAATCTACGATTTTTTATCTCTTCTATAAACTCTGGAATGTGAAGTCCTACTGGACACCCAGTGACACATAAAGGATTTTTGCAGTGAAGACATCTACTTGCTTCAAGCACTGCTTCTTCTTCATTATATCCTAAACAAACCTCATCAAAATTAGTTGCACGAACTTTTGCATCTTGCTCTCTTACTTTTACTCTCTCTGCCATTTTAGCCACCACAATTTCCGCATCCCCCATGGTGCGTATTTCCTTCATTTAATTTAAGTAGTGCTCGACTTTCTTCATCTTTATATTGTGCTTGTCTTTTTATGACAGAATCAAAATCAATTTTATGTCCATCAAACTCTGGCCCATCTATACAGCAAAACTTAAGGTCATCTCCAACCATAAGTCTACAGGCTCCACACATACCAGTTCCATCAACCATAAGAGTATTCATACTAACAACTGTCGGTATCCCAAGTTCTTTTGTCGTGATACAAGCAAACTTCATCATCACAGCAGATCCAATTGCAACTGCATGATTATATTTTTTCTTATCAGAACTTTTAATGACTTCTTTACCCTTTACGACTTTCCCATTAGTATCTTTATAATCTGCATCAGCAATCTTTCCACTGCAAAGTAATTTCAAAACATTTGTAACTGGTCCTTTAAATCCATAACTTTCATCATCAGTACAAACATATAAATTACATTTTAAATCTCTATATTCTTTTTCAAGTATAAGTACATCTTTATTTTTATAACCAAGTATGACGTCAAAGTCTATTCCTTGACTGGATAAATATTTTGCTTGAGGATATACTGGTGCAGAACCAAGACCTCCTGCTATAAAAACTATTTTCTTATCCTTTAACTCATCTTTATTCATAGAGATGAGATCAGATTCATTTCCAAGTGGTCCCACAACATCTTGCAAATAGTCACCTACATTTAGTTCATTCATTTTTTTTGTAGTTGCTCCAACTTCTTGTACAACTATCGTAACTGTCCCAGCATCTCTATCATAATCACAAATTGTAAGAGGTATCCTTTCGCCTTTGTCATCTATCTTAACAATTAAAAATTGGCCAGGCATTGCTACCCTAGCCAATCTTTCATTTTCAATTTCATACAAACAAAGCTTGTAAGCAAGATTCCTTTTTTTAATGATCTTATACAAAACTTTGTTCTCCTACAAATGTGTTTTATATTCATGCACTCTCTTAACTCACTTAACAAGATATATTTTAGCAGATTTTTAGCATTTTATCAATTGATACTATTTTAACCACTGTCGTAAATACCTTTAAGGCTTGTTCTAAATCCTTTATGCCCGGATAACTAGGCGCTATGCGGATATTTGAGTCATCTGGGTCCTTATGATAGGGGTAAGCGGCACCGGCATCAGTCAATTTTACGCCTAATTCTTTGCATTTTGACACTATTTCCTTTGCAGTGCCCTTTAGCCCATAAAATGATACAAAATAGCCACCATGAGGCTTCGTCCATCTAATGCCATCAATAGGCGAAAATTCCTTTTCAAATGTATTTAAAACCAACTCAAACTTTGGTCTCAAAATATCTGCATGTTGCTTCATATGGGCTTTTATCCCATCTAGATTCTTAAAATATTTTACATGCCGTAACTCATTAACTTTATCATAACCTATAGTTTGATATTTAAAATGCGACATAATATCTTTTATATTATTATTTGAAGTGGCAAGTGATGCTATTCCAGAACCTGGGAAACAAATCTTCGATGTTGATGCAAACTTGTATACTATATCTTCATTTCCATTTTTCTCACATTCGCCAAGTATCTCAATAATGTAATCTCTTTTTTCTGGTTCTTCATAAAGATGATGCACCGTATAAGCATTATCCCAGAAGATTCTAAAATCCGAAGCTTTAGGTTTTAACCTTGCGAATCTCTTAACTGTATCATCACTATATGTATAACCATCTGGGTTTGAATATTTAGGGACACACCAGATACCTTTTATGCTCTCATCATTTGCTACTAATCTTTCTATCATATCCATATCTGGACCAGTTTCAGACATTGGAACATTAATCATCTCAATACCAAACTCTTCACAAATAGCAAAATGCCTATCATATCCTGGAGTAGGACATAGAAACTTTACTTTATCAAGTTTACGCCATGGTGTATGGCCCATCACACCAAAGACATAAGCCTGCATCACAATAGTATACATTACATTTAGCGAAGAGTTTCCGTATATTAAAATATTTTCAACTTTATTTTCCATAAATGAAGCAAGTAACTCTCTTGCCTCTTCTATGCCACCTAATCCACCATAATTTCTACAATCTATTCCATCTCTACAAATTAGATTAGAATCTTTATCAAGAACACTCATCAAGTCCATAGAAAGGTCAAGTTGTTCTTTGCAAGGCTTTCCCCTACTCATATCAAGATTTAATTTTAATGCTTTTAAATCATTTATTTCTTTCTCTAATCTATCTCTTAATTCTATAAGTTCTTCTTTTTTTAGTTCACTAAACTTTTTCATTTTAACTCCGTTTATTATTTAAATGTTATTTATAATTCATTCACTAAATTAATTAGAGAGCTCTTGGTAGTCACACTATTGAGTGCCAACCTAAACTTTGTAGAGTTTTCCATACCGTGTGTATACCAAGCAATATGATGCCTAAGTTCAGAAATTGCTTTAAACTCTCCCTTAAATCTTATCTCATCATCTATATGTCGATACATCATATTTTTAATGTCATTCTTTGTTGGTCTTTCAATTCGTTTGCCATTTTCAACAAACTCTATACATTCTTTCACAAACCAAGGGTTTCCCTTTATAGCTCTGCCAATAGCAATAGCATCGGCACCTGTCTCATCCAGCATTTTTTTTGCATCATCTACTTTCCAAATGTTTCCATTTGCTATGACAGGTATTTTAACCGATGATTTCACATCTTTTATAACATCTATATGGCAATCTCCGCTATATAGTTCCTCTTTAGTTCTACCATGAACAGTTATTGCTGATGCCCCTGCCGACTCAAGTGCTTTAGCAAAACTCACTGCATTAATATGCTTATTGTCAAATCCTATCCTCATCTTGCAAGTCACAGGCTTTGAGCCTTTAAGCACTCTTACCATTGTATCAACTATCCTTTTCGCCAAATCAGGATTTTTCATAAGAGCAGAGCCTTCACCATTTCGAACTATCTTAAGAACTGGACAACCCATATTTATATCAATAATATCATATGTTTCATTTAATCGACTTGCTACAAGTGATAAGACCATTGGGTCTGATCCAAATAGTTGTAATGCTATCGGAGCCTCTTTTCGATCAGTAGCCATTATAAGTGCATTCCCAGGATTATTTTTATATATACCCATCGCACTTACAAGTTCAGTAGTTAATAATGACGCCCCCATTTCTTTCAATATCATACGATATGGAAGATCTGTGATTCCTGCCATAGGAGCGACACATACTCTATTCTTTATTTCAATATTTCCAATCTTAAACATTTAACATCAAATGACTAGTACACAGAAATCTATACTTTACACCAATCCATTAAACTTAAACTTACAAAACTGTGCTACTTGACTAAAAAGTTCTGCATATTCTCTTTCAATCTTTGATAGCTTATAAGTTGCATTTATCTCATCATAATTGTAGTCAGTATCATCTTTGTAATTTTTAAATACTAAATCAAACTCTTTATTGTCAAATAGTACTTCAACTAGTCCACCAACTTCTTTAGTATAATCTTCGAATATTTTTCGAAGTGTATTTTTTACTTCTTTAGGTAAAACATTTAGTCTCTCATCAATATAATATTTCTTTATATATGAATTTGAAACTATGATTGGTAATTGAATAATTTCATCATTATTTTGTTTTTCGTTATTACTATTTTCCATCTAAAACTATTTTGATTCAAGTTCTTCAGCTGTTCTAATGAAATACTGTGGAAATACTTTTTTCACAGAGAGTCCTTCATTGATATCTACATCTGTAAACTCACCATTCTGATATACTATAAGTCTATTTTTCTTTCCCTCTATCAAAACTTCAACTGCTTTACAACCCATTATTGAAGCATACACTCTATCTTTGCAAGTTGGCGAACCACCCCTTTGAAGGTGGCCCAATATAGTCGCTCTTGTCTCAATTCCAGTCATAGTTTCTATCATTTTAGCCATATCAGCAGAATGACCTATCCCTTCAGCATTAATTATGATATAGTGTTTCTTTCCTTTTTTATTTGCAATTCTTACACGAGTAATAATTTTACTTATATCGGCATATTCATTGTATTCAGGAATTATGATATCCTCTGCTCCTGTAGATATACCTGTATATGCTGCTATATATCCAGCATTTCTACCCATAACTTCTACAATACTACATCTTTCATGAGATGTACTTGTATCTCTTATCCTGTCAACACCTTCCATCGCAGTATTGATAGCTGTATCAAAACCTATAGTATACTCTGTACATGCTATATCAAGGTCTATAGTTGCTGGAACTCCTATGACATTTATGGCTCCACCAGAGAGATTAGCCATATCCATTGCTCCCTTAAATGTACCATCACCGCCGAGAACAACAAGTGCATCTACTCCATCACTTTTTAGTATCTCTATTGCCTTCTTTTTGCCTTCTACTTCTCCAAACTCTTTTGACCTTGCTGTAAATAAAATTGTACCACCTCTATCAACAATGTCAGAAACTGATCTTTTATCCATCTCACGATACTCATTTTCTAAAAGACCATTGTACCCTCTTTCAAATCCAAGTACTCTAATTCCATTATTAACCGCACATCTAACTACTCCCCTTACTGCGGCATTCATTCCTGGTGCATCACCACCACTTGTTAAAACTCCTATTGTCTTTATTCTATTCATATCTACCCCTTTAATAATGTTCCTAAAATATTTCTTCCAAGTGCTGACCCAATATTTCCAGCTACTCTTGATGCAGTTTTGCTATTTGATCCAAATATTGCTGAAGTGAGAGATCTAGTAACTTCTCTGCCAAGTGTACTTCCTGTAGATCTCATCACACTTTTTATCGCAGTATTCATTCTCTTTGTTGCTTTTTCTTGTCTTTTTGCTTCTTCTTTTAATGCCTTCTCGTATGCTTTTTGTTCAGCTTTTGCTATCTTTTCTTGTTCTTTATCTAGTTTTTTATTTGTTTCTAAATCATTATTTTGCTTTAATGCCTCTTCAGCTTTCTTATTTAAGATTTCATATGCTGATTCCCTATCATCATCTTTTATATACTTTGTATAAATTGTAGATGACTTTATAACCTTATCACGAGTATCATCATCAATGGTTCCCATTTTACTTTGTGGTGGTAAAACTTTTGCGAAGTCTACCATAGATGGTGCTCCCTTTTCATCAAGGAAGGATACAAGAGCTTCTCCAGTTCCAAGAGTCTCAAGAACTTCTGATATATTTAGGTCTTTATTTTCTCTGAAACTATCACAAATCGCCTTATGATTTCGTTTGTCTTTAGCAGTGTAAGACCTATGAACATGCTGAACCTTATTACCAAGTTGTTGTAAAATTGTATCTGGTATATCAGTTGGGTCTTGAGTTATAAAATATAGTCCTACACCCTTTGATCTTATAAGCTTTGCCATTTGGTCAATTTTTTTAAGTAGAGCCGGTGAGCAATCATTAAATAATATATGTGCTTCATCAAAGAAAAACACAAACTTTGGTTTATCTAGGTCACCAACTTCCGGCATTGTTTCATAGATTTCAGAAATAAGCCACAGCATAAATGCCGAATATACTCTTGGGCTTAATATCAAACTTTGACTATGAATTATATTTATAACTCCACGACCATTTGCATCAGTCTTTATAATGTCTGATAACTCAAGTTCTGGTTCACCAAAAAGTTTATCAATACCTTCTTGTTCAAGTGATACCATAGCACGTAGAATTGACTGTATGCTTGGTTTAGTTATATTACCATATGCAGAAGAAAACTCTTTACTGTTCTCACCGACATATTCAAGCATTTTCTTTAAGTCCTTTAAATCTAGTAATAGTAAGCCCTCATCATCTGCTATTTTAAATACCACATTTAATATATCTGATTGTGTTTGATTTAGTTCAAATATATGTGAAAGAAGTGTAGGTCCAAACTCACTGATAGTAGTCCTAATAGGAAGACCATATTTTCTATCTATCTCAAAAAATTGAGTTGGATATTTTTTATAACTAAAGCCATAATCATTTAAGCCGAACTTCTCAATTCTCTTCTTCATATCATCGCTATCAATACCTTCTTCGCACATCCCAGCAAGATCACCTTTCACATCAGCCAAAAAAACTGGTACCCCTATATCAGAAAAACTTTCTGCCATAACTTTAAGTGTTATCGTTTTTCCTGAACCTGTTCCTCCAGCTATAAGCCCATGACGATTTGCCATTTTAGGTAATATATAAAACTCTTTATCACCATTTTTAGCCATTAGGATTTTCTCATTTGTAACCATCATTCCTCCTAAAATGTCATAAAAAATGAACTCGTATTGATACGAGTTCAAAATGTTTTACTTTTTATCTGTTGCAGATGCTTCTGATTTGAAGCTTGGCTTTTCACTTCGTATAATCGCTTGTTTCTGCATCGGTATTCGACAATTTTTATTATTTCCGAACTCCACAATAACAGTGTCTGCTGTCATATCTATTATGATTCCATAAAAGCCTGATGCAGTTAAAACACTATCTCCTATTGCAAGTCCTGCCATAAGTTCTTTCTTTTTCTGCTCCTCTTTTTTCTGTGGTCTGATCATCAAAAAATACATAATGGCTATGAGAAATAAAACATATACTATAATAACCATTGTTTGATTGCCACCAAAAAGTCCTGCTAGGCCTGAACTTTCAGTTAAAAATAATCCCATATTGCGCCCCCTTATATATAGAGATATTTTAGCATAAAATAGACATCTTGTAAACAAATCTACTCATCTTTTTTCTCTCTAATCGCTCTAAATCTTGCATTTCTAATATATATCTTTCTACCTGGAGCATCACCAGTAACTATAGCCCGAAGTTCCAAGTTTTTCTCACCCTCATCAAGATATTCCTCTACGATTTCCGGGACATCATCACAAAACTCATCATATACGCCAACAGATTTACCATTTAAATATAACTCAATGCCACAATATGTATCTGCTGTCGATTCACCATGAGTTTGATGTGCAATTTCGAAAGTAAAATAGTTTGCTTGATATTTTGACTTTTCATCAGTTGTCGTGAACTTTACGTAAGCTCCATTTCCTTGTAGTACAATGACATCATTCCAAATCTCTCCGCCCCATATTTTGACATTATCAGCCTTTGCAGTATATTTATTGGATGCAGATACAAACTTTCTCATATCACGACCTGCAACTATACTTTCTGATGCACTAACATATCTGATTTCTTCTTCTTTAAGAGCATCATCTATTATAGCCCAACTACTTCTCGTAGCAACTGGTCTTTTTGAAACTAAACTTCTAACTCCCTTTGACAACACATATCCTTCATCTGGTCTTACGAACTCACCTTTAGGACCTATCAAACTTCTTCTATAATCTTCTTCATCTTTTCTTAAGTCAGCTTCAATCAGTTCTTTGATATTTTTCTTACTTGTCGCATTTAGTCTTCTTGTCTGTGAAAATGTTCCTAAATCAAAATAATCGTTATCATCAACCTCACCAAGTGCAGCATTTTCAGCATAGAGTGGTCTACCAGTTGATTTAAAAATCCTCTGCACAACTCCATTTACAACCCATTTGCCTTCAGCATTGACATCTTTGCCTTTTACTTTTGAAGTAGTTGCAAGTGCACCATCACTTTCAAAACGATAACATTCTGCTATATTATCACTATTTTCATCAATCCATCTCCAGCCGGTAGCTATTTTCCCACTATCGTCCATATATTTTTTCACACCATTATCAAAGAAAAAATGACCAGAGTATACTATCTGATTGATTATCAAAGTGAAAATTAATGTTGCAATTATTCTATTTTTTAAACTTCTCATTTTCATTATATAAATCCATTGCGGCTCTTATAACTTTATCCATATCATAATATTTATACATTCCAAGCCTACCACCAAATATTATATTATCTTTTTGTGAATAATCTTTGTATTTATTGTACAATTCTTGATTCTTTTCATCATTCATTGGATAATATCTTTCCATACCACTAGACCAGTCCATAGGGTATTCTTTAGTTATAACTGTATTAGGCGATACATCTGCTAAAAAATGTTTATGTTCAATGATTCTCGTATAAGGTATACTTCTTTCAGTATAATTCACCACTGCATTACCTTGGAAATCTTCTTTATTTAAAATCTCTTCTTCAAATCTAAGGCTTCTCCAATTTAGTTCTCCAAACTTGTATCCATAGTACTCATCAATGGCGCCTGTGTAGACTACAGTGTTTGCTTTGAACTTGTCTTTATTTTGTAGATAGTCTGTGTCAAGAATTATGTCACAACCATCAAATAACTTTTCTACCATCTTTGTATAGCCATTTATTGGTATGCCTTGCTTACTGTCATTAAAATAATTATTATCAAAAGTATATCTAACTGGTATTCTCTTTATAATGAATGCAGGTAAATCTTTGCAGTCACGCCCCCACTGTTTTTCAGTGTAGCCTTTAATCAATTTCTCGTAGATATCTCTACCCACAAGACTTATTGCTTGTTCTTCAAGATTTCTTGGCTCATTTTTAATTTCTTTTCTCTGATTAAGTATGATTTCTTTTGCTTCATCTACAGTAGAGATTCCCCACATACGAACAAAGGTGTTCATATTGAATGGAAGATTATAGATTTCACCTTTGTAATTTGCTATTGGAGAATTAGTAAACCTATTGAAATCTGTGACTTCATTTACAAACTTCCAGACTTCTATGTCGCTTGTGTGAAATATATGTGCTCCATACTTGTGAACATTAATGTTCTCTATTTTTTCATCATAAATATTTCCAGCTATGTGATTTCTCTTTTCAACCACAACAATTTTTGCATCTTTATTATTCTTTTTTATAAGTCTTGCAAGGGTGGCATTAAAAAGTCCTGCACCTACTAAACAATAATCAATCATCTTATTCTTCTTCCCAATTTGTATAATATGCTTTTACATCTTCATCTTCATCAAGAAGATCTAAAGTTTTTCGAAGTCCATATACTGCATCTTCATCCGTTACAGATATATAATTTTCTGGTATCATAGTTATATCTGCTTCTACCATATTCACTCCTGCTTTTTCAAGAGCTTCTCTGCAAGAAGAAAAGTCATTTGGTTCAGTTAATATCTCATATGAATCATCTTCTTCATTAAAATCTGATGCACCATTCTCAAGTGCAAGTTCCATAAGTTCATCTGAAGTCATATCACAATCTTCTTTATCAACTATAATTTGTCCTTTTTCTTTAAACATATATGAAACAGAACCTTGTGAACCAAGATTTCCATTTCCCTTTGTAAATGCTGACCTGACATTTCCACCTGTTCTATTTTTGTTGTCTGTAAGCGCACGAACTAAAATAGCAACTCCAGATGGTCCAAATCCTTCATATACAAGTTCTTCAAAATTAACAGCATCAATATTCCCTGCTGCCTTCTTGATACCTTTTTCAATAGTATCATTTGGCATATTATTTGCACGTGCTTTTGCTATGACATCACGAAGTTTTGAATTGCTTGTAGGATCTGGTCCTCCTTGCTTAACTGCGATAGCAATCTCGTGACCAATGACTGTAAAAATCTTACCACGAGCAGCATCTGCTTTTTCTTTCTTGTGCTTAATGTTATTAAACTTACTATGTCCTGACATATATCCTCCTAGTTGACATTTGATACTAAATTATTTGCCCACTTAAACTTTCTATATCTCATATAGCCAAAGATTCCTTTTGTCACTGCATCAGTTAGAAGCCAAGCATATGCTATATGTATCGGTTGTTTCCATACCATAACTGATAAAAATGTAAATACAACTCCTAAACACCAGCATGAAAGTAAATCAATAGCTATTGTTATCTTTATATCGCCACCTGCACGAAGTATACCAACCATAAATAAAAATCCATAGTTACCTACAAGCATAAATATAGAAACAACAATCATAAGTAGATTTATATAATGGACAGTTTCTGTTCCAAGGTTTTCGTATATTTTACATACAAAGCCCTTACTTAAGAATGTAACAATTGAAAATATAATACTAAGTAAAACAAATAACTCTATAAAATATTTTGCCTTCTTCTTTGCACATTCTACATCATTCTTTCCCAAGTCCATACCAATTATTACTGAACATGCAGAACCAAAGCCTATAAAGAATACCAACAATAAATCATATATGACATTGACTATCGTAACGGCCGAAACCTGTACAGCTGGAAGTCTACCATATATTACCATATAGAGTGAACTTCCAAGACCATATACAAACTCATCTATCACAGTAACAATACTTGTCCTAAAATATAGTGACAAATATTCTCTATCAAAGAATGCGATTAAGTCAGATAATTTTTCAACAAGTACAGATTTAGATACAAATAAATATGTGACAAGTATTACTGCTTCAAGAAGTCTACTAACTATCGTTGCTATAGCTGCACCAACTACTCCAAGAGCAGGTGCTCCAAAGTGTCCATTTATCAAAATATAGTTAAGTATTATATTTGTAATCATTGTGGCAAGTGATGAAAAAACTGTAATCTTTACCTTACCAAAACTTCGAAGTATCAAAAGTGTTGTAAAAGTCACCGACTGAATCGGATACATAAAGCAAACTATTTTAAGATAATCTTTTCCTACATTAATTAATTTTGGTGATGTAGTTAAAATCTCTAGCACCTTTTTTGTAGCTGTAAAACACGGTATAAAGAATATCATTGATGCTATAAAGTCAATGATAATTGTCAATCCATAAGTTTTTCGTAGTGCAGAAGTTTTATTTGCTCCATAAAACTGACTACAAAGTACCATTCCTCCAGAAATAATTCCAAAAGAAAAAGTATTCCAGAAATAAAATACATTATTCGCAATTCCTACTGAAGCGACAGATGCAGAATCAAGAGTAGCTACCATAAGTGTATCTGCAAAGTTTATCCCAGTATTGATTATATTCTGTACGGCTACAGGTATAGCAATAGTTAGTGCTACCCTCATGAAGTTTTTATCTTTAAAAAAACTAAACATTACTTAATATTTTTAGTATTGGTCCTTGCTATCTCATTCATCATTCTTTGTTCTTCATCTTTATATTTTAACTTTTCAAACTCTTTCATATCTTTATATAGTTTTATTCCAATCCAATAGATTATTGACACAAATGCAAGAGTGATAATCATTGAAAGTGCTAATTTCCCATTTGCATTTATGAGTGCATACGCTAAAACACAAAGTATTATTGTTATAATTATAAGCCCTATCCAAGCAAGTATTCTTGCTATTATTTCTTTTTTATCCACCTTTTTCATTATGCCTCTTTTTTCATATTTGCTCTTTTTCTTATAGTAGGGTCAAGTATCTTTTTTCTAATTCGAAGGCTTACTGGTGTAACTTCAAGAAGTTCATCAGTGTCTATGAACTCCAAACATTGTTCAAGTGACATTATCTTTTTCGGAACAAGTTTAAGTGCTTCATCTGCTCCTGATGATCTCATATTTGTAAGTTTTTTGGTTTTGCAAACATTTACTTCTATATCTTCATTCTTTGGATTTTGACCTACAACCATACCACTATATACCTTATCTCCTGCACCTATAAATAGAAGTCCTCTCTCTTGAGCATTAAATAATCCATAGGCTACGGCTACACCTGATTCGAAAGCAATGAGTGAACCAGTTGGTCTATATGAAAGGTCTCCAAGATATGGTCCATAACCATTATACATAGTGTTAAGAATTCCAGTGCCTTTTGTATCTGTCAAAAACTCTCCTCTATATCCGATCAAACCTCTTGATGGGATCAAAAACTCGAGACGGACAAACTCGCCCTGTCCTTTTGTCATACCATTCAAAACTGCTTTTCTTTGAGTCAATTTTTGGATGACAGCCCCAGAGAACTCCTCTGGTAAATCGACATATGCTATCTCCATTGGCTCAAGTTTCTTTCCATTTTCATCTTCCTTATATATAACTTCAGCTTTTGATACAGCAAACTCATAACCTTCTCTTCTCATAGTTTCTATCAATATAGAAAGATGCAATTCACCTCTACCTGATACTTTAAAACTATCTGGTGAATCAGTTTCTTCTACTCGAAGGCTTACATCAGTATTTAATTCCTTAAAGAGTCTTTCCCTTATATGTCTTGAAGTAAGAAACTTTCCTTCTGTCCCAGCAAGTGGTGAATCATTTACCATAAAGTACATTGATATAGTTGGCTCACTTATCTTTTGGAAAATTACAGGAGTAAGGTCATTTGCATCAGTTATGGTATCACCTATATGCAAATCTTCAATTCCTGTAACTGCAACTATTGAACCAAGTTTTGCATCTTTAACTTCAACTCTCTCAAGCCCTTCAAACTCATAGAGTTTAGATATTTTAATCTTTTCTTTTTTGTCTTTATCATGATGATTAACAACCACCATTTCTTTATTCACTTCTATACTGCCTTGCTCTATTTTGCCTATACCAATTCTTCCTACAAACTCATTGTAATCTATTGTTGAGATAAGAAGTTTAGCTGGTGCATCAACATCACCATGCGGTGCTTTAAAATATGACAATATAGTATCAAAAAGTGGAATCATATTATTTGATTCATCTTCAAGATTTAATTTCGCATAACCTGCCTTTGCCGACATATAGATAAATGGACAGTCAAGTTGCTCATCACTTGCATTCAAATCTAAAAATAATTCCAAAACTTCATCGACAACTTCTTTAGGTCTTGCTTCTGGTCTATCAATTTTATTTATGCAAACTAAAATAGGTAATTTAAGTTCAAGAGCTTTTGAAAGTACAAATCTTGTCTGTGGCATAGTCCCTTCAAATGCATCAACAATGAGTATCGCACCATCAACCATTTTAAGTATTCTTTCTACTTCACCAGAAAAATCTGCGTGTCCAGGAGTATCAACAATATTTATCTTTACACCTTTATAATTTACAGATGTATTTTTTGATAAAATTGTAATGCCCCTTTCTCTCTCTAAATCATTTGAATCCATGACTCTAGTCTGAACTTCTTGATTTTCACGAAAAATACCTGATTGATGTAAAAGTGCATCAACCAAAGTTGTCTTACCATGATCTACATGGGCTATAATTGCAATATTTCTAACATCGTCCCTACTTATCTCCATATATTCCCCAATTAATAAATAATCTATTTTTTTGCGACAAAAAACTATGGCGAGTTTACGCCAAAAAACTTCCACATACAAATCTTGTGTGGATTTTATTACTTATAATTATAGTATTTTTGCTAATTATAGTCAATAAAAATAGGGCAAAATACTACCTCTGCCCTATAAATATTTACAATGCTATTTTCTACACTATTTTTTTAGATACTCTATCTGTCTATCGATATTAGAAGGAGAGGTTCCTCCAAGACTCGTTCTCCTTTTTACACAATTTTCTAAATTAATAAACTTATATACATCTTGTTCAAAAAGTTTAGAAAACTTCCTATATACTTCGATAGGTAAAGTCTCAAGTGTCAAATTGCTTGATGCATCTTTTTCATTTTTTAAAGTGCAATACCTAACTATTTCTCCTGACACTTTATATGCGTCTCTAAATGGCATCCCTTTAGTCACGAGATAATCAGCAAGGTCAGTTGCATTGATAAAACCATATACAGCATCTTTTTGCATCTTATCTTTATTAATTTTCATAGTCGATATCATTTCAATAAAAATCTCAAGTGAGTCCTTCACAGTGTCAATAGAATCAAAAACTAGTTCCTTATCTTCCTGCATATCTTTATTGTAAGCAAGTGGGAGCCCTTTAAGGAGTGTCAAAATGTTCATTAGATTTCCATATACTCTCCCTGTCTTTCCTCTCACAAGTTCAGCCATATCAGAGTTTTTTTTCTGTGGCATTATAGAAGAGCCAGTAGTTACTGCATCAGATAATTCTATGTAATTAAACTCTGCACTTGTAAAAATTATTGTCTCTTCAGCAAGTCGCGATAAATGCATAGCTATGATAGCAAGATCAGATGAAAACTCTACTATAAAATCTCTATCAGAAACTGCATCAATTGAGTTCTCACATACAGCATCCATACCAAGAAGTTTTGCTTCATAAACTCTGTCAGTTTTATATGTGGTACCAGCAAGAGCACAGGCTCCAATAGGTGAAATATTTACTCTCTTATAAAGGTCATACAACCTTTCCATATCTCTCTTAAACATCATTCCATAGGCAAGAATATAGTGTGCAAATGTCACCGGCTGCGCCTTTTGTAAATGAGTAAAGCCTGGCATAATAGTATTTCTATTTTCATCAGCAACTTTTATAATAAGAGAAATTAACCTATCAATAGTATAATTTATAAGTACTATTTCTTTTCGCAAGTTTAGTCTTATATCAAGTGCAACTTGGTCATTTCTACTTCTTGCAGTATGGAGTTTTTTCCCTACAGCACCAATTCTTTTAGTAAGAATCTCCTCGACAAACATATGTATGTCTTCTGCTTTTTCGCTTATCTTTAATTTCCCATTTTCAATTTCAGTAAGTATTTTTTTTAGAGCACTTCGTATTTTCTTTTCATCGCTTTTATTTATAATATTACAATGAGTAAGCATAGCAACATGTGCTATGCTTCCTTCTATATCTTCTTTATACATTCGTTTATCTACTTTGATAGACGAATTAAACTTGTCGGCTAAACTACTTGTCTTTGCAGTTGTTCGCCCTTTCCATAATTTTGCCATATCTACTCTTTCTACCTACTTTAGACCACTTTTCTTTCTCATCAAAGCATCTACCTTTGTCGAAAGACCGAAAAGATTTATAAATCCCTCCGCATCTTTTTGATTGTAATCACTTTCTCCAAATGTGCAAAGTTCATCATCATAGAGTGAATAAGGACTAGATAGTCCTGCCTTTATGATATTTCCCTTATAAAGTTTAAGTTTAACAGTACCTGTGACAGTTTCCTGTGTCTTATCAACAAATGCAGAAAGTGCAATGCGTAGTGGTGAAAACCACAATCCATTATATACAAGTTCAGCAAATGTTATCGCAATTTTTTGTTTCTCATGAAGTGTCATTTTATCAAGGCAAATAGTTTCAAGTGCTTCATGTGCCCTATAGAGAATAGTTCCGCCAGGTGTCTCATATACTCCACGACATTTCATACCAACAAGTCTATTTTCTACAATGTCAAGAAGTCCTATACCATTCTCTCCACCAAGTTTATTTAATTCAAGTATTATGTCTTTGGCAGATTTTTTTACACCATTCAATTCTACAGGTATTCCTTTTTCAAATTTAAGAGTGATATACGTTGGCTCATCTTTTGCTTTTATAGGTGATACACCAAGTTCAAGAAAACCATCTTTTTCATAAAGTGGTTCATTTGAGACATCTTCAAGATCCAGACCTTCGTGTGATAAATGCCATAAGTTTTTATCTTTTGAATAATTTGTCTCTCTATTTATTTTAAGTGGAACTGAATGCGCCTCTGCATAATCTATCTCTTCTTCACGAGATTTTATATTCCACTCTCTCCACGGAGCAATTATAGGCATCTCTGGTGCAAAATGTTTAACTGCCAACTCAAATCTAACTTGGTCATTTCCTTTTCCAGTGCAACCATGAACTATAGCATCTGCTTTTTCTTTTAATGCTATCTCTACAAGTCCTTTTGCTATACAAGGTCTTGCATGACTTGTCCCAAGAAGATAGTCTTCATAGATAGCTCCTGCCTTCATAGTTGGTATTATATAGTCATTTACATATTCATCTTTTAAATCAAGTATATATAGTTTTGAAGCACCAGTTTTTTTTGCCTTTTCTTCAAGACCTATGAGTTCATCTCCCTGCCCCACATCACCTGACACTGCTATTACTTCGCAATTATTATAATTCTCTTTAAGCCAGGGAATTATAATTGATGTGTCAAGACCTCCACTATATGCTAAAACTACTTTTTTAATTTTACTTTTATCTACCATATCTCACCTACAATACTTTGCTCAAAAAACTTTGAAGTCTTTCATTTTCTGGATTCTTAAAAAACTTATCAGGGCTACTCTCATATGCGAATTTCCCTTCATCAAGAAAAGCTACACGATTAGCAACTTCTCTCGCGAATCCCATCTCATGAGTTACAACAACCATAGTCATCTTTTCTTTTGCAAGTTCTTTCATAACATCAAGAACCTCTCCAACCATCTCTGGATCAAGTGCAGATGTCGGCTCATCAAAAAGCATTACATCTGGACTCATCATAAGACTTCTTACTATAGCAACTCTTTGTTTTTGCCCACCAGACAACATATTTGGATATGTATCCTTTTTATCTATAAGTCCTACTCGATTAAGCAACTCTTTTGCTTTATTTGTAGCATCACTTTCACTTATATTCAAAACTTTTTTAGGAGCAAGAGTCATATTTTCCAAGATAGTTAGATGTGGAAAAAGATTGAAATGTTGAAATACCATCCCAATTTTTTTTCTTATCCTATCGATATTTATTTTAGAATCCGTTATGTCCGTTCCTTCAAAATATATTTTACCACTTGTAGGCACTTCCAAAAGATTGAGTGTCCGAAGAAATGTTGACTTACCTCCACCACTTGGTCCTACAAGGCAAAGAACATCACCTTTATAAATGTCGGTTGTTATCGTATCAAGAACAAGATGGTCGCCAAAACTTTTACATAAATCTTTTATCTCAAGCAATTTCTCCATTATCCTGCCGTCCTTTCATTCCTACGAAGTTTTACTTCAAGTTTTTTTACAAATGCTGAAAAAATACAAGTAAGAAGTAAATATATACCTGCTACAATAAGAAGTGGTGTCCAAGCATCATATGTTCTTGATCTTATAATATCTCCACCTTTTGTCAAATCTTGAACTGCTACATAACCTGCTACTGATGTCTCTTTTATAAGAACTATAAACTCATTGCAAAGTGCTGGTAAAACTACCTTAAATGCCTGTGGAACTATAATAAATCTCATAGTATCAAGATAAGTCATCCCAAGAGACCTACCTGCTTCCATCTGTCCCTGGTCTATAGACATAAGACCAGATCTAAATATTTCTGCCACATATGCACTTGAATTAAGTCCAAATCCTATAATTGCTATCATGACACCGCTTGTATTTCTTGATGTAAAAATACAAAAGAATAAAATCATAAGTTGTATAACAACTGGTGTTCCCCTAATTACTGTGATATAGACTTGACATATGGCATTTAAAATCTTAAGTCTTTTTGTATTGTCGTATGTAGTGCGAATAAGAGCAATGATTAGTCCAAAGACAATGCCAAGTATAGTTGCAAATAGAGTGATAATCATTGTATTTTTAAGACCATCTAAAATATAAATGTAGCGATTATCTTTTATTAAGTTTAATTGTAGAGCTTTAATTATTTTATCCATATTTATTTTACTAGTTATAATTTATAATGTTAATTACTTAATATATTTGTCAACGATAGATTTTAATTCGCCATTTGACTTTATCTCATCTATAACAGTATTAATCTTATTTAATAATTCAGTATTACCTTTTTTAACTGCTATAGCATACTCTTCTTCTGCATATGCAGTTTCAAGAATCTTAAATGATGTTTCATCTTGTGCTACAATAGCTTTTGCTACTTGGTCATCAACAACTACTGCATCAATCTTTCCAGTTTTCATTGCTTGGAAACCATCAACAATTTTAGAATATCTCTCCATAGATTCTTCACCGAAATCATCAGAACAATAGATATCACCTGTTGTACCAGTCTGAACACCTATCTTTTTTCCATACATATCATCAACTGTTTCTATAGTGCTATTAACTGGCACTACTATTGTCTGAACTGCTTTCTGATATGTGTGAGAAAAATCAACATTCTCTTTTCTATCTTCAGTAACTGTCATACCAGCCATTGCAAAATCTGCTTTACCACTCATAACTGTAGGTATAAGCGAATCAAATGCAATGTCAAGTATCTCAACTTCTACACCAAGTTTTTCTCCAATGAGTTTTGCACATTCTACATCAATACCCATAAACTCTCCGCCATCCTTATATTCATATGGTGGGAACTCTGCATTAGTACACATAACAAGTTTTGCTGATGAGTTTTCAGCACTTGCACTTGAAGTTTGTGCTTGTTTTGTAGCACATGCAACTAAACCTAAAATCATAACTACTGATAATGTTAAAGATAAAAACTTTTTCATAAATATTTTCCTCCGATTTTTTAAATATGTATTTTACTTTATATGCTTATCAATATATAAGCAATGAATAATTATGCAAATTATAGCACAAATTAGAATATTTTCAAGTACTTTTTGTATAAATATTCATAATTTTCGTGGAAATCCGTATTTTTATGCAGTTTTATAAGTTTTTATTTAGAAATATGGTATAAAAAAGCATTAAAAATGCAGGGTTCTGCCCTGCAATATTTATTATAAATATCAATATATTAATTTAATTAAAACATATAATCTTAAGCATAATTTCCCACCACGAGACTATGCTTTGGCAAGCCTCATAAACTCTTTTTCACTTACCCCAAGTCTTTTTGCCGCTTCTGCAACTGATAATATTTTTTCTTTTACCATTCCTAGTAAAACTTTAATCATTCCTTGTTTCATTCCTTGTTGCATTCCCAATTGCATTCCTTCTGCTTTTCCTTCTGCTCTTTCACTATTAAGTATAGCTCTCATTTCCTTACTCATTGTCGCACCTCCCAACTCAAATAATTCCTTCTTTATTGCACTTGTCTCTTTATACTTTTTACTTATTGTTGTCTTGTCTGTTAAAAGTTTTAAATACTCATTTATATTTTTATTCGTAAGACCTTTTGTATTTATATAATATACCTTAAACCCTGCATCCCACTTGCCTACCTTTTCTTTTTGGTCTGAGACTATATTCATCGCTACTTCATATACCGTGCTACCTTTTTCAAATATATCTTTCTTTGTTAGGTATATTACTATTATATCATTTAATTCTTTATACTTCTTACCTTTTTCAATTAAATAACTTTTAATCTTTGATGCATAGGTAAATATCCTTCTTGCATGGCCTTTTTCATATGTAAGTTGTATTTCAACATTTACTATACTACCATCGCCAAGCCTACAGAGCATATCTAAAACCATATTCTTACTAAATGCACTCGGCAAATATTTTTGTACATCATTCTCAAGTACAAGTAATTTCTTGTCCTGCAGTATTACTCTTAAAAACTCCTGACAAAACTTTTTGCTTTTAGCAAATACCATAAATACATCATTGCTTAATGGTATCTGAGACTTTATGAGTCTCTTTAATCTCTTAGCATTCTTACTTAATGGAATACTCTTTCTAACTTTCATAATTATTTTAGGTTGTCCGCTACAACTTCAAATAATTCCGTTACATCACTTGCGTCCGCTTGACAAGTGATTTATATTTATTAGTATAACATAAGCAGTGGGAAATGGCAACCAATTAGAGAGCTTATTTTTTATGCTAGGAAACACTCTTTAGTCATCAGTTCCCACATTCTGCTTCATCTTTAGTGGGTTGGTGGGAAGGGACATTAATTAAACATAAAAGGCTATCTATTTCTAATATAAAGCAATTTTCAAATTAAAATGGCACCATATTGGCGCCAAAATGTCTGAATTAATGTTCTTGATACTCAAACTGCATCATATGTTTACAATCATATACTATTTTTCATTATTCCGTTACAAGTGTAACTTTTAAATTAGATAATCTTGCATAGTATCCCCCATCAGCGGTATTAGGAGCAATTCGTAGCCACACACTATCATCTTTTT
>JAGBOC010000011.1 GCA_017634065.1 Lachnospiraceae bacterium | reverse complement strand
TGGTTATGAACGCCGAGCCATCATTATCACTCACAATGGCGGCGAGACTATCTATGCTTAAAAGAAGCACTAAAAATAGTGCTGTGATTTTCTTAACTATTTTTGTGTTCCTTGTCATAATGCATAATATACGACCTGAAACTCTTATTTATTATTCATATGTCTGCCCTAGCAATCTCAAAAAATGCTTCTCCCGTGCACCTCGAAAAACTATGTTTTTCGAGTGTGTGCCCAGCTGGAACCTTAAACTCGTCGCATTTTATGAAAGCAAACTTTCAAAAATGCTCCTTCTTTAAGGTTCGCTTTTTAGCATTTTTTGAATAGCCGAGCCGATGAAGCGTCAGTGGAATCGCGTTTACGCGGTTCCACGACAGCGTAATCCGGCGAACGCGAGTCCCCAGTACCACCCCCTTTCAAATACCAAAAGATAGGGGGTCGCTATAGGGGGTGTTATAGGGAGTCAGAAAAGCAATAAAAATGCAGGGTCTTGCCCTGCATTAACATAATCTAATCATTAAAAAACAATTCAATTCATTACTTTTTATTTCCCAAATATTTCTTCATGTGTACCATTATCCACTAATGTTAGAATTAATCTATCTCTATCTTTAATATAAAGCAATACCCAATCATCCTTAATGTGGCATTCTCTGAAATCCTTCATATTGCCTTTTAACTGATGATCTTTATTCTTTTTATCTAGTGGAATGTCATTAGCGAGTTTGTAGATGATATTTTTTAATATCTAACCCCCTTTTAAGAGACTTTTTAAGAGATCTTTCAAATGAATTAGTCCTTCTAATTTCATATAATGTCCTATTCATCATATCCCATGTTCTTAAACAAGTCATCTACATTATGGAAACCCTTTATATCTTTTGAATTATGAATTTTATAAGCTTCATTAATAATTCTATCCAAATTATTATTTTTTTTTGTAGTAATTACAAATGGTAGACCATTGTTTATAATACATTGATTGAGAAAAATGTTTACTGCACTTGACATGTCAAGACCTAGACCACTAAACAATTTATTAGCTCTCATTTTAACATCTTTATTAATTCGTATTTGGGTCGGAACTGTTTTCACCATATTCTCACCTCCAAAAACATTGTACTACAAATGGTTTACATTGTCAATGTAATATGATTGTAGGATAGTATTAAAAGTTTAATAATCATAATATTTTCAACCCAAAACAGGTGACTTGTTCAGTTACACCTGTTTTTTTAATATAAAATAATAAATAGTAGAATTGTGACGAGCTACATTATACTTTTCAATAGCAACATTTATAATATTAAGTCTCTACTTCTATGATATAAGTTGGATTCTTTTCCAAGTTTAAATCAACCTGCCAAGTGCCAGTTGTATTATGTGGTCTCCACTTAATATATACTATACCATTTTCAGGCATAGTCCAATTTAGTGTTACTTTACCATCAGTGGTTGTAATATAATCTTGAGTTGTAGGTTGACCATCACATTTTATTCTTTTGCTATTATCATCAACAGTATCCCCAGTCTTAAATGGTTCTAACGATAAAAATACATCTACTTCCATATCTGATTCTGCAACTTTATTTCTATAACCATTATCAAATTCTAAATCTATAGTTATTTTCTCACTCATATTAGCAGCAAGTAGTGGAAGTCCTTGAATTAAAGATAACTTTGTCCCTTTGTATTCGTTCTTACCACTCGCATCAGAAAAAACTGTATTTGACTGATAGATATGCTCACTATCATATGTCTCATTTACTAAGCCAACTCCTACAAACGAAGCTGTATCACTTGCACCATAATTACCACTATAATACCCAGAGAAATTTGTAGTAGCAATAGACCCATGTGTCGTTGAACCGTTAAGACGTTTATTATATGATCTACCTTCTATTGTTGAACCAGCCCATTTGCCCATTTTAGTAGCTTGGCTTAAAAGATATTGCCTTGTATATGTAGCAGTCGTGCCAGATGGCACTTCCATAGTTCTTAATGATTTAGTCCAATCTGTATCTGTAACTTGTGGCCAAGAATAATTAGCCCAATTCAATATATGTTCATAATCATATACTTTATCATCTACTTTCTTTAGTTCAATAGAAAAGGCATTTGACTTTGAAACGCATGTTTCATATTCTTTAACATCAGTATAACCTCCTCTATTTGAAATCCACTGGAACCTTGGATTCCATATACCCTTTTCCAAGTCATCCAAATTTGAATAATATCCAGGTTCAATTTGTGTAGCATTAATAAAAGCAAAAGTTTGTGTGCCACCTGCTGTTGCTGGCCAAGCAATATGACCTAAATCACC
The DNA here is from genome assembly GCA_017634065.1 of Lachnospiraceae bacterium. GTDB lineage: Bacteria > Bacillota > Clostridia > Lachnospirales > Lachnospiraceae > UBA3633. Next base: position 127,784 of record JAGBOC010000011.1, on the reverse strand, counting down.
ACCACCAGTTGTACTTGCCGATTTCCCTATTCGTGCTATCTTTATTGAGTCAACCAGATTGCATGACTTTCCAATCCATATAGCATATTCATTCGCATTATTTTCAGGGCCAACATCTACAACTATTCTTTTAGCATAATCAGTTGCAGCCCTTTCATATACAAGTGAACCAATCGCCCACCATAAAGTCATCCAACCTCCTGATGCATTTGGTGTCATTGCAACAAAATCTAGCGAAAGGTTGGTATTTGGTAATTTCCATTCATTAGAAAGTGCAGCATTAAACATAGTAATTTTTTTCCAATTAGAAAAATATAGATTCCTATTATCTTTAGTTGAAAGTCTTATACCAGCAAGATAACTTGCTATGGCACCATCTATTTTACCATCTATACTATCATTATAACTAGTTATTTGATTTGCAAAATCCTTTTTAAGTGACTCAAATTCTGATTTGGTTACAAACGCTGAACCATCATTGTCGCTAACAATAGCACCAAAGCTTGACAAAGTAAACATTATAACAAATAAAATTGAAAAAACTTTTGTAATTCTATAGTTACTATTCATAAATCCATCCCCAACTTCTTTTTTTCCTTTATCATCTATTAAATACCATTAAACATCTTTTTCAACTATATAATTAGGATTTTTTTCTAAGTTTAAATCAACCTGCCAAGAACCTGTCATATCATTTGGTCTCCATTTTATATATACTATCCCATCAGATGGCATTTCCCATTTTAATTTTATTTTTCTTTCATCCGTTGTAAAATAATCATCTGTAGTTGGATATCCTTCACATCTTATCCTCTTACTTTCGTCAAACACATCTCCCTCTACATCAAATGGCTCCATAGCTAAAAACACATCTACTTCCATATCTGTTTCAGAGACCCCGTCTCTATAGCCATTGTCAAATTCTAAATCTATAGTTATTTTCTCATTTTTAGCTGCAGCAAGTAATGGTAGCCCATTATATAGATTTACTTGATTTGCTTCAACAGTTCTTGACCCAACTGTACTTTTAAACTTAGTATCAGATTGATAAATATGTTCGCTATCATATATTTTATTAACTAAACCAACACCAACAAATGGTTCAATATCTGAGTTGCCATATGCGCCACTGTAATAGCCGCTTATAGCTAAATCATCCAACATTCCAAATGACATAGTTGTAGTAGTTCTCCACCCTTGACTTGTGACACTTGTAGTTTGACCACACCAACTACCATCCTTTACCGTCTCTTCAAGCATCCACTGACATGTGTAGCTACTACCATCCATCTTCCTAAGAGATTTTGTCCAATCTTTATCAGTTACTTGCGACCAAGTATAATTATCCCAATTTAATATATGCTCATATTCTAAAGACTTACCATCAACACTATCTAAATCAATTGTAAAAGCGTTACTTTGTGATATATAACTTTCTATCTCCTTATTTCCAATCCCAGAAGACGCTCCCCCTCCCAAACCATGATCCCAATAATATTTGGGATTCCAAATGCTTGTTGTCGCTCCACCCAGATCTTGAAAATATCCCTCGTTCACTTCAGTTGCATTTACCATATAAAACTTATTGTTTGCTGGTATCCCCATAGAACCGCCATATGCGATATGGGTCAATGACTGTGTTGTAAAGCCATTCCTAGCCAATTTTATACTGTCAATTAAATTAAGTGATCTACCAATCCAAGTAGCATAATCTTTCGCTGCATTTTCCTGACCCGCATCTACAAGGAGTCTCTTGCCTTTTATATTCGCACCACGTTCATACGATAACTTTCCGACAACCCAATATATCGTAGTCCAACCACCTACAGCACCTATATACGATGTTTGACCAATATTTAAGTTTATATTTGGTGGTGCCCACGTATTCTCTAAAGCTGAATTAAACATTGTCACTTTTTCCCAATCTGCAAACACAAGTCTTTTAGTTTCCTGTTTTTCGGTCTTTATACCTGCCAAGTATGATACTATTGCACTATCTATCTTATTATCTATGCTGGTATTGTATTGATCTATTTGGCTCTGAAAACTATTTTTAAGACTATCAAACTCTGCCTTTGTTATAAAGGCTGAACCATCATTATCACTAACCACCGCCCCAAAACTCTCTATACTCATGAGCACAACTAAAAATAAAGCTAATAGCTTTTTCACCATTTTTGTGCTCTTTCTCATATATCCATATCTAACGACCTATTTTTTACGTGCTAGTAAAGTTCCTTCCCTACAACTCGGGTTCGCAATGCTCACCCCTACAAACTATTTTACTAACCGATTTCCGAAAAGCGTTCAGATGCTTTGCATCTTCACGGAAATCTGGCATAGTGTTGTACTAGGCTCACAAAATACGTTCACAAGTACAACATCTACCTACGTCCGGGCTCGCGGTGCTCGCCCCTACGGCGAACGCGACGGTCCCCAGTACCAACCACCTACAAATTGCAAAAGTTAGGGGGTCGGTATAGGGGATTGACAAATATGCGCATAATGTGTATAATCAAACAATGACTGTAAGAGAAATTGAAGCAAAATTAAAAAAAGATGGGTGGTATTTTATTAAACAAATTGGATCCCATAGACAATATAAACATCCATATAAGAAAGGAAAAGTAACTGTACCTTATCATAAAGGCGATTTAGATATTGGTACCGCCAAATCTATTTTCAAACAGGCTGAAATAGAATTTTAAGAAGGTGATTTAAATGAAAATTATTTATCCAGCAATTTTAACTCCATGTGAAAAAAAAGAAGGCTATACTATTGTAATACCCGATTTAAAAGGCTGTGTTTCTGAAGGAGATACCCTTGAAGAAGCTATTGCTATGGGGACAGATGCAGCTTGTGGCTACATCATTTCCGAAATTGAAGATGGCAATGACTTGCCAAAACCCACAAAGCAAAACAAACTTAAACTGAAAAAAAATGAATTGACTAGCCTTGTCATCTGTGACACTGATGCATATGATGAAAAGTATAGCAAAAAAATTGTTAGAAAAAATGTGTCTATACCAGCATACTTAAATACATACGGAGAAATACACAACTTAAACTTTTCAAAAGTATTAAAAGATGCTTTGATGAAAATTGCAGTATTATAAATTATAACATGTTACATTGATTTCAAATAAAAATCAGGTTATCACACCTGATTTTTTTCAAATATAAAAGTTTTATCAAAAAACTATTTCTAATTTCTCTATAGACCATCAAATTCCGTGTCAGTTATATAAACTTTATTTCCTGAAGTGTTTGCATATGCATTAATCCACCACACAGATTTTTTATCACAATCAGCTTCAAAATCTAATTCTATCCCAGAAGTTGGAACTGCAACTATCTCATTATCTTTAATGGAAGTAGCATCAGCAACTTTATTTCCATTCACAAATTGTTTATCAGAAATAGAATATGTTATATTATCGCTAACAGCATTTCCATTTTCATCTTGTACCTTAAATTTTATCCTGCATCTTATTTTTTGGTCCGAATCAAATGTCTCAAATAAAGGCGAACCTCCACCATAATATACATTTTCTCCTGCAATTCCAGTAAGATATTTATTTACAAATCTATTCAGAGGTAGAAACTCTGGTGTCAAATTCACTTGGTGATACTTCACACTTATACCTGAATATTCAACCTTCCTCTCTGTTGAACCTTTAGGCTGAGGATATTGTTCAGAAACATATAGCTTTTCTGCTGATTGAGTAACTATCGCCGAAAGATTTAAATTTGCTCTTTCATTTACTGCATATATATTAGTATATGGTAGTATACCAAATTGGGCTGTCTGGTAACTTTCAGTAGACGGAATCGATGTATATGATATAGTCATATTCCCCCAGGTTCCCGATGTTTCAGCATCACTACTTTTTTGATTTGTTATGTCTTCTACTCTACCTACTTTGTCTAATGTAGGCATTGTAAAAGATAATGCTGTTGTATCATTTACTCCACTTGCAGTAGTATATCTTGTCAACCAAGTACTACTATTGGTAGTAAACCAGTCTTTATATGAGTGCCCATACACATTTAAAACTTGAGTTGGATAATATGTCTTCTGATATGATCTAATTGTTTTTTCACCACTAGGTAATATTTCATAGAGCCATACATTTCCTTCCCCATCACTGACATTTATAGTATCACCAACTTGTTTTGTTTCTGTTTTGCTTGTTGAACTGCTAAGCTTGTACCAAGGTTTTTGATCCCAACTAGTAACACTATTAAATGTACAATTAGAACCTTCGGTGAGAGAATACATCAATGTTTCATCACCTATTTTAGATATATCTGATGAATATGTAACATTAAATTTAATGCCATTTACCACAGATGCTCTCGCAACACAACCCATATAATAATTATTTAATTTTCTTTTATAACTTCTTGATATATTAATTTTAATATCAGTTTCTATTATATCTCTTCCAATGCTTTCCAGTGAATTTCTAAATGCCATATTGCCACCAGTTTCTTCTAATACTTTATCCCATAAGTTTTCCGGTTCCGCATCCACTTTAATTCCGGCTAAATAAGATGCTATAGCACCATCAATTTTATTTTCTAAACTTGACTTGTAATTATCAATTTGGTTTGCAAAGTTTTTCTTTAAAGTTTCAAATTCAACCTTTGTAACAAATGCTGAACCATCATTATCCGATACTATCGCAGAATAAGTGCCAAATGTGGAGCATATTATTAAAAACATATTAATAGATATAACTCCAATTTTTTTACGAAATTTATTCATTAACATTTCTCCATTATATTATTAAATCTTAAATGAACTATTTGTTATGTATACTCTGTTTCCGTCATTTACTGGATACATATTTATCCACCAAGTTTGTGGGTTATCTGAATCTATTGTAAACTCTACTTCTGTACCACTTGATTCAACTGTCACACTTTGATTATTAATTGGAGTATATGAACTACCTGTTGATAAACCATTTATGAATTGTTTATTTGATATTGAATATATTACATCTCCACTAGTTGCTGCTCCAGTTTCATTTTCTAAATGAAATTTAATTTTACATTTAATCTTTTCATCCGAACCGAAGGTTTTAAAAAGCGGCGCCCCTCCTCCTAAAAAAACTTGTTCTCCAGCGACTGATGATAAATACTGATTAGAAAAAGAATTAATGTATTCATTTCTTGGTTTATATGATACTTGATAGTATTTAGTTGTTACTGCATTATAACTAACATTTCTTGAAGCTGGACCAGAAGGGCTTGGGTATTCTTCAGCTACAAGCACTGGATTTCCAGTTACTGTTTTAAGTGTTGATAATACAAAGTTTTCCTGCTCATCAAGGCACCAAATCTTACCATCTGTAGGAATATTCCCAAATTGTATTGATGTATAATCTATCCCATCATTTTCTTTCACAATTGATAATGTCATATCACCCCAGGTTCCATTTGTCGTTGATGTTCTTGATCTCCGTTCGCTGTAATCAGAGTAAAATCCAGGTTTTGTACCTTCTGGCATAGTAAAACTCAAATTAGCTATACTAGAAGTTATGTCTAATCCACTTGCAGTTGTATATCTTGTCTTAAAATCATTTTTGTTCGTTGTATACCAATCCTTATAAGAATGCCCACTGACATTCATATTCTGAACCGGGTAAAATTTCAAATTATAACTCCGTAATTGTTTATGCCCGCTAGGAAGTTCCTCATATAACCAGACACAACCATTACCATCTTGTATATTAGTCACTGCACTTGCAGATCCATTTTCTGATACACTACTCGTTTCAGCAAGCTTATATCCAAAATCCGCATCCCAGCCAGTACGACCAACTAGGGTTCCGTTAACAGCGTTCACAAGATTTGACAGGATTGAATAGTCCCAAGAGACGCCAGTGTCCGAGCTATAACAAATTTGAAATTTAAACCCTATCGAATTTGAGTCTCCAGCTGCTGTAACGTTACGGCCAACAAAACCATAATAAAATCTATTTCTTTTTATATTGTATTGTCTTGTTATATTTAATGTTGTTTCAGTGCGACAATCTTCCACGCCTGTTCCTGGGTAACCATTCAAAAACCTAATTGAACTATTTGTAATGTCTTCTATTTTTTGCCAAAGATTATCTGGATCTTGATTTATTATTAACCCAGCTAAGTAAGATGCTATAGTATAATCAATTCTATTATCAATGGAAGAATTATATTTATCAAGTTGACTCTGAAAGTTATTCTTCAAACTATCATACTCCGCCTTAGTGATAAACGCCGAGCCATCATTATCAGATACTACCGCAGCAAACCCATCTATACTCATGAGCACAACTAAAAATAAAGCTAGTAGCTTTTTCATTATTTTTGTGCTCTTTTTCATAAATATGTATTTTACGACCTATTTAGTTAGGGTTCGCAATGCTCACCCCTACGGCGCGTGCTCACCAGCCGATTTCCGAAAAGCGTTCAGATGCTTCGCATCTTCACGGAAATCTGGCATAGTGTTGTACTAAGCTCACAAAATACGTTCGCAAGTACAACATCTACCTACGTTCGGGCTCGCGGTGCTCGCCCCTACGGCGAACGCACCTCCCCAGTACCAACCACCTACAAGTTGCAAAAGATTGGGGGTTGACATAGGGGGTTGTATTAAAATAAGATGTAATCGTATTTTCATCATGAAAAAAAGGGGCTTTTATGTATATCAAAAGACAAATAGAAAATAGCATATTAAACTTGGCAAAAGAATACTCTTGCAGGTCGAGTAGCTATAATTCACATGAACCCACTGTCGCAAAATGAAATTTTTAAAACATATAATAATAAATTTAAAACAGAATTAGATGAAATCAAAAATAGAAATGAATATTATTCTTCCTATATACAAACATTCATTTTCAAATAATTTACTCAAAAGGATCATTAAAAATAAAAAAATGTACTTTTTCGACACTGGTATAATAACATACTTACTCAAATATAGTTCAAGTCAAATACTAATGAATGATACTATAAATGGTGCCATCTTAGAAAATTATGTCATAAATGAAATACGAATGACTTACCACAACAATTTATTAGAAGAACTTTTTTATTATTATAGAGATACAGAAAAAAATGAGATAGATTTAATCATTGATTATGACAACCAACTGCATCCAATAGAGATTAAAAAAACAACCATTCCACATGATAGAATGACTAATAGTTTTAAATTACTTGATAAATCAACAAGAAAAAGAGGCAATGGTTGCCTCCTATGTATGAAAGACAAAATTGTCCCAGTTGATAAGGAAAACACTATCGTTCCTATTTGGATGATATAATGCTCCTCTGCCCTTTTTATCTTTTCTCACCAAAGTAAACACACTACATCATCCTTGTCAACATTTTCTTAATAAAACCTTTCCACCTCATCTGTAAAATAATCATTTAGTGTATAAGGAACATATACACCTTTGTCTGTCACAACGCCGCTTATAAGGTGCGGAGGTGTTATATCGAATGAAGGATATATTGCCTTCACACCATTTAAAGTATTTGGGATGTCTCTATAACTTAAAACTTGTTTTGGATCTCGTTCTTCAATCACGATATCATCTTTAGTGTGTTTATCCTTATCTGGTATACCTGTCACATAATATGGTATCTTAAAATATTTTGCTAAGATCGCTATCTGGTATGTACCTATTTTATTGGCAATATGTCCATCACGTGCTATTGTATCAGCAGCCGATGTAAATAAATCTATTTTTTTAGTTTCCATCGCATACGCAACCATATTGTCCGTTATAACAGTTGTATCAAAGCCCATGTCATAACAACAACTTGAAGTAAGTCTTGCGCCTTGTAAGTATGGTCTAGTTTCTGCACAATATATTTTTACATCATTATTATATTTTCTTGCAGCACGAAGCATCATCCCTATGATAGTTTCACCAAAGCACTGTGTTAATATACGCCCACCTTTCGGAAAAAGTTTTGCCAGATTTTCTCCAACTTTTTCCATTATGCTATATCTTCTATTTAAAGACTTGATAGTTTCTTCAAATGCAGCTTCAGAAGTTTCCTTTCCATTTTTTAGTGCTTCCATCATAGCTTTAAGACATCCTTCTGTAATCTGCGTCATTCTATTTGCAGTCGTTGGTCTTGCATGAGATATTTCATAACTTGCAGTTTTTAAAAAATCTATTTGCTCTTTTTCAGATTTTTCTCTTGCTTCATATCCAGCAAGTGCCATACCCATACCTGCAGCCGTATATGGTCCAGCACTTTGAGTGACCATATCACTTATAGCTTTTGCCACTTCTTTATATGTGCTGCATTCCACAAATTTAATCTCAGTAGGATATATTCTCCTATCAAGTATGCGAACTTTACCATTCTCATACCATGCTACATTTTCATATCTTAAAATAAATGCCAAATCTTGATCATATCTTTCCATAATGTTCTCCACATCAATAATACATGTTTTCTTTTATCACACTTGCCACACTAGTACCATCACTTAATGTCAACATATTTTTTATCAAATATTTTCCAACCAATATCAAACTTCTTTCAAGTGGAACTTTTATATTAATATCAGTTATGCTATTTAACTCCGCCACCTTACTATCACCGACTGTCCTTCGGATGATTTCAGTTCCTGCATATCCAAATGAATCAGCCATGATGTCACGTATGTATTTGCATTTATACTTTTCATTTTTATATAATTTAAATTCTACAATTTCATCATATTTTTTATTCAGTTTCACATAAGTCTTATCAATTACGTCTCTTATAGTGCGAAGTATATAATCTAAAAACTTTTTATCATTGCAATCTGTGAAATATTTATATGCATATGAAAATACAAGATTTCCTATGACATTCCCTATATCATATCCCATAGGACCATAAAATGCAAATTCTGGATCAATTACTTTTATTCCTACATCATTTATAAATATAGAACCAGAATGTAAGTCTCCGTGGAGCAATGCTTCAGCATTATTCATAAAGTTATTTCTAAGTATATCTACATAATAATGTAATTCACTATCATTATAAATATTGTCCTCAACAAATTTTTGATTTTCATTTATAATAATATTTCTATTTTTATAATTATAATATGGCTCTGTCAAAACTAAGTCTTCAGTGATATCGCATAAATCAATATTGATAAAAAGTTTTACATACTCTTTCTTTTTTGCTCTATCAAGAACAAGGTCTGTTGTAGGAAGCAAGGTATCCGCCATAAATGTAGTTATATCATCAGCAAACTTTTCAAATATTTTTCCTGCCATTAGTTCCTTTCGCAGATTTTTATATTCAGATATATCTTCCATCGCAAGAGCATACATTTTCTCATTATAATTATATATTTCAGGAATATATTTTGGTGCAAGTGATTTCTGAATTTTAAGTATTTCAGCCTCTATTTTATTGCGATGCAAATCAAGCGGTCTCCCTGATGATCTTAGGAGTTTGTCCGCTTGCTTTATGATAACTGACTTGCCAGTTTTTTTATCATAAACTTTAAATACATAATTTATATTACCATCACCTATCTCAACACACTCAATACTTGTTTTATCATCAAAATACTTAAGGTATTCAGTCGCATATTCTTTCGCGGTCTCAGTATTTAGCAAAAAATGTTTTTCATACTTCTCACTACCCATAAAAATCTCACTCCTTTCCAAAATAAATGTATTACAACTGCATTTTATTATACCATAAAAAAGGGGGAGATGAAATCCCCCTTTTAAGTCCTTACAGCATAACTTATTAGTTATGCTATGATAAGTGTTATGCCAATAATATACTTCGACTAGTCTGTTTCTTCTATAATTGAAATAGTTTCTACACCAACATACTTCTCATTATCACTAGCATCATAAGCCTTAATCCAAAGTGTTGTATCTTTTTTTACATCACATTTTAATTTCAATGTAGTGCCATCATCTACTTCTTGGCTAGTGATAGCAGTATCATCACTCATTCTTAAATTAAGTGATGTGTCATTAGTATATGTAGAATCATTTTTAAAAGTTGATGATTTAATAGCATAGTGTATTTTATTGCCAGATTCACTATGAAATTTAAGTTCAAGTGTTAATGTCCCATTATTAGCTATGTTACATATTGGTAGTCCACAGTAAAACTCATATTTTTTATTTGACATTACACTTGATACTTCCTTCACAGCGATATCTGATACAGCTATTGACTCTAGTGGGTGATAATTATAATACCAATTAAGAGATGTAGCAGACGCACCATTCTTTGCATCAAAATATTTTACAGTATTATTTTGAGTTGCATTTATATGACCTTTATATCCACATACCATAGTTGACAATGCTTCACTTGGTGTTGATACAGAGAACTTATCCAAATATAAGCAGATTGTATCATTTGTGGTTGGGCATTGCCCCATTATCGGCCATATTTGATTTGTACTGGTGAGTTCATAAGAAGGTATAAAATAAGATGGCACTTGTCTTAATAATGTTGTTCTTCCACTAGGGTCCCAAGCCATTGACAGTACATTATCAACAGTTGTTGACAATGGGATCCATTTGCCACTTTCATTTTTTAATGTGTCTACTGCCCATGTTGATGTAGCATCACCTGAAACACCAATATTAACTGTATAGCCAAATGATACTCCAACTAATGTTTCCTTATATAAAACATTTAAATAACTTCCTTGATAAATATTAAATGTTTTATCGTTTGACTGTTCTATACAATAATACCTTCCATTTGTACGCGCACCAGGTTTATCAACATATACTAATGTGTCTCGAACTAATCCATCAGAACTATCTATATTTAAACTATAAATCTGATGCCCGGCCCAACCATCTTTTTTTCTTCCCATTCCTATTGTTTGTAATATTTGCATAGCTAACTGACCATTAACTGGTTTGTTAGTTGAACTAAAACTATATGTTTTACACATCGGAAACCAGCCTCTAGTATATGCAGTTTGACTATTAACTTTATTAAGTAAGCTCTCTATTTCAACAAGCCTTGAAACTTTTATTCCTGCCAAATATGATGCTATCGCACCATCAATTTTATTATCAATGCTACGATTATAATTATCAATCTGTGCATTAAAATCACTTTTCAATGCCTCAAATTCCGTCTTCGTAACAAATGCAGTACCATCATTATCACTTACAATAGCAGCACGACATACAAAACTCATCACAACAAATGTCAAGGCAAAAACATTAATTTTTGTTTGTATTTTAAATCTCATATCTGGTATTTCCCTTTCCTTATGTAAACTCTTCACTTATTGAAATTGTTTTAACTCCTGTATATCCAGTGTCACTATTTGCATCGCACGTTTTAATCCACAGCACTGTCCCTTTTTTTACATTTAATTTGAGTTTTAAAGTTGAATTATTACTTATCTCATAACTTGTAATTGGAGTTTCATCCATTTTTCTAATGTTTAATGCTGTATCACTAACATAACTTGCATCATTTTGAAATGCATCAGCTCGTATTGCATATTTTATGTCATTACCACTTTCACTATGAAACTCTAATTCAATTGTAACAATTCCATCATCTGCAATTTTGCAAATTGGTAGTCCACTATAAAATGGAAACTTTTTATTATCTAATACATCTGCTATTTCCGTAATAGCTAAATCTGACATTGCAATTTCTTCATATGGATGATAATTATAATAAAATTCGAAATCACTACCAAGTGCTCCATTGTTCGTTGTGTTAGTTTTATCTGCACCATTTAAATGTGTAAAAGCAAGACCTTTAAAACCGCTTTTAAATGTTGATTTAGTATTGCTCAATGTCATGGTAGTGTAGTTTTCAGTATCTAAAGCTATAAGATTAGCAGAGCTATCGCAAGAACCCATAACTGGCCAAACTTGACTTACATCAGTTGCATCAAATGATGGCACCCACAGACAAGTGACAGCTCTATCATATGGTGTTGCTATTTCAGTCCCAGCGTCATTCCAGTTCATTATTGTATAATTCACTGTTGTTGACATTGGTGTCCATATTGAACTTGAATTCGCCATCACGCCAACTGTCCAAGTAGGGATTACTGAACCAGTGAAATTCCAAATTTTACCATATCCAAATTGCACACCTGTAAACAATTCTTTATAACTCATGGTTACATATTTACCATCATACATTTTAAAATTACCATTCCTATTCTTTTTATATACATAATAAACACCATCAGTTTTTGTTGATGGAATGTCAATGTAATATAATGTATCACGAACAAGTGCATTACTATGATTTAAATTCAAACTAAAACTAAAACTACTTCTCCACCCATTGTTCGCTGCCCCTCCACCACCGCCATTACCCACTACATTTAAAGCAAGTTGTCCATTAACGGGCTTTTTTGTTGTAATGGGACTAAATGTTTTGCACATAGGGAACCAGCCTTTATCGTATTTAGTACTCCCATTGATTTTATTAATAATACTTTCTAATTCCAGAGAGTTTTTCACTTTGATACCTGCTAGGTATGATGATATCGCCTCATCTAATTTAGCATCTATTGTTGTATTATAATTATCAAGTTGACTCTGAAACTCATTTTTCAAACTATCAAACTCTGCCTTTGTTATGAAGGCTGACCCATCATTGTCAGAAACCACCGCCCCAAAACTCTCTATACTTATGAGCACAACTAAAAATAAAGCCAGTAGCTTTTTCACCATTTTTGTGCTCTTTCTCATATATCCATATCTAACGACCTATTTTTTACGTGCTAGTAAAGTTCCTTCCCTACAACTCGGGTTCGCAATGCTCACCTCCCCAGTACCAACCACCTACAAGTTATGAAAGTTAGGGGGTTGGCATAGGGGGTTGCTAAATATTCATCTATAATATATAATTAAATGTTATGTTATAATTCGTTTTTTGAGGTGTTTTTATGGAAAAATCAATCAGTTTAAGAACTTTATTTACTGAAAGTGACAAATATATTGACAAAAAGATTACTGTGACTGGGTGGATAAGAACAAATAGGGATTCCAAGACTTTTGGATTTATAATGTTAAGTGATGGAACGATATTTAGCCAACTTCAAGTTGTCTATGATGAAAAAATGTCTAATTTCAGTGAAGTTGCAAAGCTAAATGTTGGCTGTGCACTTCGAATTGTCGGAACTCTTGTATCAACCCCTGATGCAAAACAGAAGTTTGAGTTACATGCTGAATCAATAATTGTTGAAGGTCAATGTGATGAAAGCTATCCAATTCAGCCAAAAAAGCACACATTAGAGTTCTTAAGAACTATCAATCATTTAAGACCAAGAACTAATACTTTCCAAGCAGTATTTAGAGTACGTTCGCTTCTTGCTTATGCAATTCACGATTTCTTTCAAAAAAATGATTTTATATATGTTCACACACCAATCATCACAGGTTCTGACTGCGAAGGTGCTGGTGAGATGTTTCAAGTTTCTACTCTTGATTTGAAAAATATTCCTAAAGATGAAAATGGAAATGTAGATTTCACTAAAGACTTTTTTAACAAACCTACAAACCTTACTGTGAGCGGACAACTTTATGGTGAGACATTTGCCCAAGCATTTAAGAATATCTACACCTTTGGTCCAACTTTTAGAGCTGAAAACTCTAACACTGCTCGACATGCCGCAGAGTTTTGGATGATAGAACCTGAAATGGCATTTACTGATCTAGAAGGAAATATGGACATAGCTGAAAGAATGTTAAAATATGTTATAAAATATGTCCTTGATAATGCAAAAGAAGAACTTGAGTTCTGCAATAAACAATTTGATAATGAATTAATTGATAGACTTAATCATGTAGTAAACTCTGAATTTGGTGTAATAACATACACTGATGCAGTAAAAGAACTTGAGAAGCATAATGATAAGTTTGAGTATAAAGTTTCGTGGGGAGCAGACTTACAAACTGAACATGAAAAGTATTTAACTGAAGTAATATTTAAGAAACCAGTATTCGTTACTCATTATCCAAAAGAAATAAAGGCTTTCTATATGAAACTTGATCCTGATGGGAAGACAGTTGCTGCAGTTGACTGTCTTGTACCTGGTATTGGTGAGATTATTGGCGGTTCACAAAGAGAAGACAATTATGATATATTGGTACAAAAAATGAAAGATCAAAACTTAAATCTTGATGACTATGATTTCTACCTTGATTTACGAAAATATGGGTCAACAGTTCACTCTGGATTTGGTCTCGGATTTGAGAGACTTGTTATGTATGTAACTGGAATCCAAAACATTCGTGATGCTATCCCATATCCAAGAACAGTTGGTAACTGCGATATCTAATATGAAGTTTATTCATACATCTGACATACACATAGGAATGTCTCCTGACCCAACGATGTTTTGGTCAGCAGATAGAGCAAATGACATAAAAGAAACATTCGCTAATGTCATTGCAAAATGTAATGAAGAAGATGCTGATCTTCTTCTCATTTCAGGTGATCTTTTTAATCACCAACCACTTACTGAAGAACTTGACTATATCAATAACTTATTTAAATCAATCCCAAAGACTCAAGTTGTAGTTATAGCTGGTAGCTATGACCATATCAAGTCAAACTCTCCTATCTTAAACTACCATTTCGCTGATAATGTATATTATTTTTTAGACAAGACCGAGTATTCATTTAAGGTATTAAATAAAACTTATATCATACATGGGTTTTCATATTACTCACTTGAAGATCAGGCACCAATTATAAACTCTATCACCCCTGATGATGACAAAAACATCCATATACTGATTGCTTATGGTGGCGATGCAAACCACTCTCCTTTTAGCATAAGTAAACTCGAAAATAAAAACTTCTCATATATTGCACTTGGTTCAATGCATAATTTCGAGACGCTTATCGAAAATAAAGCCTATTACCCTGGGAGTCCAGAGCCACTTGATTCAAGTTCTGCAGGAGACCATGGAATCATAATAGGCGAGATAAATGATAGCACAAGACGAGTACAAAATATTAGATTTGAAAAAATAGCAAAGGTAGCTTATGTGCCACTTAATATTAAAATTAATGGCTCTACCACGGAAGAAGATATAGTTGAAATTGTAATAAGAGATGTCATAAAACTCGGTGCACAAAATATATTTAAAGTTAAAATAACAGGTTTAAGAAATCCTGACCTTGAGATAACCAGGGAAATGTTTAGCCAAAAAATCAGGATTTCTGATATTATTGATAATACAACACCAAAGTATGATTTTGTAAAACTTTCAAGTGAGCATCCACAAGATATGATAGGTGCATTCATTAGAAAAATGACCACAAATAATACTGAATTATCAGATATAGAGAAAAGAGCACTTTATCTTGGTACACATGCTCTTATAAAGACAAGCGAGAAAAACGAATTGTAATGAAAATCACAAGTATAAACATAAACGGATATGGTAAGTTTGCTAATAAGTCCATCAATTTCACTGATGGCATTAATGTTGTGTATGGAAATAATGAAACTGGTAAAAGTACCACTCATACATTCGTTAAATCAATGCTCTTTGGTATCAAAAAGAAAAAAAGCAAAGTACAAACTGATATATATACAAAATACAAACCTTGGGACAGCAGACAAAAATATGAAGGAACTTTATGCTTCACATATAAGAATAATGAATACCAGATATATAGAGTCTTTGATGAGAAAAATCCTATCCTTGAGATACGCGAGATAAATAAAAAAGGTAAACTCATAAATAATCCAGAAATGTTTTTACATAGAGTCTTAAATAATCTTTCTATTGACTCTTTCGACAATACCATTAGTATAGGTCAGCTTAAATCAGCACAGGACAAAACAATTGTCGATGAACTAAAGAAGTTCATATCTAATCTAAATACATCTGGCGATATGTCAATTAATACTCTTTCTGCTATTAATTTCTTAAAGCAAAGAAAAGATGCTCTTCAAGTCAACCTAAAATCAGATGTCTCTATGAGATACAATAAGCAATTAGGCGATATTAGAAATATTGAGAAAGAGTTACTAAATAAAAACTATGAAAATAAGTTACCTGAAATACTAAAGAAAAAAACAAGTGAATCACAAAAACTAGAATCAAACAATGAAGAACTTGAAAACTTAAAGCAGGGAAATGTTGAAAAGAAAATCATTCTTGAAAACTATGGTTTCACATCAAATGATGATATAGAGACACTTTCAGTTCAGACCAATAAAATATTCTTTGATTATAAGCCATTTATGAATGGCAACAATCAATTCTATAAAATAATTGCAAATGCATCTCTCATAATCCTTGGGATACTACTCATAGTATTAAGTTTCTTGTTTTTAGTTGTCACTTACCCAGATGTAGCTACTATCCTTAATGTAAATGATGCAAAGTATTCTCTCATATCAATCACAAGATTTGTAGTTAATCTCCCATTTCATCCAATCATACTTATCGCACTATTCTTATGTATTGGTATAATACTTATCATAGGTAACATACTTATCTTATTTAACAATTATCAAAACATAAATAAATCAAAAGAAATTAAAAACATAATTTCTGATATATTTACTCAACACATAAATGATGATGAAGTTTCAGAAGAAAATATGCTACTATTTAAGAAGCATTTAAGTTCTATGAAGAAACTTGCTAAATCAATAGATGATGCTGAGGCAAGAATTGCACTACTTACAGAAGAAAATAACATACTACTAAAGAATCAGGCAGAATATTCAGACACAATTAAATCTCAACAACGAATCCAGTATGATGTTGAGCAAAAGTATAATGAATTATATGCACTTAAAGATGAGAGCGAGAAACTTAAACAAGAAATAAGTAGTAATGACCAGATAAAAAAAGAAATTGATAGCATAGATCTTGCTATTGAAACTCTAACAAGCCTTTCAAGTGAGATTCAAGTGATGTTTGGAACTCACCTCAATAAATCTGTAAGCAGATATATAGAAGCACTGACTAATCATAAATATAATAGTCTAAATGTTGATAATGCCTTAAATGTCACTATCAATTATCAAGATAGGGTTATAGATCTTGACAAGATAAGTACTGGAACTATGGATCAGATCTATCTTGCATTAAGACTTGCTATATCTGACATAGTATGTTCTAATAAAGAAAGTTTACCTTTACTCTTTGATGATTGCTTTGCAATGTATGACAATGAAAGATTGGAATCAACACTTAAGTATCTGTCTCAAAATGTCCATACACAGATAATAATATTTTCTTGTCACACAAGAGAAAGAGCTTTACTATCACACAATAAGATACCATTTAATTCTATAGATATAGAAAAAGCATAAAAAAAGGGGCGATAATCGCCCCTATATTTATCTCACTTTTACTTCTTCAATTAATTCCCCTGTATCATATGAGAAAAAATAATAATTTCCAATAGTATCATAACAAGGTCCTAAAACCATCAGCCCTTTTTCATCAAAATAATATATCTTATCCTCTATCTTGAAAAATCCATCTTTCCCTTCTATCATCCCATTTGGAGTAATAAGCATAATCCTTATTCTGTCATTTGCATCATCTTCATTTAAGATATACTTTTCTTCAGAAAGATCAGTTATAGATGGAGTGTGTCGTATGAGTGTCCATTCCCTATCATTTGCATTTTCTTTTTCAGAATATAAGGTATGTTCAGAGAAAATGTTTTTACTCGGTCCAGCGTATTTATTTGAAGTATCCCCATTGTAATCAGCTGATAAATTAGGCACTCTCCTAATCGCATCTGAAATAGTGTTTTCATCAATTACTTTTTCTGCAGTAGGTTTTATAATCTCTTCAACGATTCTACCTTTCTTATCTATTATCTCACTTGCATATAAGGTATTTATAATAGATGCTAGAAATAAACATGTGATAACTATGAATCTTTTTTGTTTTCTTTTCATATGACAATTATAGACACAAATTGTGTATATTATATGAATTATTATTCTTAATTAATTTTGCCAAATGCCATTTGCATCTACAACATAACCATCAGGCGTTACTCCACCCTTCATCAATGTTCCATCATTATTAAAGAAATAATACTTTCCAGAAATTTCCTTCCATCCCCTTGACATCTTACCCTGTTCACTTGTGGCAGATGTTTCCAAGAAATATGTTTTACCAGTGGCATCACTTAACCATCCAGTTACCATTTCTCCTTTTCCATTAAAGAAATAGAAATCAGAAACTACCTGCGTCTGACCGAGATTATTTACTACATTTGAGTTTATACAAGCCCAAGTATCTATTGGTTCAATAGCCTGTCCAAGTGTATTTGTAACTTGCAAATGCCATTTTCCAGTTGCATCTGCTACCCAGTTTGAATTACTTGTGTCGTTTACTACTGCTGTGTTTGTAAAACTAATACTTACTGTCAAAGTTGACACACCAGTTGTAGCATCTACTGACACAGTTTCTGCTACACCTGAAGCAGTGACAGTAGTAACTGGTTCAGTGCTTTGCATAAGAGGAGTACCATTTGGTAGTGTCGTTGGAAGATTTCCTGCTGGTATACCACCACCTCCTCCACCGCCACCTCCGCCTCCACCACCTCCACCGCCACCTCCACCTGTACGTCTGCGGTTTGGTGTAGGAGTAGGTGTAACATTTTGAGTCCATTCTGCGTACAAAACTAAATCTTCTGTCACATTTCCTATAAATGTAGCATTTCCATAATATCTATTATCAGTTGTTCTCCATCTATTAAATGAATAACCTGATCTTGTAAATGTATTAGCATAAAGTTGAGTGTCTTCGCCTTCAAGAGCATATTGAGTTTCCATCGTGCCACTTCCACCATTAGCTACAAAGTTAATAGTATGATAATCTCCAAGAGTAGTGTCAAGAGTCCACTTTGCATAGAGACTTATATTTGAGTTTATTCCTACTAGTGATGAAACAGGATTCCCTGAAAAATCACTTGTCCTGTACCAGCCGTTAAAAATATAATGATTTCTTGTTATATTTGTACCTGTTGGAAGGTTCACTGTATTTTCTGTTGTTATATTCCATTCAGTTGGTGGAGTATAACTTGTCGCCCATAATCCATTATTCAAATAATATCTTATCGAGTTAGTAACTAATTCCCATTTAGCATAAATTGTAGTTTGCTCTGTGATAGTGGTATTGAAGTTATATACTGTAGTAAATGTGTCACTTGTAAACCAACCTCTAAATACATATCCATTTGAAACTGGAGTAGTAGGTGCAGTTGCCTTATTTCCTTCAACAACAAACTCACTTGGTATTTCTTCCACCTGACTTGTACTTGGGTGCACATCTCCACTTGTCAAGTTAAATCTCACTTCATAAGTTACATCTTCTATCCACTTCGCATAGAGTGTAATATCTTCTGTCACAGTTTCTATATTAAAATCATATGGGTCTAAATACTTTTCATCTATAGTTGCAGCACTTGCATTATATGTTTTATACCAACCAGCAAATCTTCTATTCGCAGATGTTGGGTCATTTGGTTTCCCAACTTTATATCCATTTCTGACTAATTCATTTACATTTGCTATACTTCCTATTTGATAATCAAATGTCACTGTCCAAGCACTATCCCATTTTGCCCTATAAATTAAATCTTCTGCTACATTCGCGCCAATACTTGTGACAATGTGTTCAGTTGTATCTCCTTCTTTAAACCATCCTAAAAAGAAGTGATTTGCCTTTACAACATTAAACTCACCTGGTAGTGCAAGACTTTCAGTATATCTTCTACTTGTAGGAGCTGTATACCCAGGCTTCCAATTAGAAGATGTAAGAGCTGTTCCATCATAATCTTTATAAGTTACACTGTATGTTTTCTCATTCCACTTAGCATAAATAACTTTATGAGCTGCAACATTTGGTCCAATATGGTCAATGGCAGAGCCAGAATAATCTGAGCTCTCATACCATCCAGCAAAATCATAACCTGTCTTTGAGATTTGAGTTTCATTTGGTAATGAAGCAGTGTCAGTATAGGTTCTTGATGTAGGTCTTGTGGTATATCCACTTGCATATGATCCACCATTTTCATTATAAGTAATAGTATACGTGTTTTCATTCCATTTAAGCCAATATTCTTTATTTGATGCTGTCCGCGCTAAAATACTTGTGACTCTCGTCCCAGTTAATTCTTCATTTTCATACCAACCATCAAATGTATATCCAACTCTAGTTATATTTGCACTTGTTGGAAGTGTTGATGATGCAGTATATAATCTTGATGAAGGAACATCGTAATCACTTGCATATGTTCCATTATTTTCATGGAGAGTTATAGTATATTCATGCTCATTCCACTTTGCTTTTATTGTTACTGAACTGCCATCTGTTGTTGATAAATTATCTGTACCATCGTAGACAGTTGTCTCATCACTATACCAGTTATCAAAATCATAGCCAGTTTTTGTAGGTGTTGGTAATGTCACTGGACTATCATAAGTCATTGGTAAAGGATTCAAAGCCTCTGATGGGAGTGTGCCACCATCTAAATCATATGTTATATTGTAAGTAATTGGCTCCCACTCTGCATATAATGTTATATCTATATCAGTTGTTATATTTGCACAATCGTTATAGTAAGTATCACTTCCGTCATTCCATCTCTTAAACTTATATCCAGTTTTTGTGAATGTATTTTCATCAAGTTTAGTCTCAAGACCTATGCCAACTCTCTGCTCCTTTGTAGCCACCGCTCCTGCATCTTCCGCAAATGAAACTGTGACAGTTGGATAAGCATTTGTAAGTGCTTTAATTCTATAATTTCTACCTTTGCCATTTGAGGAAACATTTAAATCATAACCAGATGGCCAATTAGGATGTTCAGAACTATTAACATCATCCCACACGAAGTTTGAACCACTAACATAACCATAGAAACTTTGTCCAGCTGATGCAGCATTTACAAAACTATATGTTCCTGTGCTACTCTCATCACAGAACATAAATATAGTTTTATTCATACTTCCATAATTTGTTGATGTATTTTTTGCTTTGAAAATAACAGAAAAATAAGTACCTTTTCTTAAAGTAACACTGCTGCTAAGTTCAATGGTATATATACCAGCAGACTGTCTTGTGTATGACTCCTCAAACTTCTTTACTCCATCTGTAGGATTTGTCATAGCAGTGTCCTTTGTATATACTAAAATATCAAACTCTACATCTGCACTATTAAATGCTACACTAACCGCATCAAGTTTTTGATCTATGTCATCACTTACCTTAAATATATTTGCATAATACATAGGCATATCTTCAACACTATGAGCATAAGCTGAAGTACATGCAGTAGTATCATAATGATAATTATATTCATACGTATCAGCAGACATTGCCTCTACAGTATACACATTATCATCTAAACTTGGTTCTTCATATGACATCCAAAAATATCCATTTGTTCCATTTCCAGAGCCACCCCAGCTATTTCTGCAAAGCCATCCACCATTGGAAGCTGCCTTTGTAGAACTTGCTGCGTAATTACTCCCGCCTACATAAAAGTTTTCTTTTGGAATATCATCATTCCAACCTACAACTAGAATCGCATGATTTGCTTGAGCAGACGTCTTATCAGTATAGTAATAATACTCCCCATTTGCAGTATGGACATAACTTGCATCTTCGTCTTCACCATCAGTAGGAGTCGCACGACCAGCAAAATATGATATACCTACCGAACCATTATCAAGTATAGCTTGTTTAATCATATTTCGATTAGTTTTATTTAGGAATAATGCATTTTTAAGGACAAATGAGTTTTTATTAAATGCATAACTGCCATCAAGACTACTTGGATTTGCAGCAATATTACTCATACGATTATATGATGAGTTAGTATCTTCTTTTACAGCACCTATATAAGATGACATAGTTAAAAGTCCCATTGCCTGATTTCCACCAATTTGTCCAAGTCTTGACCTATTATTAATATATGAATAATCAAATCCTTCGACACCTGGCTTATCAATGTTACTTGATCCATTTTTAGTTACTTCTTTTTCATAAAGTCCATATTGCATAAAATATGTTAGAGCTGCTTCACTCAAATTAGAATCTTCTTCTGTACTAACTAAATTATGAAGTCTTAAATATGTCTCAAACATTCCGAGTGTAGAGAAAGCCCAACAAGTTCCAAAACCACCCTGGTTTCTAACGGCTGGTAATCTTGAAAGACCAGATGATAATGTCTCACTTCTTGGGTCATAACTTGCACCTGGATCTGATGTGCCAAAAAGTCTTATTCCTCTTCTTAATGGAAGCTCTTGAACAACTGGGCTTGTAAAATCGGGCCTTATAAAACCAAGACCTTGTATCTCATAATCAACTGCATTAATCTCACTAACTGTTGCTACATTTTCAGTTTCAAAAGCATCTATAATCTCACTATAGGTTGCTACATTCATCTCATCATAAGATGGGGACTCATTTAACTCCATCTCACTATCTGTAGCAATCTTTTCTTCATCAACTATTGTTTTTTCTGAATTATTAGTCTCTCCTGTAGAACTTGCTTCAAGATCAGTTGATGATTCCGTGGCACTTTCTGTTACTGAACCACTCTCTGTTTCAGTGTCACTTTTTGTTTCGGTGTCACTCTCTGTTTCAGTGTCACTTTCTGTTTCAGTATCGCTCTCTGTTTCAGTGTCACTTTCTGTTTCAGTATCACTCTCTGTTTCAGTATCACTTTCCGCCTCTGTGCCACTTTCTGCTTCTGTATCACTTTCTGCTTCTATGCCACTTTCTAAATTATTATTCTCATAATTATCACTATCAGATTCAGTCTCTGACACAGTAGTTTCAGATTGCGCAACGTTCTCTAACTCAATGGCTAAATCATCATTTGCAAAATGTGGCAATGTGCTTGAAAACACCATTGTCATACATAATAAAATTGCAAAAACTTTTTTTACTCTGAATACCATTTTTCTACCTACCTTATATAATTATTAAATCATAGAATTAATTTTCAAAAATAACTTCTCCAACATATTTGAGTTGTCTCATATATTGATCATCATCAAGTCCAAATCCAGCTACAAACTTATTTTCTATTTCAAAACCTACATAATCAACTTTTACATCACATAGTCTCCTTGATGGCTTATCAAGTAAGGTACAAACTTTTAAACTTGCTGGTTCTCTTGTCTTAAGCATTTCCAAAAGTTTATTCATCGTTCTTCCTGTATCAACAATATCTTCAACTATCATTACATTTTTACCTTTGATAGATGAGTCTATATCTTTCAATATTTTTACATTGCCACTTGATACAGTCTCACTTCCATAGCTTGACACATCCATAAAGTCCATAGAAAGTTTTTCATTATCTATTTCCCACATAAGAGAACAGAGAAATGGTATACTTCCTTTCAAAATACCTATCAGTAATAAGTCTTTACCTCTATAATCTTCTGAAATTTGTTTCCCAAGTTCCTTAACTCTCTCTTTTATCTGGGCTTCAGTAATTAAAGGTTCAATTCTTCTACACATTTCTTTTTTCTCCTACTCATACTTATGTTTTTCTCATTTACCCTAAAAATTAACTCTTTTTGTTTTTTATCAACAGTTAGATTATAAGGTAAATCAAGATGTCCACCTTTTACTTTTTTTGATAAGTCTATTACATCATTTATATTAATCTTGGTGATGTCTTTTAATGTGCTAATTAATTCATTTAAGATAATTCTAATTATGCCAACTCTCAAAACTCTATTTTGCTCATTGAAACTTTTTATAGAGATAGATATGTTTTTATCATCCTTCGATATTAGGCATTTTTCATAAGCCTTTTGACTTTCAGACTCTACATATTCATTTACTTCACTTGCCTGTCTTGCAAGGTGAGCAATATGTGAGATGGCTTCTGAATTAATGCTTTTAAGTTTTTCTATTATTTCTTTTCTTATATAGTTTCTTGTATACTTTATATCTTCATTTGTCGTATCATCAACATATGGTATATCATATGAATCAACATATTCTTCAATCTCTGATTTCTTTATATCAAGTAGGGGTCTTAAAATATATCCATTTTGTTTTCTCATTCCTGAAATGCCCTTTAAACCAGTTCCTCTTATCATATTATGAATTACTGTCTCTGCCTGATCATTTTCATGATGAGCAACTAAAACATATACATTGTGTTTTGAATTTTTAAGTGAAAGCTTTTTCCAATTATTTTCAAATGCATTGTACCTAAGTACTCTTGCTGATTCTTCTATCGTCAAACCATTTTTTTGCGAATACTCTGGTGCATCAACCTTTTCAGTTATCAATTTCACATTCATTGATTTGCAGTATTTTTTTACAAACTGTAAATCTCTATCAGCTTCAATGCCTCTTATGCCATGATGAATGTGCATTGCCATAAGTTTATATTCGATTTCAGATTGTAGTTTATAAAATGCATCTATGAGGCACATTGAGTCCATCCCACCACTAAGTGCCACAATTAATATATCATCATCATTAATTATTTTCGTATCAAAAAAATCTCTTACAATAGTCTCTAAAATCTTTTCTTTGTAAACCATTATTTGTAAGTGCCCTCTTCAATTTCCATAATCTTTTTTACACGATTAACATGATGTGCATTTTGATATTTAGCATTAAGGAAACTCTTTACTATTTCTTTTGCAGTTTCTATGCCGATAACTCGTTCACCAAAACAAATGACATTTGCATCATTATGTTCTCTGCAAAGTCTTGCAGAATAACTTTCCGAACATGCACAGGCTCTTATGCCTTTCACTTTGTTAGCTGTTATACTCATACCAATGCCAGTACCGCATATAAGTACACCGAGTTCGGCTTCCTTATCAACTATTTTTTTACAAGCCTTGTATGCGTAGTCAGGATAATCACATCTTTCAACCTTATCTATGCCGACATTTATAACTTCATGTCCCATAGACTCTATATACTCTTTAATCTGCATTTTCATGTCTACTCCAGCATGGTCATTTCCTATTACTACTTTCATAATTATTCTCCAATTAAACAAACAAGTTTTATAATTCTATAAAACTTATGCTTATGTAATTATACCACAATATTAAATCCTTTTTCAAATAATTTAGCCTATAACACTTACAATATAAAAGGGCTTAAAAAACCCTTTTAATATCTTCCAAAATACTAATTAGGTAATAAAAATGGGGCTTCTAACGCCCCATTATAAAGCAATATTACATTGCATATTTAATTGTGCTTAATTTCACTCCAGGTCCCATAGTAGATGTAAGAGTTATGCTTTTAAGGTAAGTACCTTTTAGAGATTGAGGTCTTGCTTTCACAATTGCTCCCATTAAAGCATTGAAGTTTTCTTCCAACTTATCTTCACTAAAACTTGCTTTTCCAAGTGGGCAGTGAATTAAGTTTTGCTTGTCAAGACGATACTCAACCTTACCTGCTTTTAACTCGCCAATGATTTTAGTTACATCTGCTGTAACTGTTCCTGTCTTTGGGTTAGGCATAAGACCTTTTGGTCCCAAAATCTTTGCAAGTTTACCAACAGTTCCCATCATATCAGGAGTTGCTACAACTGCGTCAAAATCAAGCCAACCTTCTGTCTGAATCTTTTGTACGTACTCATCAACTCCTACATAATCAGCACCAGCTGCTTTTGCTTCATCAGCTTTAGCGTCTCTTGCAAATACTAATATCTTTACTTTCTTACCAGTTCCTGCTGGTAATACAACTGAACCTCTTATTTGTTGTTCAGCATACTTTGAATCACAACCTGTTCTTATATGAAGTTCTATAGTCTCATCAAACTTTGCTGTAGCATTTTTCTTTACAACTTGTATAGCTTCTTTAGCTTCATAAAGTTTCTTTGGATCATATGCTTTTAACTTCGCATCATATTTCTTTGCCAACTTTTTCATCACTACACCTCCCTTATTCCTCTACTGTCACGCCCATAGAGCGACAAGTTCCAGCGATCATTGACATAGCAGTCTCAAGTGTAGCTGCATTTAAATCTTTCATCTTGGTCTCGGCAATCTTTTGAAGATCAGCCTTCTTGATAGTAGCAACCTTGGTCTTATTTGGAACTCCTGATCCAGATTTAATCTTACAAGCCTTCTTTATAAGAACTGCTGCGGGTGGTGTCTTTGTGATAAATGTGAAACTCTTATCAGCAAAAACTGTGATAACTACAGGGATTATAACATCTCCCTCATTTGCTGTTCTAGCATTAAACTCTTTTGTAAATGCAACGATATTTACACCATGTTGACCAAGCGCTGGTCCTACTGGTGGTGCTGGTGTTGCCTTACCAGCTGGAATTTGAAGTTTAATATAACCTTCAACCTTTTTTGCCATACTTTCCTCCTTGGTTAGACGGGCTATTAACCCTCCCAAATGTATTTATAAAACAAAGTTTTATATCTTTTTTATATCGGCGAAGCCAATCTCAAGTTTTCTTTCTCCGCCCATGAAGTCTACACCTACAGTAACAGTTTTCTTTGATTCATTTACCGAGAGAACTTTAGCTATAGAATCCTTAAATGCACCACTCGTTATCACAACTGTATCATCAACATTTACTTCGATAATGACTTCTTTTGTCACCTTACCTTGAAGTGCCTCTAACTCTGCTTTTGATATTGGTACTGGCTTACTATCTGGTCCCACAAATCCAGTGACACCACGAGTATTTCTAATTACATACCAAGTATCATCAGTCATAATCATATTGACAAGAACATAACCTGGGAAGAGTTTTTTCTCATACTTTTTTTCTTTTCCATTTTTAAGTTCAGTAACCATCTGTGTAGGGATACGTACTTCGAAAATTAATTCTTCCATTCCACGGTTCTTAATTGACTGTTCTATATCAAGTTTAACTTTATTTTCATAACCAGAATAAGTATGCGCTACATACCATTCAGGCTTTCCTGATCTCTCTTCTGCCACGGAAAATCTCTCCTAATTATCTATTAAATAAAAATCCAAATCCTGACCCAATCAGCGAATCAAGAACAAAAATAATAAGTCCAATAATAACTGAACAGATAAGTACTGTAACTGAATCATTTAATATCTGCTCGTTTGACGGAAATATTATCTTTATCCATTCAGACCTTAAGCCTTTGATAATTCTATTAAAAAAACTTTCTTTTTTTTCTTTAACTTCGCTCATTACTATTTAGTCTCCTTGTGTTTTGTATGTTTCTTACAAAATCTACAATACTTACTAGTCTCGATACGATCCGGATGTTTCTTCTTTTCCTTTGTAGTGTCATAATTTCTTTGTTTACATTCTGTACACTCTAAAGTAATCTTAGTGCGTTTAGAAGCCATATTTATTTCTCCTTAAAAACAAGACTTAAAAAAGGGCTTTTGCCCTTTAATTAACCTTATAAATGATACAACTTTTACTAATTATTGTCAAGTGGTTTGCTATTATTTTGCTTTTTTGATATAATCTATTTTGGAGGTGAATTATGAACGAAACATTAAACACATTATTAAAAAGAAGAAGTATAAGAAAGTATAACGACAAAGCAGTAGAAGAGTCAAAACTTAATGAGATTTTAAAGGCTGGAACATTTGCCCCTACTGCATCAGGAAATCAAAGCCCTACACTCGTATGTATCACTAATAAGGATGAATTAAACTCTGCAGAGGCTATAAATGCTGATGTTATGGGAAAACCTGGTGCTCACCCATTTTATGGTGCTCCATGTGCTATCCTTGTACTTGGAGATGCAAATAATTCAAATACAATCTATGATGGTTCTCTCGTAATGGGAAATCTAATGAATGCAGCAGCAAGTCTTGGTCTTGGCTCTTGCTGGATACATAGAGCAAAGGAAACTTATGAAAGAGAAGATGGCAAGGCACTTCTTAAAAAATGGGGATTAAATGGCAACTATGTTGGCATCGGTTACTGCATAGTTGGCTATACTGATGAAGCCTATATGGCAGATGGTCCTGCAAGAAAAGATAATTATGTAGTTTGTGTTAAGTAAGAATCACTTTTCATAAATATCATAATATTTCAAACAAAAATCGCCCTTAAAACTATGGGCGATTTTTGTTATCAATTAGACATAGTCACACTTTATAAATCATCACAAGTGTCCGTATTTTCTACTCATTTTGAGTTTTAGAAGTGCTACACACTTTCGTGCTTCCGCCATAGTCATACAGTTTTCTGCAACAATATTTGTCTCGGTACCACTCTCACTATGATTTGTATCAACCATAGTATCCATATATTCATTTTGATCGACTATTCCTTGTGTGCCAATAAGTACCATACCAACTTGTGGTATATCTCTTCTGCCTATAGCTTCCATAGCAGCAGCAAGGTCTACATTACTATTGCCCCACGAATCTTCTGAAACTATAGCACCATCACATCTCATAGCCTCAAGCCAAGCACCTATTCTTTCTCCTGTAAACTTTTTATCAACATTTCTATCTGGTATGCCACCTATCACAACTCCAAGAAAATCAATATCAGGATCTTCAGCTATAAGATTTATAAGCGGATCTCTAAAATGATGTAATGTCGTTTCTTTTGTACTTGGACCTACTCCCATATTTATCCTTTCGGGCTCGCACCCCAAGGGTGCTTTGTCGCACTTCCTTCGCTACGCTCGGAAAAAACGCTCGGGCGCGTGCTCGCCCCTACAGTTTATCCATAGAGACAGCGAAGTGCGCCATCTCTATATTCATTTGGTGATAAAATAATTGGTGAACCAACAGAATCAATAATTGACCTTCCATCAGTAAATCCTGATGGTTCTTTCGCCATATAGTGAGTATCATACATAGCGCCTTGACCTGATACAAGTTTCACGACAGCAACTTTCTTCTTTCCTGGATGTATCAAATCCTTAAACACATGTCTCTCATTCTCATCTCCATCGCGGAACTTTTTAAGAAAAGCTCTAATTGGGTCACACATCATCTCACATGCAGAGTGACAAGCATCTGGCCCAACTCTTTTAGTTGCATAGCCTTCTTTGATAAGTACATCTACAAGTATAATGTAATCATCCATAGATGGAGTACCTGGTTGGTTGAATGTCACTTTTTCATCCATCCATCCATCACTATTTCCAAAAGCACAAATCTGTCTACCAGCTGTATCAACACCAGTAAGCATCACATACACGCCAGTTATCGTATGAGTTATGCCTTCCCCAATTTTACCAAGTGCTTTAACTGATATAGGAATAATATCCATTACTGAATTAATTTTCACATGATGTTCACCTGGTTTCAAAATCTTTATAGTTAGATTTTCAAAAAGTTCTGAACTTTTCTTTAAATCCTCTTCTATGCCCTTTTTCAGAGTCATAGAATAGTTGCTTCCATCTTTCTTAAATGAGAAACTATCTCCCCACTCAACTTTGTCACAATGAAATGAGCGAATGGTTAATTGTCTCATTACTCTTTCTTCTGACATGCACAACCTCTTATTATTTTATTTTTTCTTAACTAATTCAATTACAACACATACAACTGCAACTAAAAGAATCACTGCAGACAATCCAAACAACATTCCTGATACACTTTGATTTGATTTTTGAATTGCTGATGCAATGATTGAAACAACAAAATCTAAAACAATCGCAATATTTTTTACATCATTGACCTTTTTCATAGTATCTCCTATAAATACAAGGGTGGCAAATGCCACCCTTGAATATTATATACTAAACTACAAATCCGTATCTCTTTGGATCTTCTTGGTCAATTATATAATCAGCAACTCCTGTAAGATATGCAGCACCTGTAACCATAGGAACGACTGCATCAAAGTTACCAACTTTTGTAGTCTCCTTTATCTCACCTATAAAGAGTGAACCAATAATACTCTCATATCTGAACTTCTCGCCGACTTTTATCTCGCCAAGGTGATGAAGTGTAGCAAGTTTTGCTGATGTACCAGTGCCACATGGAGATCTGTCGACAGAATGGTCACCGAATACTACACAGTTTCTCTTGTCTGCCTTACTCTTATCAGGCTCATCTTGGAAGAATTCCATAAGATCAATAGTTGTAATGTCAAGTTCAGGGTGTTTTACTTTCTCTGCTTCATTTACTTTTGCTAAACAAGCCATTCCGAAATTAGAATACCATCCAGCATTTTTTGCTACAATATCAGGTATAGCCGGTGTCACTTTAGTTGTATCAACAAGTGCAAAGAATGATCCACCAAATGATATAGTAAATGGAACTTCATATTTCTTTCCCTCAAAATCTACAGTTGTCTTACAATTCTCTTTGAATACAAATGCTGGTACGTTAGTAAGAGTTACTGACTCAACCTTACCATTCTTTACCATAGCCTTTGTTCTGATGATACCTGCTGGTGCATCAAGAACTACTTCATTCTCGCCTTCATGCATCTCTTTAAGTCCACCCTCAAGAATTACAGTTACTGATCCTATAGTACAGTGTCCACACATATTAAGGTAGCCACCAGTATCCATAAATATAACTCCGTAATCAGCTTCTTTATGAACTGGCTCACAAAGGAAAGCACCGAACATCTCTCTGTGACCTCTTGGTTCATGCATAAGAGCAGTACGTATATTGTCAGCATTCTTTACCATCCAGTTTTTCTTTTCAATCATATCCTTACCTTGTGGCTCATCAAATCCGCCTGTAACGATACGGCAAAACTCTCCTTCAGTATGAGCATCGATAACTTCAAGTACTCTTTCATACTTTTTGTAGTCAACTTTACGTGTAATTTTCATAACTAACCTCCTTAATATTTTACCTGAACTCATTTTTATTTTTTTTCCTCAAACAAAAACTTTGTTCTTTTATATTATATGTTATACCCACAACGTTCCGATGTGGTTATATTATATATAACTCTTCTATTTTACTATATTTGACACTTTTTTTCAATATAAAAGAGTAGAATTAACTACTCTTTTATAATAATTTATGATTTGATTAAATATTTGTCATAACCTCATCATATGTTTTTTGTATTTCAGCACTTGGTTCTGGTGTAACTTTTGATACGATAATTGCTACAACTAAATTAACAAGGAATGCTGGAAGAAGTTCATATATATTCCATGCTCCACCAAGTGGTCTAACACCAAACTTCCATACAAATATCATTATAGCACCTGCTAACATACCAGCAACTATTCCCTGATGATTCATCTTCTTGTCAAAGAGTGCAAGAAGCATGCCAGGACCAAAGCAAGCACCAAATCCAGCCCAGGCAAATGCAACTACTTGGAATATACTCTTGCCTATAGGTGATTCAGGATTACTTGCTATAAATATAGCGAGAATTATAATAACAACTATAGTGCATCTTGCTGCTATAAGAGAAGTCTTTTGGTCAAGTTTTTTCTTGAAAGTATCTTGCATAAGATTCTCTGAAAATGATGATGCAGCACAAAGAAGTTGTGAATCTGCTGTAGACATAGTTGCTGCTAAAATACCTGCTAATATAACACCTGCAATGATAGCAAAGAATACACCATTTTTAGCAAGTAAGTTTGCTATATATATGATAACTCTTTCTGAATCAGAACCAGCAAGTTCAACAATAGCACCACTATGTGACATTGCCTTACCTATAAGTCCTATAATTATTGCAACTCCCATAGATATAAATACCCATACAGCTGCAATTCTTCTTGATAATTTTAATTCGTTTTCATCACGAATTGACATGAAACGAACCAAGATATGTGGCATTCCAAAGTATCCAAGTCCCCATGCCATCGTAGAAATAATAGTTATAATTCCATATGCTCCTGCTGTATCTCCACCAGTAAATGTCTCATTTAGTTTAAGATATCCTGGGAGAGTACTTAAATACTGCATAGCATTGCCCCAACCACCAGCTCTATTAATAGCAAAAAATACTATAACTGCGAGTGCAAATGTCATAATAATAGACTGTATAAGGTCCATAACTGCTACTGATCCAAATCCACCAATAGTAGAATATGAAAGGATAACAACAGCTCCTATAACGACACCCACTATGTAATCCATTTCAAATAAAGTCGTAAATAATTTTCCTATAGCTTGAAGTCCTGATGCTACATAAGGTATAAAGAAAATAATAATGATAAGTGCAGCAACAGTTTCAATGAGTGTAGACTTTGGTGCAAATCTTTTCTGGAAGAATCCAGGAATTGTTATTGCATCAATTTTAGCACTATAACGACGTAATCTTTTTGCAACAAGTAAGAAATTAAGATAAGTTCCGATGCCAAGTCCTATAGCTGTCCAAGTTGCATCTGCTACACCAGTAAGATATGCTACACCTGGTATACCCATAAGTAGATATGAACTCATATCTGATGCTTCGGCTGACATCGCTGTAACAAGTGGTCCCATACCACGACCACCAAGGAAGAAACCTTCACTACTCTGCTTGGTTTTTCTACCAATCATTACTCCAGTGAATATAACAAACAATAGGTAAACAATAATAACCGCCAAAATAGCAAAACTTGTACTCATAATCTTTCTCCTTTCTTTCCAGTAGCGACTCATTTCCTCATCGCTTAAAAGAGAAATAAGATTAGATTTACACGCCCTTTTAGTCCCCCTAAAAACACGCCCAAAAATAATGCTTATCCGAAATTAAGAAATGCACAGAGCTTGTCCCACAAGTAATATGGATTTCTTAATTTTTTCTTAATATTATTATAATAAATCCATAACAAATTGTCAATATTGTTTTTCACTAAATGAGACACTATTCTCCAAACCCTAAACCACCCATTTCGTCAAGCACAACTTCTTCTTCACTTTCCGAAGTTACTGTCGCTAGTGGTATAAACTCACTTATATAAGTATCATAAGGTTCTGCATTTATCAATCCTACAAGATTTATAACAACTCCATCATAGGCTCTTGGAAGAGAGACATCAAAAGCTATTTTTTCTTTCTCACCGCCTTTTTCCTCTGTAACTTCAAGTTCAAGATGAGCTTTTGGTCCTATCCATATTGCCATACCTCTATCGCCATCATTTAGATTTGCCACTTCCTTACCTTTTATAAAAACCTTTATACGATAAGGAGCCTTAAGCTCTGCTCCTGCTACATCATCTTCAAGAATTATACCTTTATTATCAAAGTATAAAGTGTGACCCCTACCTATGTATATCATTATGAAACAAATAACTATAAGGGCGAGAACGAGTATGATTTTATATATTAAACTTTTACTTTTCATCATTTTCTCCTCCATTTTCAGTCATCTTTTTCTTCTTATGCTTTTTCGATTCATACATAACCAGTGCAAGAGTTATAACTCCATAAGATATAAATACTCTAAAATACTCTCCTATCATAGAGTCTCCAGTCACAACAGTCCCGGCTTTTGGTGCAACTATAAACATTAGATGGAAAAGTATAACTCCAAGAAATACATTTCCTATACTTGCCTTATCAACTGATGCACCACCTACAAGAAGTGCAGCAATACAAAACATACCTATCTGACTATGAGAACTATATGTCGCTATATTTCCCATATTTTGAAGATAAAGTATCATACCAAAACCAGCAAGAACCGTAGACATAACTATAGATAATACTCTCGTTCTCTCTACATTGATACCCGATGCTCTTGCCACTTCCATATTCTGACCGACAGCTCTCATATCCTGGCCAAGTTTTGTTTTAGTAAACCAAACTATAAAGAGGCAAAGAAGTAGAATTATCACAAAACTTAAAACTGGTATTTTAACGCCAAATACATTTATCTCAATTAGCTTATCAATACTTTGTCGAATATTTAAAAGACTTACAGTATTTCTTATACCATAGCCTCTTGGAAGTTTTATTGCCTCATGAATTATTGGTATTACTGGTCCCATCATATATAAAACGACAAGTTGATAGATACCATTTATAAAAAAGCTAATGATATAACTTGTGATCATTTCTCTACCTTTTGATTTATTAAGTAGAGTTCCGCAAAGAAGACCGAGAAGTATTGATATAGGTATAGATAAAATCATCGCAAGTACTACTCCAGGAATCCCCCAGATTTGCCAGTCTGATGTAAATATAAGTGCAATCTCTCCAGCCATTGCTCCAAGAGTCATACCAAAGTTAAGTCCCATCCCTGCCATTATAGGTATAAGAAGACTTAAAATTAAAAAAGTATTTCTAACTATTCTTGTCACTATTTCATTTAACAAATATCCAGTAGAAAAACCACTGAGCGGTATGCACACAACACAAATTATAATGAACATTATAGGAACAGAACGATCTGCAAGAAACTTTTTAATATCAAATTTCATTATGCTCTCCTCCCTTCATTCGTCTTTCTTGTGAGTGCATAAAGTATCATACCATTTGAAACTATGATTCTTATAACCTCACTCATATCCATATGTATCATAGAGTTCATAACTGTTGGTGTCATAGTTACAATCCCTTGAAAAAGAAGTGTCCCGATAATGACATTTGCTATACTTGCTTTATTAACTGATGCACCACCAATTAGTATCGCTGATACAGCTGGAAGAGCCATATTAAATGGTGCCATATAAAGTTGTATAAATCCAAAACCTTGTTCATATATAAGTATACCTATGGCAGCAAGCCAAGTAGACATAATAACTGATAGAGTTCTTATCTTATCAATATTTATTCCTGATGCCTTTGCAAATATTGGATTAGAGCCAACTGCAGTCATCGCTGTGCCTGTCTTTGTGCGAAGGAAACACCACATAAGGAAACTTAAAAGTGCAAAAAATAAAATTGCACCAGTTGGGAATGAAAAGTTTCCAATCCTTATCTCTAAAAACTTTGATAAGACTTTGTCATAAAAACCTTCAAGAGAAATAGTTGTCCGAAGTCCTTTTCCTTCATAACCCCATACCATTGTAGGACTATGATAAGGAAGAAGTAGCCACATCATACACATAAATGATACTGCAGAGAATCCCACATAAGTTGCAACCATCATCTCTCCACCTTTTATATGATTAAGTAAGATACCATATAAGAAGCCAAAAATTATTGCAAATGGTGTAGCGAAAAGAATTGCCATCAAGAAACTAATTGCTCCTGTAAATCCAAGTTCTATAGCGATGGTACCTCCAAGAAGACCAGCTATAATGCCAAAAGGAAGACCAAAGTTTAGTCCACAACCTGAATGAATCATCGGAACCATAGCAAGGACAAGAACTGCATTCCAGCTAAATCTATTAAAAAGATTTGTAAACTGTGTAGGAAGGTCTGCTCCAACAAATGGTGCAAGTATAAATAATAGCATAAGGAATCCAAGAATGATTAGTCTTGGCACTCCAAAATCATTTATTAATTCTTTTATATTAAATCTCTTACTATTCATTACATACCTCCTGCACTCGCACCAATCATAAGTGCACCAAACTTCTCTGCAGACTCTGATGCATCATAAATACCTGCGACCTTTCCATCCGAAACTATTGCTATCCTATCGCATATTTGTCTTAATTCTTCAATTTCAGATGATATCATAACAACAGTAGTGCCGTATTTTTCATTATAACCTTTAAGTGCATCGAGAACTAAAGCTTTTGCTCCAACATCTATACCACGAGTTGGTTCTGACACAAATAAGAACTTAGGCTGCATAGCAAATGCTTTTGCAAGGCATACTTTTTGTTGATTGCCACCAGAAAGTTCTTTTGCCTTTTGTTTTGAACTCGTACACTTTATATTAAGTGCTTCTATATAGTGATCTGTCACATCTTTTATCGCTTTATTATCTCTAAATGAAATGAGTTTTGAAAGAAAACGTTTTAAAAACTTATTTTTTACTTGCATTGTAAGAAATGAAATATTCCATTCCAAAGTTTCATCAAGAAGTAACCCCACTCCTCTTCTATCTTCTGACACAAATGCTATATCTTTATTAAGTGCACTCATTGGGTCACTTATGTTGATTTTTTCATTCTTATATAGTACTTCACCTTCCGCATCATATAGGCCCATAATTCCATTTGGAATGCCAAGTTTTCCCTGACCTGCAAGTCCACCTATGCCAAGTATCTCACCATCTCGAACATCAAGCGAAAGATTTTTTACATTCTCACCTGGCATATCTACATAAAGATTTTTTATCGACATTATTATTTCTCTGTCACCAAGATTTCGAGAAACTCTTTTTTTTGTGTCTACTTCTCTGCCTATCATATGTTTCGTAATCTCATTTACAGTAATCTTACTTATCTCACTATCTTTTACTACATAACCATCTCTTATTATAACTACTTTGTTGCAGACATCCAAAATCTCATTTAATCTATGTGATATGAATACAATCGCAATTCCCTTACTTGCCAAACTTTTTATTGACTCAAGCATAGTAGATGCTTCTTTCTCTGTAAGAACTGCGGTTGGCTCATCTAAAATCAAAACTTTAAGGTTATCTTTACTTATTTCTCTTGCTATCTCTGTAAACTGTTTATGTCCAACTGGCATAACAGATACAAGCATATCATCATCTATCTTAATTCCAACTTTATCAATGGCAGACTTTGCCATTTCTCTCATCTTTTTTCTATCTAAAGTATCAAGTCTTTCACCAAATACATTAGCCACAACATTTTTCTTGATTGGCTCTCTATTAAATAGTATATTTTCAGTAGCTGTAAATCCTGGTATAAGTGAGAACTCTTGATGAACCATACCAATACCAAGTTTAAGAGCATCTCTTGAACTTCCGATATGTACTGTCTTTCCAAACATCTTAATCTCACCATCATAACCACCAGTACTTGCTATTACTTCATCACCAAATAGTATATTCATGAGAGTACTTTTTCCAGCACCATTTTCACCAACCAAACCAACTATCTCGCCTTCTTTAAGACTTAAGTTTATATCATGCAAAACCTTCGTCCCAAAATAAGACTTCTGAATATTTTTCATCTCTAAAACATTTTCTCTCATCTTATTTACCTTTTAACTCAAATTATCAAAAAATAGGGCGGATATAATAATCCGCCCATACAATGTCATGCTTTAAATCACACTATATAGCATGTAAGATTCTAATTAATATTACTTTATAGAGAAATACTTCTCTGGAACTGTTACATCAGTTGATCCCATGTATTTACCAGGATTACCCATTATATAAGTATCTTGATATACAAGAAATACATTTCCAAGTTTAACACCTGTATCAACATTTGTATAATTTGATCCATTCCAAGATGCTTTTGGAGTGAATACTTTGTATGCTTTTGCTATATCATCAATATCGCAAAGCTCACTTTCACCTTTTACGACATTCAAAGCATGTTGAGCAAGACCAGCTGATTGAGTATAGCCATAGCTATATGCCCAAGTACCAAATCTACCTGCTCCACCTTTTTCATTTACAGCTGCTTCAACTTTATTCAATATCTTTTCAAAATCTCCTGCTTCTGCTGTAAGATCTATACCAAGTGCTCCTGGATATCCCATAAGTGGTGATGGAAGATCTGCTTCTATAAAGTATCCACCATATGCAAGAAGTTGTTTAAGAAGTGGTTCAGTGTGTGCATCATTTGTACAGAAATATGCTGCATTTTGACCATACTTCTCAACCCATTCAGGAACTTTCTCAAGAAGATATGCTTGTGCACCAGATACACCTACATCTGATGTTGGATCTGGAGCAGTCTCAAGAACAAAGTTCATACCTAACTCATTACAAGTTTCTCTCATTATAGCTACACGACGGCTCATAGTTTCATAAGCCATATGTCTTGGGAATGAAACGTGAACAAATGTATCACATCCAAGATCATGTGCTGTCTTTATAATTAAATAACCTCTTGCAACGAAGTCGTTATTACATACAAGGTCAGCGGCAGAACCTATCTCTGGTAAATCTTCATGTGACTCTCCTGCGATACAAAGAATGTCTGGACGTCTTTCTTTAATTCTTCTAAATGCTTCAGTAGTTCCAGGTACTGCTTGATTTACAACTATAGCTTTCATATCTGGATCATCAGATAGATTTACAATAGTTTGAATAGTTGTCTCAAGTTCATCAGTGAAGTTATCTGGATATATAGCAAGTTTTACATTATCTGCACCATACATCTCTTGGAATTTCTCTGCTCCACGGCGATCATCTTCTGATTGAGATACAGAACCAGTAACGATACCTATATGGATTTTTTCTGATGAAGTACCAGCATTTGTATTACTTGCTGTACTTCCATTACTACAAGCTACAAGAGAAAATACAAGTATGCTTGAAAGCAAAACACTCAATAATTTTTTCATAATTAATAAACCCCTTTAATTTTATAATAATCTATAATTTTAGTACAAAATGAGTATTTTTTCAAGTTTTATTAAAATAAAATAGGCCAGGAAAAACTCTTGACCTATTTTTAGAATAAATTATGATTAAACTTTATGTTATTTCAGTAATAAAAAAATCCAAGAGCATTGCCCTTGGATTTTTTATTATGTTATACCTTTGCTACATACTCATAAGGAAGTGGAACAATTTTTCCTGGAGCATCTATCTTAACAAGTTGCTCAAGAGTATCCTTACAAATATTGTATTGCATTTCTCTATCATGTGGCTTACCAGCATTTGCACCCATTGGTACAAGTGGAGCTGTAGCCCTTGGAGTACCTGTTTGTTTAACAACTGGAGGAAGAGCTGCTATGATAATTGTAGGTATTCCAGCTTGTTCAATAGCTCTCTGCACGAGCACGGCAGACCTATGACAAGTTCCTCATCCAGCAGTCATAAGAACTCCATCAACTCCTTCTGATTTTAAGAACTCAGCGATAGCTGGTCCTGTCTCGTTTTTGAATTTCTCTTGGTTTCCGCCACCACCCATGAATGTTGCGTGGGTTTTAGCTACTCCACCAATAACTCCATCTCTTGCAAGTTCATGAAGTCTCTCATATGGGAACATACAATTTATATCTTTATTAACATCACTGTTGTCGTATCCACCATGAGATACCATTAAGTCTTCTGGTTTAGTACTATCTGGAACCT
Organism: Lachnospiraceae bacterium; assembly: GCA_017634065.1. Classification (GTDB taxonomy): domain Bacteria; phylum Bacillota; class Clostridia; order Lachnospirales; family Lachnospiraceae; genus UBA3633. Next base: position 88,777 of record JAGBOC010000011.1, on the reverse strand, counting down.
TTCTCCAAGTGAAGTCACCAGACAAATTGAATCTTTCATCAGATTTGCAGTGAACACCGGCAGCAGTTGCTATTGCTATAATCATTTGATTAAGTGGTTTTTTAACTGGAGCCCATACTGGTGGAGGTGTAACAGGTGCAAATATTTCTGATTGCATTCCTTTTACTACTGTATAACTCATAATATTCTCCTTTCAATTATTCGTTATTTTCATTGTCGCTTCTTGTTTTAGAGGATTTTTTTATATAATGCTCATTAACCGAAGCGCTTAGTTGTTCGATAAAGCTCATATTGAATGCTACTTCTTGACCTACTTTCAATTCGTAGTCAGATATTATCATTCTTTTTGGAATCCTTATTGATCCAAGACGACCTTTTATATCAAGTGCTACAGAGCCGTCGTGAACTTCGGTAATGATTCCCTCGTAGTAATTTACTTTGTCAATATACTTAGGTGTTTTTTTTTCGGGCTCGCATTGCTCGCCCCTACGAGTATCATTATGCGTTTGCATATTTCTTCTTATATTTCTCACTCATTGGAAGTGATTTTTCATTCTTAACGAGTTCAACTGGTTTTCCAGTTACTGAAGAAATGAGTTCAATATTTTGTGACTTAACATTTGGATTCCATTCCTTCTCTGGTTTCTTGATAGCTTCGCCAGTCATCTCTGCTTTAAGCATGAGAATAGCACGAACTGCATCTTCTGGGCAAAGTGTATTATTTCCAAGGATCTCGTTCTCGATACCAGCTTCAGACTTATTGTTATCAACCATTGCAGTTACATACTTGTTACCAACAACAAGTGCACCTTGTTTAGCACAGAATGACATACCTACAACTTTGATTCCTCTCATACCGATTTGCTCTATATGAGATACGAAGTCAACGTGGTTGTTACCAAATCCTTCAGTAGTAACAATAGCACCATCACAGTCCATAGCCTCACAAGTCATACCAACTCTTCTTGATACATAGAACTTTTCAGAGTTAATTTGTGGTGATCCTACGAAGATAACTCCTGCGAAGTCAATCTCTTCATCGAATAACATCTCAAGTACCATTGGTTCTCTCCAATAGTGTCTTGATTGCTCTTTACTTGCAGGTCCTATACAAGTAAGTGCATGGATACATCCATCAAGAACCTCAAGTGGTGAACATACTACAGGCACATTACAAAGATCTACGTTTGGATGTGCTCCAAGTATACCAACAGGCTCTACAGGAAGAATGAGGTTATCGTGCATAGCACCTTGACCCATGATCTCTTTTACAAGAGCAACTTTCTTCTTACCTGGACGACGAACTTGTTTGAACTCTTCTGTGCTTACACAGTACTTCTCATCAAGTTCTTTAAGAGCAAGTCTTATCTCTTGAGTTATAACATCAAATGCCTTATGAGCTGCAAGAGGACCTGGTCTCTCCATGTTCTTCTTATTTTCTATCTTAACTGTTCCTCTAATGATTATGTCACCATGGTCAGGACATGATGGACGATTCCACATAACGTTCTCATCAAGATATCCTTCTGATGAACCGAACTCACCGATTTGAACTCCCTCGTCAGTAGTTCCAGTAAGCATCATAACTACATTGTCGAGAACTCTTGTAACGCCTGTTCCAAGTTCTGCATCTCCCTCTTTTGTAGCTATTGGTTGTGTATCCATTATAGTCTCTGAATAAACATGGTAATTATCTTTAGTGATTATATCAAGCTTCAAATCATGAACTAATTCTTGAGTATCAACTGCTTCCTTCTCAATTCCTTTACGGATATAAAGTGTTGTTCCATCAATCTTAGTCTTATCACCTCTCTTAACTTCAGTAATATTGAAATGTTTTCTTGTGAGAGTTCTAACAACTTTTTCTCCGCCAGCAGCACTACTTGCTGCGCCACCTGCAACTGCACCTGCTGCTGCACCACTTGGTGCTGCTGCACCTGCACCTGCTGCAATGCCCATTGGAATCTCAAGGTCTATACCTTTTCCTTCTCCAATGTGGATTTTTAATTTTCCACCACTTACTGTTGTGGTATTTCCTACTGAAGCAGAAGCTGTTGGAGCGGCTGGAGTAGCTGCTGCAGATGCTTTTGCCTCTTGGACTTTATCAACACAATCTTTTGTTATGGCATTCAAAGAATCAAGAGTCTTTGTAAGAGTTGAACCCATAGCTTGTCCGATGGTTAAAGCACCATCAAGTTTTAAAAGTCCAGATGATACAAGGTCATCAAAAATCGCTGGATCCTCAAAGTCGTGATGAGAAAGTGTTGTTCCTGCTTCTCTTCTACAACATAGAACCGCTGGATCGTTGATGTGTTCTTGAGCGTATTCCGCTGAAATAGACATAAATTTTCCTCCTTATTTATGACTTATATATTATTTTGTAAATATATACTTATTATTAATCTTCGTACTTGATAGATATATCAGAACCTGATTCAATACTGATAAGTAACTCGCCGTCTGGAGTATTCTCTCTAAATTGATATGGCTTACTATAGTCAGCACCTTTAGAACCACCCTCTGCGTGAGCTCTTTGTTTGATGCCACCTGGTTCATTTGATTCAGGATTTCTTGATGCAGTACATCCCTCTGGTATTGGTCCTTCAACAAACTTTGACTTTGTCAAATGTCTTTGAACTGGCATTCCAACTGTCTCAAATATATGGTCAGTAGAATGGTGAACATTAAGTCCAAGACCTGGAGCTGAACCCATAACTGTGTTTGTACAATCAGAACAGTTAGAAATTAAAATCTCTGTAGCACCAGCTTTCTTTATATTCATACACTTAAGTGCTTGTCCTGGGCAGTTGCCTGGATTTTCACACTTGTAAACGCCATTGCCTTTTGGATCTTGTGCTTGTTTACAATACTCTACATCTACTACATTCATATTGTACTTTTTAGCAATGTCTTTAAGTCTATCTTCATTTGCACCACAAGCACATACAAGAAGACCTACTTTAGCACCTTTATAATCTTTAAATGGTTCTGTAACAATGATACCACCAGTTGTCTTAGTTATAGGGTCATCAAGTTTGCAAGGTCTACCCATAAATGGTCCACCCATTATAATCTCACCGTAATCACCATCTATGCCACCAGCAGCAGCTATTAAATCTCTAACTTTGATTCCTATTGGAACATCAGAAAATACTATAACACCATTATCACTACCTTTTATTTTACCACTGACTGTTATCTTCTTTGATACAATTGGTCGACCATATTCTATAGCTTCATATAAACGTAAAACAGTTTCTACATTTATTACATGAGCATTTGCATCTGATGGAAGAGCTGTGACAGGAAGAAGTATTCCTAATGTCTCACGAATGATTGCTCTTTCCTCGCCCATCGGATATATATCTGGAAGTAAATGAACTCGAATATTATCTATTCCTTTTAATGCTTTAAGTACTGACTCAATTTCATGTGAGTGTTTTTGTTTTATAGCAATGATTCCTTGTTTTGCATTTGCAATCTTCATTGCATACTGAATACCTTTTACAGTCTCCTTTGGGAATCTAACAAGTTGTGCCATATTGTGTGCAAGTATTGGCTCACACTCTGCAGCATTAACTAAAATATATCCATCATTTAATTTTGTAGATAGTTTAACAGCAGTTGGGAATCCTGCACCACCCATTCCTACTACACCTGCTTCTGTAACTCTACCAAGTAAGTCATCCTTTTTAGCAGAAACTGGTATGGCATCATTAGGTCCTATTGTACTTAGCACCTTATCTGTTTTAATAAATATAGCAGTATCAGTAATTTTTGATACAACACCTTTAACAGATGAATGAATGTTTGCACCTAACCCTTGTGGTTTAGCAATTAAAGTTCCGATTGAAACTTTATCTCCTTTTTTAACACATGGAACACATGGTTTACCAACATGTTGCTTTAAAAGAAGTTGCACATCACCAGAAATTTTAAACTTTGCTGTAGTTCCATCTACAGTTTTTTTAGTTCCTGTTTTTGCTTTTGTCGAAGCCTTTGTAGTTGTCTTCGTAGCTTTTACAGAACTCTTTTTAACTTTTGATACAACACTTTTCTTTGCCATAAGTTATCCCTTCCTTATCTACTTTACATAGGAATGAAATGATTCATTGCTACATATATTTTTATATCCTAACATACAACCGCCAAAAAGTTAATGTGGGTATAACCCCACCTATAAGCATAGATATTTTACAACATTTTTATTACATTTTCAATGTATTTTTTACTTTTTTTAGACTTTTTTTTATAATTTTATATAAAAAAACTACCACCAAATCTGGTGGTAGTTTTTGATATAACCTTTATTTACTTATGCTTTAGTATCAGCAATTGCATCCTTTAAGTAAAGGATACCAGTGATGAAACATACGATAACAACTAAAAGAGTAAGTGTCTTTAAATTCATTGACTTAACGATATAGTAAGCAATGAATACACCTATAGCTCCACCAATTGCTTGAGTCCAACAAGCGACAACGTCATATCTTCCTTCCATAATGAACTTAGGTCCATTACCAAATGCCATAAGGAATGCACAAGATCCCATCATGATAGGGAATGCCATACCTGTGTGAAGTCCGATAAGAACGCAAAGTGCCATACAAGGAGCATAGAGACCAACACCAAGACACATAGCAGCACCAAGGATGAAGTTGATTACACAAGCTATAACAAGTTTGCTTCCAACTAAACCTACTGCAGCGATATCTTCACCAACTTTGTGAATGATACGACCATTAACAACAGTACCAATTTGTGCTTCAGTATACTCTACATTACCGAGAGCGAATGGACCCCATCCACCCCATCTGCAAAGCATAATGATTGCAAGAATAATAAGACCAATTCCAAATCCCCAACGAACTTTTGTTCTGTCCCACTTTGATACGACAGATGCACCACAGAATGCACCGACTGTTGCAGTTACGCACATAAGTACACATGTAAGTGGATCGATATTGAATGCATCAAAGAATAAGAAAGCCTCAACACAAACTGGAACAGTATCACCAACGTTTAGTGTTCCAGGAACAAGAAGGTCATCAACTGATTTAGTAAGTTTAAATGCTGTTGATGATGGAGCAAATGAACCGATACCAAGAGTATCAAAGAAGTTTGCTACAACTCCTACGATTGAAGTTGCGATTAAGTTCTTTGGTTTCATTCCCCATTCAATGTTTGCCTTTCCTTCTGGTGTCTTTGCAAGTTGACCTTGTTTCCAAATCATCATTACAACACAAAGGATGATTCCAACTACACATAGAGCTTTCAAAATTAGAATTGCCATAAAATTTTTTCCTCCAAAAAATTATTTGTTTAGTAAGTACTCCGACTTACAAAACTATATGGTTTGATTATACCACTCATAACCAATATTTTCAATATTTTTTTTATTAACCTTACACTTTTTTTCATCATAGAGGCATAAAAAAAAGGCTATTTTAAGCCTTTTTTATTTCTTCCCAAATATTAAACTTTTTATAAAATCCACAATTATTATAAGTGCTATTAGAACCAGGATTTTGATTGGCATACTCACATTGTATTCTTTCATAAGCATTAGCGCACCAAGAAAAATCATAAATGTTATAAAGATACTTATCAGTCTGACAACAACATCTCCCATGTTATTCATATTCGCTTCCTCACTTTTAAAATGTTATAATTTAATACATATAAACTTATTACCATTACCTTCAACTATCTTTTTTATATCCTTAAATGGCATAAAAATAGTTGCAGTATTTTCAAGTGGATGCACTCCTATCCTTTCTTTACCCATGAGGCTCTGATCAAATGCGACAACTACTTCATGATTCTCATCATTAAGGGCACAAAGTGGTGATACTGATCCTTGCTTCACACCTAGATATTTATCCATTCTTTCAGGAGATGCAAAAGACAATCTTGTAGAGCCAAGAGCCATGGCAAGTTTAGTCATATCTATTTGTTTATTCTCAGGGACAGATACAAGATAATGTTTATCACCTTTTGCATTTCTGACAAATAGATTTTTTACTACATCTCCCTTTGCAGTGATACCTGCTACTTCCATTTCTTCCATAGTAAATACAGCTGTGTGTTCCAATTTGTCATATTTGTAGCCATTGTCATCAAGCCATTTAAGGCAAGTTTCTTTATTATACTTTGCCATATCTATCTCCTTTCATTCTATATTCTCCAGCAAGTTTTGTTATTCTCTTCTGATCCAGATAATCTATGATAAGTATAGCATATTTTCTTGAAGTTTCAAGTTTATCACGAAGTTCTGTCATTGTTATCCTATCACTATTTTCAAAAAGTTTATCTACTACTGCTAAAACTTTATCAAAATTATCTTTATGAATGTAGTAATCATTTGAAAGTTTTATGAGTTTTCCTTCTTTTGCTAAATCAACTATCATCTGTCTTATCTCAAGTTTATTATTCTTGCCATCTTTTATAGTAGAAAACTCCGTAACTACATCTTGAGTAAGTGGGACATTATACGAAGCATCAAGATATTTTTTCTCAATCGCGATTTTTTCTTTTGATTTTTTATCATCAAGAACTGCATCAAATTCAAATGAAGAAATAAGGTCATCTATTTGCTTTAGCACATTTTTACCTATCATATAATTGAGTAAATCTTCAAGTTTTGTGTCGCCAACTTTATTATATCTCTTAAATAATATGCTCTTTAATTCTTCCTTTTTTAAGCCCTTTGATATAGGATTCTCCCTATGATATTTATTTAGTATATCAAGTATATATTTTTTTGCTCCCTCATAAAACTTATGTGAAAGTATGATTGCATTATCATTTATCTCTTCATTTTTAGACCTTGTTGGATTGATTACTTCAATGCTATCAGTACCTAAAAGTTGCTTTAAGATTTCTTTTATATCCTTTAGCCCCTGGTTCATTTTCTTTGACAAAAAAACTGGGTCTGGGAAATCAACACTTGAGTCATTTATCATCTCAAGAAGTATACTTTTGTCATCATTGCCATCAAGTGCCTTAAAATGGTTGAGTGCAATGCCATCTTCCATCTTATATCTTTTAGTGGCAATATTTAAAACTATGCCTCCACCGCAGGTTTCAGCTGGACTTATGAATCTTATAATATATTTGTCATCTCTTTTTATTGGTATAGGGGATTCAAACTTAAACTGCACATACTCATCACTTATGACTTTTACATTTGCTTCTGTCTGCTTTGACCCATAATTAAAATGAACTCTTTCGCCATTTTTTAGTTTTCTCTTTGCAGACTTAAACATTGTCACTTTGCAGTCTATCATCTCACTTAGTATTATAGAAGATTTAGTTGCGAGGACATCTCCTCGATTAAGTTCTTCTTTTTTCACATTTAGTAAATTAATTGCTGTTCTCTGACCTGCAAGTGCTGATGGTTCTACACTTCCATGCGACTGAATTTGTCTAACCTTAACTATTTTTTGTGAAGGATACACCATAAGTTCATCGCCAGTGTCTATTTTTCCTTCCATCAAAGTACCAGTAATAACTGTCCCAAAGCCTTCCATAGTAAATACTCTATCTATAGGAAGTCTTGTAAGTTCCTTATTGCTATTTCTTTCGCCAATCTCTTTCACAAGAGAAAATATCTCTTCTTTCAGAACATCTATATTCTTACCAGTTAAACTTGACACAGGTATGATTTTTGCATTTTCAAGGTTAGAGCCTTTCACTAAATCTTTCACTTGACTTTTTAATGTATCAAAATCAACTATATTCTCGCTATCAAGTTTCGTAAATACAATGATGCCTTTCTTTATACCAAGTGATTTTATGATTTCAAAATGTTCTATAGTCTGTGGCTTTATACCTTCTTCAAGTGATATGACGAGAAGTACCAAATCAATCCCGCCTATACCTGCAAGCATATTCTTTACAAACTTTTCATGTCCAGGAACATCAATAATTCCCAAATGAAGTCCTAAATCATTTGGGAGATTCGCAAAGCCATTTTCTATGGTTATGCCTCTTTTCTTTTCTTCTTTTAAGCGGTCTGTGTCAAAACCTGTAAGAGCTTTGATTAGAAAGGTCTTGCCATGATCCACATGACCTGCTGTTCCTATAATTATATTTTGCATATATATTTTTCGGGTTCGCAGTGCTCACCCCTACAATTGGTTCAAAGTGCTCACCACTACATTTAACTCGCAATGCTCACATCTACACTCTGGTTCGCAGTGCTCACCCCTACGGTTGAGTTGAAGTTATTTATCGTAGTGTTTTCAAAAGTTCATTGACTAATAATTCAATGTCTTCTTCCATAACTGTTCTTATGTCAACATATATCTTATCGTGTGCCACTCTGACTATGATTGGCACATCAAGAGAGCGAAGTTGTCTTTCAATCTTTTCTGATGCAATTTTCTTTGAAATGATAGTTACTGCATATCCATCAAGGAATACATCTGGTGCAGTTCCACCACCTACTTGGTCTTTTATATCTTCTACATCTATAGTGACTTCTTCATTAACTTTTGCTTTTAACATTTCAGCTATTTTTTCAGCTTTAACTTTTAGTTCTTTTTTACTGCATGTAATCATTTGCAAAATTGGTATATTTTTCTTTGCTCTCTTTACATCATAGTATTCAAAAAGAGTAGCAGAAAGAGCAGCAATAGTAAACTTGTCAACTCTAAATGCTCTTGCAAGAGGATGTCTCTTCATCTTATCAATATACTTTGCCTTACCGATTATGATTCCTGCTTGAGGGCCTCCAAGAAGTTTGTCGCCACTAAAAAGTATCACATCTGCATCCTCTTTCACAAGATTAGGAACAGTTGGTTCATCAATGCCGTATTCATTTAAGTCAACAAAGAGTCCATTTCCCATATCGTATATTACAGGAATACTATATTCACGACCAAGTGGCATGAGTTCTTTTAATTTCACTTCTTCAGTAAAACCTACTACTTTATAATTACTCGTATGTACTTTCATTATTGCGGCAGTTTTTTCTTCATCAAATGCTTTTTTATAATCAGATATTTTTGTCTTATTTGTCGTGCCAATTTCTTTTAGAATAGCTCTACTTTCTGACATTACATCAGGTATTCTAAAAGAACCACCAATTTCTATAAGTTCACCTCTTGAAATTATTACTTCTTTCTCATAAGCAAGTGTGGCAAGAGTGATAATAGTGGCTGCAGCATTGTTATTTACAACCATTGCTGACTCACAACCAGTAAGTTCCATAATTAACTTTTCTATGTGCGATTGTCTATCGCCTCTTTCACCATGCCTTAAATCATATTCAAGATTTGAATAATTATATGCGACATTTATCATTGCTTCTGTAGCAGACTTTGATATAACCGACCTTCCAAGATTTGTGTGAAGGACTGTGCCAGTTGCATTTATAACTCTTCTTAAACTCTGTTTTGATTTCTTTTCTACTTTAGAAACAATTCTTTCTATCAGTTTTTTTCTATCTATATCTTTCTCTATGCCATTTAAAACATTTGCTCTTGTGTCAACTATGACTTCTCTTATACAATTAGTTAGAAAATCATGTGGCGTATTCTCTACAATAGAAGATAGCTCCTTATCTTTAAGGATTTCATCAACTTGTGGGATTTTTCTTAAGATTTCATTCTTTTCCATAATTTAAAACTAAATGATACTTTGACCTCTTTTTATAACTCTTATAAATAAAAAAGTTCTTTGAAACCAAAGAACTCTAAAATAGATTACTAATTTTCTTTGGTCTCAACTAATTAATAAACGGAGACGCTAGGAATCGAACCTAGCCGAAAGTTTAACTTTCACAACGGTGTTGAAGACCGCGGGGCGCACCAGCTACCCTCCTATCTCCCAACTAATTGCATAAGAAAAATATATATTATGATGTTATCACAAAAAAATAGTTTAGTCAATAATGATATGTCTTGCGACATACACACCCGAAGCACTTGCATGTGAAAGTGAATGAGTTATACCACTGCAATCTCCGATGACAAAAAGTCCTTTATGGTTTGTCTCAAGATTTTTATCCAATTTCACTTCCATATTATAAAACTTAACTTCTACTCCATAAAGTAATGTATCTACATTTGCAGTTCCTGGAGCAACTTTATCAAGTTGATATATGAACTCTATGATACAGTCAAGTATTCTCTTTGGTAGGACAAGTGACAAATCTCCCGCAGTAGCTTTAAGAGTTGGAGTTACGAATCCTTCTTGTATTCTCTTTTCAGTACTTCTTCTTCCACTTATCATATCTCCAAATCTTTGAACTATGACACCACCACCTAGCATATTTGAAAGTCTCGCTATTGATTCACCATAGCCATTACTATCTTTGAATGGTTCTGAAAATGTCTTTGCGACAAGCACAGCAAAATTCGTATTTGAAGTTTTAAGTTTTGGGTCATCATAACTATGACCATTTACTGTTATGATGCCATTTGTATTCTCCTGAACTACAGAACCATATGGATTCATACAAAATGTTCTGACATTGTCATCATATTTTGGAGTTCTATACACAATCTTACTCTCATATAATTCATCAGTAAGATGTTTAAATATGATAGCAGGAAGCTCAACGCGGACACCCAAGTCGACGCGGTTACTTTTAGTCTCTATTCCCATCTCCTTGCAAACTTTTTCCATCCACTTGCTACCTGATCTTCCAGCAGAAATGATACATTTCTTTGCTTCAAACTCGCCACTATCAGTCTTTATTAGGTAACTTCCATTTTTATCTTCTATGCTCTCACATATCGTATTAAACTTTATATCAATCTTATCTTTTAGTTTCTTGTAAATATTTCCCATCACAATGTAATTCACATCAGTACCTAAATGTCTTACTTCAGCATCAAGTAACTTAAGCCCATTTTGGAGACACATCTTTTTTATAGCAGAATTATCATTTTTGTAAAGTATTGTATTCTGTCCACCATTTTCAACATTTATCGTATCAACATATTTCATAAGTTCTATTGCTTCGTCTTTACCAATATATTGATAGAGTGTCCCACCAAAATCATTTGTTATATTATATTTTCCATCTGAAAATGCTCCTGCACCACCAAAGCCATTCATTATGCTACAAGGTTTACAGTTGATGCATGATTTTATTTTTACACCATCAATAGGACAATGTCTTTTCTCAAGGACATTTCCCATCTCTATCATAACTATCTTTATGTCTTTATTCAATTTTAGAAGCTCATAGGCAGAAAATATCCCACCAGGACCAGCGCCTATTATCGCTACATCATACATGATTCACCTCTTGAACTCATAAGTAATAAACATTACAAATATGTTTATGAAGTTCTCTTTTACTAATAATTAACGAAATGTAATTTTCTGATTAACTTCATCTGTCGATTCAATGATTGCAAGTGACTCAACTCTTATGCCTTTTTCTCTTAAACTTTTACCACCTGGTTGAAATCCTTTTTCTATGACAGTTCCACATCCGACAAGGGTAGCACCTGATTTTTTCACTATATCTATAAGTCCATTAAGTGCCGCTCCATTTGCAAGGAAATCATCTATGACTAAAACCTTATCATCTTTACCTAAAAACTCTTTTGAAACTCTTATAGGATACTCTTCTCTTCTTGTATAAGAAAATACTTTTGACTCATAAAAATCCTCTGATTGATTAAGCGATACACCTTTTTTCGCAAATACAAGTCTGCAGTCAAATGCCTCCGCTGTATAACAAGCTATAGCTATGCCAGAAGATTCTATAGTCAAAACCTTACTAACCTCTGCTCCTTCAAATCTCTTCTTAAACTCCTGTCCAATTTTTTTTAGAAAGTGAACATCGACTTGATGATTGAGAAATGAGTCAACTTTCACTATATCATTTGGACAAATCTTACCTTCTTTTAAGATTTTTTCTTTTAACTCTTGCATATTTTCCTTTCGGGCTCGGAAACCTTCGCCCCTACAATGGTTCTCTAATTTTCGCACTTACAATGGTTGCTCTAATTTTCACACTTACAATGGTTGTTCTAATCTTCGACCCTACAATGGTTGTTCTAACCTTTACCATACAACTTAATTATAATAAAAGCCTGTATGCTACACCATTTTTTGATTTAAGTAATATTTTATTATGATAATTTTCTATTTTTTCAAATTCAACAAAACCTGTAGATTCTAACAATTTTCTTGATCCTTCATTTACTTCAAAAGCAACACCTAATAAACTTTTGAGCCCCAAACAATTTTTACAATAGTCAACGATTGTCTTTACTGACTCTCTTCCGTAACCTTTTCTCCAATAATTCTTATTAAATATATATCCTATTTCTATTTCATTATATCTTTCACTTAATATCAAATCAATTGTGCCAATAACTTTCTTGTCTTCTCTATGCTCTACTGCCCAACACATATATGTTCCAGTATTATTTTCATCATATACATTTGCAACAAACTTTGCAGTATCATTAAAAGATTTGTGCTTATCAAATAATACATATTTAGTACATTCACTATTACTAGAATATTCAAATATATCTGGTATATCAGAAATTTTCATAATTCTATATTTTAGTCGTTCACTATTTAGTTCTTTATACAAATAAAACTCTAGTGGCAAAGTAAATGTTTTTTCTTCAATTCTTAAAGCATTTAATGATTCAATCACATCATTCATATATTGTCTTAACTCATTGTCAATATTTCCAACTTTTTCAGTGCTTATGTAATTAGACCATGCCTTTACCATCTCTTTTAATTGTACATTTTCAATCTGATTTGAATAATTTATAGCAATATTAATTTTTTCTTTAGCAAGTGCTATATCTTTTTTTATATAGTAATAATATGAATATAACAAATATATATATGTTCTAAATATATCAGAATCTACATTTGGTATTATTTCATCAATGTTTTCTAATTTATCCTTGTCCTTTATCAATAGTAACAGATACATAAAACTCTCGCTATATCTCCAGTAATTTCTAACATTTTTTGCATATACTAAGGCATATGAAACTAACTTATACATTTGTTCAAAGTTTTGTAAAGCTAACTCGCACATTGCAAGATTAATAGATGCCACCACCATTCCATTAAAATTACCTAAAGATTTTGCTATTTCCAAATTAATTCTACTATATCTTTTAGATTCGTCATATTTACCTTTAAGCATTAAGTAATATCCTTTTTCACCATAATAAATCTGCATTTTACCAATATTGACATTCTTTTCGCACAAAGATATGCATTTCTCTAAATTATAAAGGCATGAATCTATCTCCAAACGATATCCATCTAATTCAGCCTGACTATAATAATACTTAATTAGCAAGTCATCACTTGACTTAATGTCTTCATTATCTACATAATTAAGTAATTCTTCAATTTTGTTATAGTCACCAAAATCAAATAGATACTCTATATAATTAAATATAAGTTTATAATTAGTTTGATTTGCATCAAGCATTTTGTCAATTGCTTTATCAAATAATTCACCTGCTTTAGTAAAATTATCTGTTTGATAACAAATATACGCCTTTTCAGCCAATACATTACCAAATTCAGCATCAGTTTCAAGTAATTCATCTGTCATATTATAATGCATCTCAATTTTAGCAGATAAATAATCAAGTTCTTCACTTGGGTCTATACCTTCTTTTTCAAAAATACTAATTATTCTTTCAGAAATATTATACAATCCTTTTTCATTAATTTCATTTAGCAGTTTTACAATTTCTGTGTCATATTTTCTTGATAAAACTATACTAGTAAATGCTTCTTCCTCACTAATGAATAATTGTAATAGTTTACTAATATTTTGCTCATCCAATTTAAATTTGTCGAGTATTAATTCATGAGTTTCGCTATAATATAAATATATATAATAAGGAATAGAATCCTTTATTGCTAATACTGATGATTCCTCGTAATTAGAACCATATGTTGTAAAAATATGCATAGCAACTCTATGTAGAAAATACTCTTCATTTCCTATTTTATAATTAATCCCCTTTTTTGTCACTAATTCATTCTCGAATAATACATTTTTATTATCTGCAAATTCTGTAAGAGTAAAAACATTGAATTTCTTTTTTATAGCAATACTAATCAATTCTTCAAATGCTTCATTTGCTTTAACATTGGTTTCTAAATATTTATCATAAAAATCAAAAATATCTGTCAAATTAAAATCCGAATCATTGTAAGACGAATAATTTTTCTTTATGTAATTAATAATAATCTTTAGTAACTTTGGAGTCCTAAAATCATGAAGCGCTGGTAACAAAAATATTGTTTGTAAATTGCCACCTATATTTAGCCCTTCTTCCTTTTCTAACTGTTTTAAATATTCTATCGTTTCTTTATTAGACATTTTATCAAAAACAAGACACCTGGCATCATTAAATTCGTTATTAAAATCTATCCATGATTCTAAATTAATTCCAATTATAAAGTTTATATTTTTATGATTCTGAATTAAGCTATGTATCTTATTTAGTCCATCAATTTCATTAATGCTCTTTATAAATAAATAATAAACCTCTTCCTGTTTTTGTTCAGCAATCAAATTAATTGATAAATCAACAGATGCTATTGAGTTGCAATAGATGAATTTTACTTCATCATTCTTTATATTTATTAATTTTGTGTATAGATTATCTTCATACTCACAATTTTGTTTATATTTAATAATTGATAATCTCTCATTTCCCTTAATTGCTAAATCAACAAAATCATTAAAAGATGTTCTCAAATATGTTTCAGAAGAATCGTTTTTCAGTTTATCAATCTCTACATTGTTAAACTCATCTATGGTCATTTTATTTACTTCATTTTTTTGCTGTGACCCTATGAAACTAGGTACAACTTTATTCTTGACAATATCATATACTCTATCTTCTGTAATTTGTGTCACCTGAACTGCAGTAAGCAAAACGTCCCACTTATAATCTTCCTTGAAGTCGCCAAGTTTTAATATAATAATTTGTTTTTTTGCTTGTTTTGCTCTATCTAATTCAACATAACAACCATTTGACCCTACAGTATATTCAGAGTTTATCAAAATAAAATATTTGCATTCGGTTAATTCCTTTTCAATTCTGTCACTCCAATTCTTACCGTCAGGAATATGCATATGATCAACAAAACACTCTAAACCACTATTCTCTAATGCTGACAAAACTTTATTTGCTATATCATCATTATTATGTTGATGAGAAATGAATACTTTATTTGTTTCCATATAAACTCCATTCAACTATTAGTGCTCCAATAAGTTATACCAGTCTTCAGGCATGTCATCAATTACCATCGGTATTACTTCATCAATCATCCTTTGGAAAACCTTTCCCTTTTGTAGCCAAGTATCTTCATTCCAAGGTTCAAACAATAAATAACTCATATTTTCTTTATAATTACTTGGTAATTTTTCTAAGTGACAAGAGCGAATCCATCTCCATTTAAAATCAGGAGTCCACTTTCTATTTACTACAAATAACAATTCTATAAAACTATTGATACACCAATTCGTTAAATAGTAATCATTACTTATTTCTCCTCTTTGATGCCATAAGTTATTTGGCAAAATCCAATTATATCCTTTTACATTTTGATTCCTAAATGGTGTATAAATCCAACCGTGCCAAGCAATATCAAATATATTTTTTGCTAAATACCTACATCTAAACTCTTCGTCATAAAAAAGAGCTTTATCCATAAAGTCTTTAACAATACCATTTGTATCTCTTGCAATAATTCCTTCAGCATATGCTTCTTTTTTGATAGGATCCCAGTCATCAAATCCTTTATTTATGCAAATATTAAAAATTTCAACATCATATCCTTCTTCAGATAATTGCTCTCCTTCTTTAATATCAAGTTTGTCATAAGAAAATACAGCAATGTCAATGTCAGAATGTTCATCAGCGCGTTCTCTTGCCACCCCCCCCCAGGTGCATTACGCCTAAAGCGCCTTCAGTATTCATAAGCATATCCTCGTATCTTTTTGCTACTACTTTATATTTTGCTAACATATCCATAATTATTTCCCCTTTAATGTTTTATCTAACAATTTATATTTATAATATTTGATTCGGCACCGACCAAAGTGAATAATTTTTTATAGTTTCATCATATTTGTTCTTAAGTAAACTAAATCTAACTGCATAACTTGGTTTATACTTCTTTATATATTGTTTTAAACTTTTTGCTTGAACTACACTGCCTGATTTAACTTCTATTGGGATAGGCTCATTTCTTGACTGAATCATAAAATCTACTTCCATTTCAGATTTGCTATCTGAATAAAAAAACAATTCATCTTGATACCTATACATTAATTCCTGACAAATATATTGTTCTGCTAGTGCACCTTTAAATTCAACAAATAATCTATTTTCTTCAATAATCACTGCATAATCAAGATTGCTCATTGCACCTAATAATCCTACATCGACTAAATAGATTTTGAAGTTTTCCATTTTTTTATAAGCAGATAGTGGTATTCCAATTTTATCAACATTGTGTATTTTGTAAACCACACCAGCATCAACAAGCCATTGAATAGCAACTTCATATTTTGAGAGTCTCGCACCTTTCTCCATATCTCTCAAAACAAACTTTTTATTTTCTTTTGCTAATTCTCTTGGAATTGTAGTAAACACCTGCCTTGTTTTTAATAACTCATTTTGATTAATTATGTGTTTACTAAAATCATTATCATACATTTTAAGAATTTCTTTTTGTATATTTCTTACTTCTGTAAAATCTTTGTTCTCTACAAATTCCTTTACAACTTCTGGCATTCCTCCAACTATTATATATTGTTTTAGAAGTGCATTATAATCTTCTGATAAATCATTTATACTCTCGTAATTGCCATCTTGAAGCAATTTTGCTAATCCTTCTTTGCCCATTGCTTCTAAAAACTCAATAAATGTCAGAGGAAACATTGTCATTAAGTTTACTTTTCCAACTGGAAATGATGTATTTTTATGTATTGCAACTCCAAGTAATGAACCTGCACATGCAACTACATATTCATTTTCATTTTCGCAAAAATATTTTAGCGAAGTAATTGCTCTTGGAGCCTCTTGTATTTCATCCAAAATAATAAGAGTTTTGCCTCTCATTATTTTTGTTGAAGTAATTGCATTAAATTCAGTAATTATTCGCTCAATATTAAAATCTTTTTCAAAAATATTTTTGTAACTCTCATTACTACTAAAGTCTATATAGCAAACATTATCAAAGTATTTTGCCCCAAACTCTTTAAGTATATAGGTCTTTCCAACTTGCCTCGCACCATTCAGAATCAAGGGCTTTCTATTTTTACTATTCTTCCAATTAGCTAGTTTTTCTAATATTTCTCTTTTCATACTCCTGATTATACACAAATTCGGACGACTTTTCAACTAATTTTGACACAAATTCGGACGATGTTTTAACTAATTTTGACATAAATCTGGATGATATTTTGCTATTTTTTGCACAAATTCTGGCTACTTTTCAACTTATTATGATACAAAATAGAATGATTTTTTGCTTTTAATAATTACAAAGTTTTAACTTTACAACTTATTATAATATTCCCCTTCTAACTAACTCTTTTCGCAAGTCTTCGGCACTTCCTGTAAATACATAGCCTTCCATGCCAGTTCTATTTGCACCAAAAACATTGATAATTAAATCATCGATGAAGAAACTCTCTTCTGGCTTTATGTTAAACTTCTTATAAAGTGCCTCATATATTTCTCTAAATGGTTTAACTTCGCCAACATCGCAGGATACTACTTTTCCATCAAAATATTTACTTGCTGGGATTCTATCCCAATAGTCGTGTTGAGAAAATCCTGCATTTGACAAAAGATATATCTTATAGCCTTTGTCTTTAAGTTCTTTAACTATCTCCTCCATACCTTTTATCGGTGTTAGGTACTTATGCCAGTTGATTATCAACTCTTTTATCTTATCTCGATATTCTTCCCCTATACCTTCTACTACATGATTTACAAACTCTTCTTCAGTAATTCTTCCGTAATCCATATATATAGATTTAAAATTGAGATAGGCTGCCTTAAATACTTTTTCTTCTTCTTCCTTATTCGCGAGATGAAGCTCACCTACATACTGCATAGGATTAAAATCTATAAGCACATTACCCATATCAAATATTATATTTTTTATCATTACTATTAGTCTCCTATTAATTAAAACATATTATTTATTAGTTAACTCTTTATTGATATTTATCATAGTGTTCTTTATAGTTTTAAGCACCTTCTCATAATCCATTCTCTTCGGTCCTACTACACCTATCGTCCCTCTCATACCATTTCCAAAATCACAATTAGCTGTGACTACGGAGCAGTCTTTCATAGCATTTACTGACGATTCTTCTCCTATATAGACCCTTAATCCTGTCTCTGTGTTTTCCTCATTGACCTTATCAACAAGTTTCTTTAAGTCCTTCTTCTGCTCAAATGTCTCAACCAAATCTTTGACATTTCCAGACTCTTCAAATTCCTTATAGCGGAAAAAGTTATTTGAACCATATGTCCAGATATTGTCAGAAGTATCTTTTTCTTCAAATGATTCTTTTATGCCATTTATAAGGATACTTATTTCATTTTTATTATTTTTTAATTTATTAATTTCAGATTTTATTTTATCTGATACAAGGTCTGAAACTTTTACCCCTGATAGTATGTTGTTTAGATTTTGGTTTAAATCAAGTATAACCTTTGCATCTATAATTTTGTCAAAATCAACTATTCTTGTCTTAACTACATTTCCTTCAGCAACGACTACCGCAAGTACCTTCTTATCTTCAAGATTTGAAAGCTGGACATACTTTATTTTGTTATTATCCACCGAAGGTCCCGCTATCATGGCAGCATAATTTGTATTTGTAGCAAGTGTCTTAACTAATGTCTTCATCATATCTTCAAGTTTGTCAACTCTTGCCGTCATTTCTGTCTTTAGATTTTTTATCTCGACTTCCTTTTCCTTCATTAGGTTATTTACATATAAACGATAACCCTTATCAGAAGGAATACGACCTGCTGACGTATGTGGTTTAATTAAAAAGCCAAGGTCTTCAAGATCACTCATCTCATTTCTTATAGTTGCAGGGCTTAAGCCCATATCTGGAAGTTTACTTATAGTTCTTGAGCCTACTGGCTCTCCAGTATCTAAATATAACTTTATAATAGTTATTAAAATGTCTCTTTTTCTCTCATCAAGCCCCTGACTATCACTTTCAATTATTGACAATTTATTTTTTTTACTAATCTTTGGCATTGCTAATTCACCTCTGCTAATAATAATAGCATATTTTATCTTGCTTTTCAATTATATTGACTATTCATAAAAATGAAAATAAAAAAGGGTGACATATGCCACCCTTTATAAACCATATTTTTAAATTATGGTGCTGTCGTTGTAGTCTCTGCTTTATCTTTGATGCCTCTTTTTGACATTTCTATCTTAACTTTTGACTGAACTTGTTGTTGCATATTCACTTCAAGGTTAGCAAGAACTTCACTTATACCTGTCTGTGAGCCATTGCCATTAATCCAAAGGTTCACTTCATCTCTTGTCACAAATATTTGTTTTAATTCTTCCTGTGTCTCTGCAAAACCAGGGATAGCCGCGAGAGCCCCCATAATCAAGACTGATAAAATTATTATTAAAACTTTCTTTGTTAAAGATTTCATTTTTACCCCTTTTTTAATAATTTATGCTAAAGACTTGAAACTTTAATCACTGCATTTTTTTTGAATTAGTATTATTTTGTATATATATATAATTTTTTTTACTAGTATGTTACTACTGACCAGTTGGTTGGGATACCATTGCCACCACGCACTGTTCCTGTGCCATTGTAGTATAATGTACCGACTGTATTAATATTATTAACCCATCCTGCAAAATATGCGTTATCAAAAGATCCAGTATAGCCAAGCTTAATACTAATTAACGAAGTACAGTTCTGAAACATGCGCATATAACAATTTGATGCCAATGTTGTTGCTGGTAATGTTGGCCCATATACCAATCTTCGGCAACCATTAAACATTTCTCGATAACATTCAGCAGCAATGGCACTTGGTAATTTTAAAGATGATGCATCTACAAGTGCATCACAACCATCTCCAATTCCAGAATCCCCAGCAAATACTCCATAAAAACAACTTGATGGTACTGTAGTATTAAAATTGGCAAGTGACATAATATTTCCCGCAACCTCTATTTCTCCTGAATTTGGCATATTAAAAATTAAACACTGAGTAGTACTTGTCGCTAACTGGTTATCACGATTATGTACATACAATGTTTCACCATTGTCGATAGTTACATAATTACCATTCCATTGTGTCCAAGTTACTCTATCTTTTGAATAGTATATATTATTTCGTGTTAAGTTATGCAATGAGTATCCAACCTGTGACCCATTTTTTCTTGATATGAATCTGAGGTAATCATTTCTGCCTATAGTCCATTTATTAGTGCTATTTTTAGGCATAGCACTCGCACCATATGATGAATCTGCTGTAGAATCAGCACTACCACTATAATAGAATGTTCCACTATTAGCTACACCATTTACCCAATTTGTAAATGCATCTGTAGGTACTCCTGTACCAGAGAAGTTTCCTTCCCATTCAAGTGATATAGAATTAAGTGATGAGCAACCATTAAACATCCCTTGATAACAAGAATTTGCTAATGTTGTTGCTGGTAAATCTGGTGCAGTTGTCAAACTTGAACAAGCAGAAAACATATTTCTATAGCAAGCGTTAGCAAGTGTCGTTGCAGGAAGTTTTGGTGCAGAAGTTAAATTTGTACAACCAGCAAACATACTATCGTAGCAACTTGCTGATAGACTAGTTGCTGACAACACAGGTGGTCTAGTCAAATTAGTGCAGTTATAAAACATACCATTGTACGAAGAAACAGCTGTCTTTGACAACACTAAATCTTCAGCATTAGTAAGCCCTGTGCATCCAGAAAATAAATTAAAAAATGAAAAAGATGATATATCACTAAAGTTTATAAGAGAAGATATGTCACCAGATACTGATACATTACCAGTGATATTAAAGTGTAGAAAATTAGCACTACCAGTACTTAATGAGTTTCTTTTATTTACAATGTATAATGTTTCACCTGAACCTATAGTCTTTTCAGAGCCATCCCAAGCAACAAATGAAACTCCATCAGTTGAGATACCAAGACCATCAGTTGTCACTGACCCAGTTTTTGCATACGAGATTTTAGAACCTGCTGCATTTGAAGTGAAGCACAAATAATCTCTTATAGTTGCTCCTGCAAGTTCCTTTCTCTTTGTCTTTATCATATCCTTAAGTTTTTGAGTTGGCTTTCCATCCTCATCAAGATACTCAGGAACTTTTTTATACTTTTCAGTAAATCTATACTGCATATCATAGAAATCCATGTTGTCATAGATTTTAGATGTCGCATTTTTATCAAGTTCAGAAAGAGATGCGGTAAAATCACGAACCCAAGAAGTCCACTCATCGCGGACTATGAATGCTGCCTTCTCATCATCAGTAAGTTCTCTTTCATTTGCAGCAAATACAAAACTTACCTGGCTCACCATCATGATAGCCACTAAAGTCGCAATAATAAAATTATAAACTTTTCTAATCATATCACACCTCTTACTATCTATTAGTATAGAATAATATTAACAAAAAATCAACAAATTGGCTCTCTAAAATATTAAAAAACTATTAAGATTTAAGCATATAAAGCGCTGTTATATAACCTTTTTTGTCAAATAAGACATAGTTAAATATCTCATCTTCTATCAAGGATCTGACATCAAAACCACTGCCTATCATGTCCGAAACTGCTTTAGGATTCATACCTATCACATCCTCTATGTCAAAAAATGGATTATGTTTAGTATGACATTCTATATCAAGAACTTCTAGAAGTGATGTGAGTGAAAAACTCTCGGTATAGCCTACTTTAGCCTTTTTTAGCACTCTCACATCTATCCTATTTATACCATTTGATGAGACATTTGTTCCAGCCGGTTCATAAATAATAGCTGGTATCTCATAATACATTCCTTGATTTTTTGCATTCTTAAAGTCAAGTTTCAATTGAAGATTAGTAGTATAAGTCTTATAGTCATAGCGAAACTTGTCATTCATAATATAATTATAATATGGTGCCAATTTAAGCTTGTCATAGTCTTGTCTTACGGAACTTGTATAATTTTCAATATATTGCTGAAGATAAGTATAGTTTAAATAGACGAGACCATTTGAGCCTTTATTTGCAAATGAAATCTCTTCACCCCACAGTTTATTTTTTGCAATGCCATAATTTTCAGTAAGAGCAGTATTTATAACTCCTATTTCAGAGAGAGACATCTGATAAAATGTTGGATATGAGTATAACACATCTTTATATCTTGGTAATATTTCTGCGATAGTTCTTCTCTCTGGCCAGGCTCTCATAGTTGGTTCCGTCTCTCTCTCAACTGTCTCTAACTTATATGAGTCTGCTGACTTTGTAGTAAGTTCCATAAGTCTCTTACTTATGTCAGCTGACTCTGTCGTGCTTTCTGTCTTACGCTCTGTTGTTTTTTCTATCTTTTTCTCTGTAGCTCTTTCTGTCTTTTTCTCCGTTACTTTCTCTGTTGCCTTCTCTGTCACTTTTTCCGTTGCTTTTTGTGTCACTTTTTCTGTCGTTTTCTCTGTTGCTTCCTTTGTCTCTATCTCACTTGAACTTTCTCTATAATCTATAGTTTCTAAAATCTCTTCATCCATCTTATCAGATGAACTTTCTTCTACTATTCTCTTACTTGTAGTATCTTCTGTCAGAAACT
This sequence comes from Lachnospiraceae bacterium, assembly GCA_017634065.1. Lineage (GTDB taxonomy): Bacteria > Bacillota > Clostridia > Lachnospirales > Lachnospiraceae > UBA3633. The sequence goes on along the minus strand of JAGBOC010000011.1, from coordinate 65,937 downwards.
CATAATTTATTGACTCTTCAAGAAGCAAATTAGTTTTTTTAGGTTTGCTAAATCTTATAAGAATGAAAGTTAAAATACCTATGACTACGACAGCATAAAAAGCAATCATCAGAGCAATCCTTCTTGGCTTTTTTATCTGCTCAATTGACTTAATATTTGTAACTTTAAGAAGTTCATCTTCTATTTTCTTGCTACTTGATCTATATGTTGAAATATCATCATTCTTCTTGCGAATTTGTTTACTGCTATTCTTTTTAGTATTTTTAGAAACTTTACTTTTTGTCTTTGCAGTACTTTTAGCCTTTACTGCCTTGGATTTCGTAAGCTTAGTTTTTTTAACTGAATTACTTTTTTGACTAACCCTCTTACTTGTATTTTTCTTTACACTTTTTTCTTCACTAGCACTAGTTTCATCATTATCCAAATCTAATATAGAAGTGTTATCATTTAACACATTTTCATCCATGGCATTTGATATTTCTATTTCATTTTTATTCTTCTTTGGCACACTTACCTCTAATCATTTTTAATAATGAACTATATTTATAAAGTCTTCTTTCAAACTTGCTCCACCTACAAGACCGCCGTCTATATCTTCTTTAGAAAAAATCTCTTTTGCATTTCCAGCATTTACTGAACCACCATATTGAATTCTAATTGCATTTGCAACACTTTCATCATAGAGAGCTTTTATAACATCTCTTATAAACTTGCAAACCTCTTCAGCCTCATCAGATGTAGCTGTCTTTCCTGTCCCGATTGCCCAGATAGGCTCATAAGCGATAACTGTATTTACTGCTTGATTTTTATCAATACCATTAAATGCTGACTTTATCTGGCCTTCGATAAATGCTTTATAAGTTCCCTTTTCACGAAGTTCAAGACTCTCACCACAGCAAAGTATTGGCTTTAATCCAAACTTATGAGAAGCTATAAGTTTCTTATTTATCATCTCATCATCTTCTTTGAAAATGCCTCTTCTCTCACTGTGACCGATAATTACATACTCTGCTCCTGCATCGATAATCATCTTTGCAGAAATCTCACCAGTGTATGCGCCTTTTTCCTCAAAGTAAAAGTTTTGAGTACCAAGTTTTATTTTTGTTCCTTTTAAGCACTCATAGGCTGTTGTCACATCAATTGATGGCACTACAAATAATACATCAACCTCATCAGTATTACATTTGTCTTTAAGTTTTGCTATTAACTCCTTTGTCTCTGTTGGAGTCATATTCATCTTCCAATTTCCTGCTACAATTTTTTTTCTCATATTCTTTCCTTTCGGGTTCGCAATGCTCACCCCTACATTATTATTGTGGTTGGCCAGTTCTGCTACCACCACCTGGTGCCATCTCTATAACTACTCCTGTGGCACTTTCAGTTGGCACTATACTCTGGATAGTAGTATTTCTTCTTGCCGTCGTTATACTTGTACTTCTTCTTGTTGTTGATTCTGATTCTCTTGTCTCTACAAACTTGCTTGTCTGAAGTACACCATCATCATCTACATATGTATATTCTTCAAATGCAGTAGGAGTATGACCTTGATATATAGTTTGATGATCAAATACTCTTTCTATCTCTTTGTCGCCCTCTTTCACAACCTTAAATACCTGCCATTCAGAACCTTGGCTACCTCTACTTGCCTTACCTTCATTTATTATTGATAAAGTAGGGATATCCATATCTTGAATCTTTGTTGATACAAGATTTTGTGTCTGGCCCTCTTTAAGTAAAGGCACTGCAAATATATCTATCTTTACTTTTTGTTTTGAATATTGAGCTTTTATACCAACTGTATAATTACTATTATTTATAAATCTATAATCAGGTCCATAAAATGAAACTGTGGCATCAAGGCCTGGTGTGATATAACTTGGCACATAAGTATGTGACTTTCGATAAGTAGTTGTAAGTCCTGCTGCAAATACAGCATTATAAAGAGTCGTACTTACCTGACATATACCTCCGCCAAGTTCTTCTATAACTTGCCCTTCAAGATATGCTGGAGCATAGTCGTAACCTCTTTCCTCTGTCCTCTCACCTAAAACTTGATTAAATGAAAACTCTTGACCAGGCTTTACTATATAACCATTTAGTCCAGTACATGCAAGATTAATATTTTTATTTCTCTTTTCATTATCAGTAGTCCAAGTCTCAAACATTGATACATATTTATATCTTGATTTTACTGATGGTCCTTCTGCATCAACCATATTTAATACAGTCCATATTTCAGTCTTAAGATGACCTGCATTTACTTCTTCTATAATTCTCTTCCTGAGTGCATCTTCATCAACTACATATCCTTTATGATCATCGCCAAAGGTAAACTCATTTCTCTCGCTATCAAATCCTTCTATCTGTCCCTTTACTGGTTTTGTATTCCAAAGTCTTGCAAGTTGAGAAAGTGAATTATCAAGATTTTCATCATTTGTCTTTACATTAAATATAAAATCTGCTTTGAAATTAGGATTACTTACATCTACATCTTTCTTATTAAAATCATTTGACGTCACATATAAATATTTATCGTAGATATCATCTATAAACTTTTTAAGTTGCCCTTCTACAAAGTCAGATAACTTATAAGTATTCTTTGTAGCTGTGATAGTAATATCTGCAAGGGGATTTTTTACTTCTACTTCTTGACCTGTGCCGAGATTGTCACTGCTCTTATTGAAATATTTACTATAATCTTCCTCTTCTGCTTTAGCTCCATACTTTGGCATTTCAAATAAATCTATTTCTGGATTACTATTTGATATAGTTATATCAAAATCATAAGAGCCAAGAACTTTATCATAAACTTCTTGTTTAGTAAGCCCTTTTATCGGAAGATATTCTTTCATCCCAATGATAGAAAAATCAAGGTAGATGTCTTGCTTCATCTGGATATTTGAATATCCTTCAACTTCTTTCTTTTCATTTCTATACTGTATAAACTTATAAGCACCAAAAATCGCAAGAACTAAAACTACTATGACACTGACAGAAAGCCCTACTATCTTAAATATGTTATTTGATTTTTTTCTTCTGCTAAGTCTATAACGATTAAGAGCATCTTTCGAGCGACTTAAGTTTCTATTTTCCCCATAAGCGCTTAACCCTCTGCCATATTCATTTGTACTATTTCTATATTCCATAATGTATTTCTAAAACTTCTCCCATATTTATATCTTCAGCGCAGATTGATAGACAACCTATTACTCAAAACTATTTCACGACAAAGTTAATAATTTTTCCTTTTACATAGATTTCTTTAACTATGTCACCGGTAAGTTTTTCTTTTATGGTTTCTTTTGCTTTATTAATAACTTCTTTTTCATCAGCTCCTGCATCTACTTCTACGAAACCTCTTGTCTTGCCATTTACCTGTATAGGAAGTTTCACTGTATCAGCTTTTGCGAGGTTCTCATCAAACTTTGGCCAACCTGCTTCAAATACAGTGCCATTTCCACCTAACATATGATAAAACTCTTCAGCTACATGTGGTGCAAATGGCGATAATAAGACAGCGATAGTTTTTAATGTCTCTTTGTCAATATAGCCTTCTTTTCTATCAAGCTCTATAAGTGAGTTCGTATACTCCATAAAACCAGAGATGACTGTATTAAGCGAAAACTTCTCAAGCCTATCAGTCACAGCTTTTATAAGATTATGTCTTATGTATAGACATTCTTTAGTTGCTTCTCTATTTTCATTTACATTTTTTTCAACTAAATTGTAAAGTCTATTAAGATATTTATATACTCCTTCTATGCCTCTATCATCCCATGCTGCATCCATATCTGGAGGTCCTATAAAGAGTTCATACATACGAAGTGTATCACATCCATAATTATCAACCATCTCATCAGGATTAACTACATTGCCAAGCGACTTACTCATCTTGACACCTTTAGGTCCAAGTATCATTCCTTGATTGAATAATTTATGAAATGGCTCATCAAAACCTATAGCACCTATATCATATAAAAACTTTGTCCAAAATCTTGAATACAAAAGATGAAGAACAGCATGTTCAACTCCACCAATATACATATCTACTGGAAGATATTTGTCAGCCTTTTCTTTGTCGACAAGAGCCTTATCATTATGTACATCTATATACCGAAGGAAATACCAAGATGAACCTGCCCACTGTGGCATAGTATTTGTTTCTCTTTTTGCATCGCCACCACACTTTGGACATTTGCAATTTACCCAATCAGTGATATTTACAAGTGGAGACTCCCCTGTTCCCGATGGTTCATAAGATTTTACATCTGGAAGTTTTAGCGGAAGTTCTTCTACTGGCACTGCGACATTTCCACATTTAGGGCAATGAACTATAGGTATAGGCTCTCCCCAATATCTCTGTCTTGAGAAAACCCAATCTCTTATTTTATAATTTACAGTTTTCTTTCCTATGCCTTTCTTTTCTAATTCATCAGGCGCATTTTTCTTTAATTCACTTGATACTCTTCCATCCCATTCGCCTGAGTTAATAACTATACCATCAGTTGATACAAATGCTTCATCCATACCATTATCAAACTTATGTATATCATCTTTTGGAGCGATAACTGGTACAATATCAAGATTAAACTTTTTTGCAAATGCAAAGTCTCTTGTGTCGTGAGCTGGGACACACATTATGGCACCTGTTCCATAATCATTTAATACATAATCAGAAATCCATATAGGAATCTTTTTACCATTTAATGGATTTATAGCATATCTTCCAGTCCATACACCAGTTTTATCTTTATCTGAAACTTGCATCCTGTCTACATTAGTTTTCATCGATGCAGTCTTTATATAATTTTCAACTTCTGCTCTTTTATCATCTGTCGCAAGTTTCATCGCAAGGTCATGTTCTGGTGCAAGTACCATAAATGTAGCACCATACAAAGTGTCAGGGCGAGTGGTGTAGACAGTAATTTTATTTTTACTAGGGCTCGCAGTGCTCGCCCCTACTGATTCACTCGCTACTACAGTTTTGTTCGCCTCTACGATGTTAGGGCTCGCAGTGCTCGCCCCTACGGTTTTGCTCGCCCCTACGGCTTTGCTCGCCCCTACGGTTTTACTCGCAACTTCATCTGCGATTTCAAAATCAACTTCTGCGCCATATGATTTGCCAATCCACTCCGTCTGCATTTTTTTTACTTTCTCTGGCCAATCAAGTTTGTCAAGATCATTTAATAATCTCTCTGCATAATCTGTAATCTTAAGCATCCACTGTCTTAAGTTCTTTTTAGTAACAGGTGTTCCACATCTTTCACAGCACCCATCTACGACATCTTCATTTGAAAGTCCTGTCTTACAACTTGGACACCAATTTATTGGAAACTCTTTTTCATATGCAAGACCTTTTTCAAAAAGTTTTACAAATATCCACTGTGTCCATCTATAATAATCTGGATCTGTAGTTTTTAGTTCCATATCCCAATCATAAATTGCAGATATTTGCTTAAGCTGTCTTTCAAAGTTTTTTATATTTTCATCTGTTGATATAGAAGGATGTACATGCATCTTAAGAGCATAATTTTCTGCTGGAAGTCCAAAGGCATCAAAACCCATAGGGTGAATAACATACTTACCTTTAAGAAGTTGATATCTTGCCCAAGCATCAGAAATCACATAACCTCTCCAGTGTCCCACGTGAAGTCCTGCTCCAGATGGGTATGGAAACATATCAAGACAATAATATTTTTCTTTAGTATCATCTTTTTTATTTATTGGATTATCTTCCCAATATTTATTCCATTTTTTTTCAATTTCTTTAAAATTGTAAGCCATATATATCCTTCCACACTAAAACTCGGGATAATGCGATAAACTACCGCCTTTTACCCCTAAATATCTATTTTAGATATTATAGTTTATTTTAATTTGATAGTCAATTAAATACTCTTGCAAAATTATGTCCTTTTGTGGTATAGTATATGGGTTATAAGGCCGATTGGTCAAGCGGTTAAGACGTCGCCCTCTCACGGCGGAATCCCGGGTTCGATTCCCGGATCGGTCACAATAAAATAAGAGCCTGTGGCTCTTATTTTATTTCTACTATAAATATATGATTTAATACTACCTTTTCACATTAGTTACCAAGTTCAACTGAAATCTCCGTAAACTTATCAAGAATATCTTTTACTTGCATATGCTTTTTTTCATCACCTTTTTTATCTATAATTACTTCCCCCTGATGCATCATCAGAAGTCTTGACCCATATTCTACTGCATATCTTAAATTATGTGTAACCATTATAGATGTAAGATTTTTTTCTTTCACAAGTTTATCAGTGAGTTCCATTATTACATCTGCAGTTTTTGGATCAAGTGCTGCTGTATGCTCATCAAGAATTAAAAAATCAATTTCTGACATTGTTGTCATAAGAAGTGATATCGCTTGTCTCTGACCACCAGATAGAGAACCAACTGGTATATATATTTTATCTTCAAGTCCAAGTCCAAGTTTCTTTAATTCATTTCTATAATAATCAATTTTCTTTTTATCTATGAGTCTTGCAAGTCCAAAAGGTTTATTCTTATTTTCAGCAAGTGCCATATTTTCTATTATATTCATACTTGGGCAAGTTCCCATAGCTGGATTTTGATACACTCTACCTATGCGATACATTCTTTTATATTCAGGCTCTCTACTTATATCCTTGCCATCAAGAAAAATATTTCCATGGTCAATATCTATTGAACCACAAATTATGTTAAGCATTGTAGTTTTGCCTGAACCATTTGAGCCTATCACTGATACAAATTCATGGTCTTCGACTTTCAGATTAAAATTGTGAAATACACAATTCTCTGTCACAAGCCCTGGATTATAGTATTTAAATACACTGTTTAATTCAATCATATCTATTCAACCAACTTCTTATATTTTTTATTATTTAACACAATAACTACAAGCAATAACGCTGCTGTAATAATCTTTAAGTCACTTGGTGGCATACCAAGGAACATTGCGAAACCAATACAAGCTCTATAGATAAGTGAGCCAAAAATCACACTAGTAGTTGGTTTCATTTTTCTAAATACATTTGTTAATTGAAGACCTATGATTACATTTGCAACTGCTATGACAAGAGTTCCAGTACCAGCACTAATTTCAAAACTTCCACGATGCTGTGCATAAATAGAACCAGCAAGAGCAGCAAATCCGTTTGCAAGTGCAAGTCCAAGTACTTTTACGCTCTCTTTATTCTTGCCAAGTGTTGTGACAAGAATTTCATTATCGCCGACACTCCGAAGTAAATATCCACTCTTTGTCTCAAGATACATATCAAGAATTATTTTTAGTAAGATGACAATTAAAAATAATACTATTACTCTATTAAAAGCGCCAAGCACAGAGCCTATTTCAAATACATTTACCATCTTAAATATGCTTGGTCGTTGAAAGATAGATAAATTAGCTCTCCCTGCAAGTCGCAAATTCATTGAATACAAAGATGTCATCACTATAATTCCAGAAAGCAAATCTCTTATCTTAAACTTTACATGGATAAAACCTGTAATCATCCCAGCGATACATCCTACAATAAAACTTATAGGCAAAGTTATAAACGGATTTACACCATTAAGTATCAATACTGCTGTCACGCACATACCAAAAGGGAATGACCCATCAACAGTCATATCTGGGAAATCAAGTATTTTGAATGTTATATATGCACCAAATGATACAAGTGCATATATAAAACCTTCTTCCAATATACCTATTACTAACTGCATTACTACTCCTACTGCTCAATATCATCATAAACTTCGACAGCACGAGTTGCGAACTCTGGGTCAACATCAAGCCCAAGATTTTCTATAACTTTATTATTTAGATAGAGTGAAGCATTTTCGATAACTTCAAAACTCATCTCTGATGCATTTTTCTCGCCTTTTAGAATCTTTGCAGCCATACGTCCTGTCTGCTTTCCAAGTTCTATATAATCAAGACCCATAGCAGCAATGCAACCTTTATGAACTTGCTCTACTTCTGAACCAAATACTGGTATCTTCATTGCATTTGCTTTCTCTATGAGAACTGGCATATTTGCTACTACTGTATTATCAAGCAAGTTTGTCATCACATCAACCTTTGGAAGGATGACATCAACTGCAAGTGGCATATCTGAACCTTGGTCAATTGATTGAACTACGATATTTACATTATACTTTTCAGCTGCTGCTTTATAATCTTCAATAGCAGATATTGAGTTCACTTCACTTGTAGTATAAAGTATCCCCACATTCTTTGTATTAGGAAACATCTCTGTGATAAGTTTAAGTTGTGCATCTGCAGGAATCTTATCAGATGTGCCTGTGACATTCCCTACAGGTGTGCCATCACTATTTGCAAGACCTGCTGCAACTGGATCAGAGACAGCTGTGAAAACTACAGGAACTCCTGCTCTTTCACAAGTGCTATATGCTACTTGAGCCATAGGAGTTGCTATTGCCATAGCTAAATCTACATTTTGAGTGATATACTTATTGTAGATAAGTGCAGCTGCACTTCCATCAGTCTGTGCATTATCATATAGATAAGTTACATTCTGTCCTTCTACAAATCCTTCTTCTTTCATTCCTTCAATAAAACCAGTTCTACAGTTATCAAGCGAACCGTGTTCTGCAAATTGACCAATACCAACTTTGTATTCCTTTTGATTGTTTATTGCTTCTGTAGTCTGTGTGCTAATTCCTTTTGATCCACATGCCGTAAAAATCATAGATGTGAACACTAATACTGCCAATACTCTCTTTTTCATGATTTTCCTCCAACTTTAGTAAACTAACTCTTTATTATTTCGTTTTTCTAACAATAACAAAACATCTATCTTTTTTCTCTTGAGCAGATGGCTCCTGTGCAAAGAAGTCATCAAAAGTCCACCTTGCCATAAAATCTGAAGTCTTAACTCTCAAAGCAATATCTTTATTTGATTTATCATAAGTGTTAGCAAGAATAATCTCATCATCAGATATATCAGTATTTGATTTATTGTCATAACCGAGTACAAGTGACCACTGACCTTTTTCTTTATTCCACCCCACTATCATAGGATAGCCAGACTTTACACTCTCTTCTATAAGTGATGCACCTATAGATGCATTACTCAATTCTTTTACTTTTTTATAGTTCTTATCGTCATATAAATCAAACTTTAAAGTTGTCAATATTTCCTTTACCTGATTTACACAAGTGCCATCGTGAAAAGGCTCATGGTGAGATTTCATATCTTCTATTATTTCTTCAGAAAATACTCTATCGCTACCATAATAATTTAGTAATGTAAGTAATACTGCAGTTGCACTTGAATTAGAACTGCTTTGCTTATACACCTTAAATGACTCTGGCAGTGGAAGTAAAGCCACACCTTCCGTACTTGCAACACCTGCATTTAGCATACCACTTATTACATTATTTTCATTTGCATCAACTGCTGTCTTTGGTTTCTTAAAATTAACGAGATACAATACAAAAAGTATTATTATTACAAATATAGCATAAAATGCAAGTTTAATATTGCTGTTACTTTTTTTAGTCGAAGTTTCATTTGATACTACTTTAGATTTATCTTCTTTAACTTGCTTTGAAACTTTTTTTGCAGTTGTCTTATTATTAATTTTAGAAGTTTTAGTTGCCTTGCTACTTTTACTTGTTTTGTTAGTTTCTTTTTTCATAATTACACATCCTTTTCTGCTTCTCGCATAGCCTTTGCTTTTTCTACTTCTTTATCACATATATCTTTTGGTGCTTCTTCATATCTTGCAAACTCATATGAATATACTCCTGTACCACCAGTCATAGAACTTAAAGTTGTAGTGTAGTCATTTATTTCCATCTGTGGAACTTCCGCTTCTATTTGTGTCTTATTTGCTTGAGTAGGATTCATACCAAGAACTCTTCCTCTTCTCTTTGTAAGATCTCCTATTACATCACCAGTGAACTTATCATCTACAACTACTCTCATCGTAACTATTGGTTCAAGTAAGCATGGACTTGCTTTCATAAATCCATCCTTAAATGCTCCTATAGTAGCAAGTTTAAATGCCATTTCTGATGAATCAACTTCGTGGAAAGAACCATCATATAAAACTGCTTTGACACCAACTACTGGATAACCTGCAAGAGGTCCTTTCTCACAACATTCAGCAAGACCTTTTTCAACTGCTGGGAAATAATTCTTTGGAACTGCACCACCAACTACTTCCGTTCCGAAATCAAATGCATTATCAAAGTCATTTGATGGTGAGAATCTCATCTTGACATGACCATATTGGCCATGACCACCTGATTGCTTTTTATGTTTATATTCTACATCTGAAGTCTTACGAATAGTTTCCTTAAATGCTACTCTTGGTTCTTCCAAGATAATCTCAACTTTATATTCATTTAATAATCTACTTGCAACCATCTCAAGTTGTAAATTACCAATACCATATAAAAGCATTTGATGGTTTGCAGTATCATTTACAGATTTTAAAGTAAGATCTTCCTCACAAAGTTTTGCGAGAGCCTGGGCAAGTTTATCAATTTCACTCTTTTCTTTTGCTCTATATGCCTTATATGTATATGGCTTACTAATTTCTGTCTTTGCAAACATAACAGGAAGATTCTTTGTAGCAAGTGAATCTCCAGTCTTTGTATTTGAAAGTTTAGCAAGTGCTCCTATATCTCCAGCATGAAGTTCAAATACTTCTTGAGCCTTATTTCCTGATAATATATATATCTTTCCTATCTTCACTTCTTCTTCTCTTGTGACATTATATAGTATGTCATCAGTTTTAAGAACTCCACTGCAAACTTTTATAAATGAATATCTTCCTATATATGGGTCAACCATAGTCTTAAATACATAAGCAGATTTTTGTTTTGAGAAATCATAATTAAGACCTACTAATTCATTTGTATTTTTGTTTATACCATTTAACTCTTTTTGGTCTGGTGATGGGAAATATTTTATTATATCATCAAGAGTTGTATATATACCTTGTGCAAGCATATTTGAACCCATACCCATAAGAACAATAGAGCCATTGCAAACATTATTTTTAAGTGCAGATCTTATCTCAAACTCTGAAAACTCTTCTCCAGCGAAATATCTATTCATCATATCTTCTGAAGTCTCTGCAACTGACTCAAGAAGTATAGCTCTATACTTTTCAAGATACTCTTTATTATATTCAGGGACTTCGCACTCTATCGCCTGGTCACCTTGCCACTTATATGCTTTCTTTGAAATGATATTTACATAACCTACAAACTTTTCATTTTCACGAATAGGAAGATTTATTGGTGCTACTTTTTTGCCAAAGAGTTCTGTAGCATCATCAACTACTTGTCTAAATGATGCATTATTGTCATCCATATTTGTTACATGGATAAATCTTGGAAGTTTATACTTATTGCACATATCCCATGATCTTTTTGTACCTGCTTGGATACCAGACTTACCATTAACTACTATAACTGCTGCATCTGCTATGCCACAAGCCTCTTCAACTTCACCCACAAAATCAGAAAATCCAGGAGTGTCAATTACATTGATTTTTCTGCTGTCCCACTCAAGTGGAATTATAGAAGTTTGACAAGAAATCTTTCTCTTCTGCTCTTCTTTGCCAAAATCCGAAATAGTGTTTCCTTCCTCAATCGTACCCATCTTGTCAGTAATCTTTGCAACTTTCGCTATAGCCTCTACCATTGAAGTTTTTCCAGAGCCACTATGTCCAAGTAAAACTACATTTCTTACTTTGTCAGTAGTATAAATCTTCATATTAGCCTCCTAAATATTTTATATTCATTTGCAAATTACATTTCAAGTGATCTTGAGTAAGACTGTAAAACCGCATCTATTATAGCTCCTCTAAATCCATTCTCTTCAAGAACTCTTACACCTTCTATCGTCGTACCAGCAGGACTTGTCACCATATCTTTAAGAACCCCAGGGTGAGTTTTATTTTCAGCATACTTCATACTTGCAAGTTTTCCTGAACCATATACTGCACTTGTAGCAAACTTATATGCCATATCACGTGGCAGACCACATTCTACTCCGCCATCTGCAAGTGCTTCTATCATCATAAATATCCACGCAGGACTCGCTCCTGACACTTGTGTTATAGCATTTATATATTTCTCATCTACCTCTATTACTTCACCTATTGTCTTAAGAACTTCTAAAACATCATTATAATTATTATTTTTGAGTGCCATCTCACTTCCAGCTACTGCTGATACTCCAGCACCGACAAGGCAAGGAGTATTTGGCATAACTCTTATGATATTTTTAGTTCCAAGAGTTTTCTCAAGATACTCTATTGACTTACCTGCCATTATTGATACGACAAGTTGTTTTTGATTAATTGACTTCTTTATATCTTTTGCTATCGTATCAAAAACCTGTGGCTTCACACAAATAAACAAAACATCTTTTGCATTCTTTATGACATATGAATTATCTGTTGATACATTAAATCCAAAATCAGATTCTATGCTCTCAAGTTTTTCTTTACTTCTATTTGATACGAATACATTTTTGCTATCTAAAACTTCAGACTTACTAATACCTGTCAAGATGGCTCTTGACATATTACCAGCTCCTATGAAACCTATTTTCATAACATCTCCTAATTACCGATATAAGTAAATATAACTCCCTATATTCTACCACATTTTTAAATAAGTTTTAAGTGAAAAATAACTAAAAAAGGCTTTTATTTAAGCCTTCTTACATAGTTTATAAAGTGGGCAAATATCACATTTTGGCATTCTTGCCGTACATATCTCCCTTCCTAGCGCTATTATATGGGTATTCCAGAGTTCCCAGTCTTTCTTTTCGACTATATCTTTAAGCCTTTCTTCTATAACTCTTACATCTTTAGTATTTAGACTAAATAATATATTGGAAATCCTTGCTACATGTGTGTCAACTGCCATAGCCGGTATCCCGTATAAATGGCTTATGACGACACTTGCTGTCTTCCTACCAACCCCTGGGAGCTCTACAAGTTTCTCAAAGTCTTTTGGTATTTTAGAATTATAATCTGATATAAGCATCTTTGCACAAGCAATTATATTTTTAGCCTTATTGTGATAGAATCCAACTGAATGAATATCTAATTCAAGAGCTTTTTGTTTTGCAGATGCAAACTTGTAAAGAGTGTCATATTTTTTATATAAATCTTGTGTAACGATATTTACTCTTTTATCAGTACACTGTGCAGACATCATTACTGCAAAAAGAAACTCATATGGTTTATTCTTATGATAGTTAAGATATAGTGGTATCTCTTTTCCATATCTTTTTTTTAATATCTTAACTACTTCCTTTGCTTTATCTTTATTTAACATATCATTTCTTCTTAAACTTTGAAAAAACTTTATCTAAAAATGACACTTTAACACCTATTTCTTTACTTGACTTTGTAAGTTCATTGAAAAGTGTAGAACCAAGAATTAGTACTGCTCCCAAAAACTGCAAAGCCGTCATATCCTCTTTTAAAACAAAGTATGATAGAAAAAGTGCTACCACTGGGTCAAGATATGTAAGTATTGCCACTGTCTCTGCTTTTAGATTTGTTACTGCATTAAAGTAATGCACATAACAAAATCCAGTATGAAAAAATCCAAGTAGTAGTAAGCAGATTAGTCCTATCATAAACTCATTTCCCCTTACTTCACTTGGAAACAAAAAACTTTTTTTCTCTATAAATCCGACATATATTGCCATTATAAATACTGAAAACATAAACTGAAATATAACTTTATCATGAGTTTCTATAAAGTTTAGTTTTCTATTGAAGGCAACTATGAGTGCATAAAAAATACCACCTAAAATGCCATAGACACACCCAAGTACTTCATTTGACTTGATACCTACATTCACAACATTAGAAACTAAAAATACTCCTATTGTTGCTATGAATATACAGACGCCACTCTTTAGATTGATTTTTTCCTTAAACATAAAGGATGCAATTATAAGTAAAAATATCGGCATCATATTATAACAAACTGTTCCTATTGCTACCGATGAAACCTTAAATGCTTCAAACTGCAAAACCCAGTTTAGTCCCATAAAGAATCCAGTAAATATCAAAACACTTATGTTATTCTTCATTGTCTTGACATTTATCGTCTTTCCAGAAAGTATAGTCATCACACTTATAAAAATCACACCTAGAAGCGCTCTATAAAATACAATCGCAGCAGAACTAAGTGGTATAAAGTGAGTTACAAGACCTATCGTTCCAAAAGTCGTTGTTATTAATGCAAGTTTAATTCTCTCTTTTTTTATGAATGCGTCATTACTCATATGCTTTTCTCTCGTTATTTTAAATTATGTAATATATATTTACTTGTTACTACTTTAAGTTATAGATTTATTTATAAATGTATGAACATATAAAAGCCTTATACTATTTATAACTGCAAGAACCATAACTCCCACATCTGAAAATACAGCAAGCCACATATTAGATATTCCAAATATTGAAAGTATTAGAACCAAAACTTTTATGCCAATGGACATTGTCACATTTTCAAAAACTATCCGCATTGTTATCTTACCAAGTTTGTATGCTTTGACAACTTTTAATATGTCATCATCCATTATAACTATATCCGCTAAATCTATCGCACTGTCAGAGCCCATGGCACCCATTGCAAAGCCTACATCAGCTCTTGTTATACAAGGTGCATCATTTATACCATCTCCAACAAATGCTAATTTACAATTTTCTATCAGTTTCTCAACTATTGATAATTTATCATCAGGTAAAAGATTTGCATGGTATTCATCAAGTCCTATTTTTTCTGATACATCTTTTGCTATCTCATCTCTATCTCCAGTAAGCATCACATTTTTACTTATGCCAAGTTTTTTTAGTAAACTAATTGATTTTTCAGCATTATCTTTTATTATATCAGTGATTAAAATATGACCTGCATATTGATTGTCGATTGCTACATGGACGATAGTTCCGACATCTCTGCAATCTATGTAGTTTATGCCACTATCCTGCATCAGCTTATCATTTCCTACTAATACATTCTTTCCATCAACTACTCCACTTAAGCCTCTACCACCTATCTCTTTTACATCTTTTACTATATTTACATCTATTTCTTTTCCATAATATCTAAGGATTGATTTTGCAATCGGATGATTAGAAAAAAACTCTATATGTGATACAAGTCTAAATAGTTCTGTTTCATTAATACTTAAATGGTGTGCACCTACCACTTCAAATACACCTTTTGTCATAGTGCCTGTCTTATCAAATACAAAAGTTTTAACTTTTGATAATTCTTCTATATAATTTGAGCCTTTGACAAGTATCCCAAGTTTACTCGCAGAGCCAAGTGCTGAAAAAAATGCAAGTGGCACACTAATAAGTATCGCGCAGGGACAACTTATGACAAGAATTGTAAGTGCTCTATAAGCCCATGTAGTTATATCAGGACTTATCTTTTGTATGATAAATTGATAAGATATAGGAATTAGAAAAACTAAAACAGCTATAAGACAAACTATAGGTGTATATATTTTTGCAAAACTTGTGATAAAGTTTTCAGATGTGGATTTCTTTTCAGTAGCATTTTCTATCAAATCCATAATCTTTGATGCCGTTGAATTTTTAAACTCTTTAGTAGTCTTAACTTTAATTAAGTTTTCGTTATTAATTAGTCCACTTGATACACTGTCTCCAACTGTCACAAATCTTGGTATACTTTCACCAGTTAGTGCAGAGGTATTAAGTGTTGTAGAGCCATCTATAACTTCGCCATCAAGCGGTATCTTTTCATAAGGATTTACGAGTATAGTTTCACCTATTTTCACATCAGCAGGATTTACTTTTGAAACTACATTATCTCTAAAAACATTTGCATATTCTGGTTTTATGTCTACAAGATTCTTGATACTATCTTTACTTCTATCATAAGAGTAGTCTTGAAAAAGTTCTCCTATCTGATAAAAGACCATCACAGCTACTGCTTCTTGATATTCTCCAAGTATTATAGCACCGATGGTTGCTATAGACATAAGAACAGTCTCATCCATAGCCTCAAGTTTAGTTATTCTCTTAAAAGCATTTATTAAAACATCGAAACCTGCAATTAAATATGCAATTATACAAAGCACTAACTTAACAGTATTACCTTGTATAAAGCTAACTGCTAAAACATTTATTATTTTATCATATAATAATGCTACAATAATAAGTACAACTGAAATAACAATCCGAAATATTTCTTTTCTATTTTCTTCTTCCATTTTTCCTCAATACTAATATAGTTTTGCACCAGCCGGTATATGGTTATCAACTATGAGAAGATTCAACTTTTCTTCTCCATTCTCTTTACAAATTGCAGATAGAAGCATACCACAACTATCTATCCCCATCATATTTCTTGGTGGAAGATTTACTATCGCAATAAGTGTCTTTCCTATAAGGTCAATAGGCTCATAAAATGCATGGATACCACTAAGTATGATTCTATCATTGCCAGTGCCATCATCAAGAGTGAACTTAAGAAGTTTCTTTGACTTTTCTACTGCTACACACTCTTTAACTTTTACAGCCCTAAAATCAGATTTTGAGAATGTCTCAAAATCAACCATATCAGTAAATAATGGCTCTATAACTATATTACTAAAATCAATCTGATTATTTGGTGTGAAGAAACCATTGTTATCAGAAACATTTCCAGATACGACACTCATTGATGAAGCACCTGTCTTTTCTGATTTAAGTGTAGGGAATAAAAGCACATCTCTTATCGCCTGTGAATTAGTCATAAGCATAACTAATCTATCAATACCATATCCTATACCACCTGTTGGAGGCATACCTATCTTAAGCGCTGTCAAAAAGTCCTCATCTATACTATTCGCTTCTTCATCTCCAAGTGCTCTTAATTTTTCTTGGGCTTCAAATCTTTCTCTTTGATCTATAGGGTCATTTAATTCTGAATATGCATTTGCCATCTCATATCCATTTATATATAGTTCAAATCTTTCAGTGAGTGATGGATTATCTGGTTTCTTTTTTGTAAGTGGTGATACTTCTATAGGGTGGTCTATAACAAAAGTAGGCTGTATAAGTTCTTTCTCTACAAATTCATCAAAGAAAAGATTTAATATGTCACCTCTTTTATGATGCTCTAAAAACTCTACCTTTTTTTCTTTTGCGATTTCTTTTGCTTCATCATCAGTCTCTATCTTTGTAAAATCGACACCACTATATTTTTTAACAGCATCAATCATAGATATTTTTGCAAATGGTTGTTCGAGGTCAATAATATTATCGCCATACTGCAATTTCAAACTTCCAGTAACTTCCTTTGCAATGTGCTTAAACATTGACTCTGTGAGTTCCATCATTCCATTATAATCAGTATAGGCTTGATAAAGCTCCATAAGTGTAAACTCGGGATTATGTTTTGTGTCTGTTCCTTCATTTCTGAAAACTCTTCCTATCTCATACACTCTTTCAAGTCCACCGACAATTAATCTCTTTAGATATAACTCAAGTGATATACGAAGTTTCCTATCTTCGTTTAATGCATTAAAATGAGTTTCAAAAGGTCTTGCATTTGCACCTCCTGCATTTTCTACAAGCATTGGAGTTTCTACTTCTATAAAATCACGAGCATCAAGAAAGTTTCTGATTTCTCTTATAACCTTTGATCTCATTATAAATGTCTTCTTAACATCAGGATTCATTATGAGATCTATATATCTCTGACGATATCTTAAATCTCTATCTTGAAACCCATGGAACTTTTCAGGAAGAACTGCAAGAGATTTAGAAAGTAATGTGACTTCTTTTGCATGAACTGATATCTCTCCAGCCTGGGTTCTAAATACAAAACCTTTTACACCAATGATGTCACCTATATCATACTTCTTAAAATCTTTATATGAATCCTCTCCGATATCATCTCTTGAGACATATATTTGGATATTACCATCTCTGTCTTGAATATTTGCAAATGATGCCTTTCCCATGACTCTTTTTAGCATTAGTCTTCCAGCTATTGTCACTGTCTTTTCATTAAATGCATCAAAATTATCCTTTATCTCCATAGAATGATTTGTCACATCATACTTTGTAATGATAAAAGGATTCTTACCTTCTGAAAGCATTTCATTAAACTTTTCTAATTTTGCTTTCTCAAGTTTATTGATATCTTCCTTACTTTGTTCTTTTACTTCTATATTGTCTGCCATATAATTCCTTTCAACTTATGATTTCTTTAAGATAAAACAAGCATAGCCATTTATACCTATGACACTTTTAGCACTTGTACTTTTAAACTACCCCTTGTAAGTTTAACTTCAATCTCATCACCCTTCTTCTTGCCAAGAAGTGCTGATCCAAGTGGTGATTCATTTGAAATCTTGCCATTTAAACTATCTGCTTCTGTAGCACCAACGATGTCATACTCCATCTCTTCATCAAGTTTCATATCAAGAAGTTTGACATGGCTACCGATGCCTATGGTACCTTTCTTAAAATCGCTTTTATCTACTACTTCGGCATTTTTTAGTATATTTTCAATAGTTTCAATTCTTGCCTCTATTTCTCTTTGTTCATCTTTTGCAGCGTCATATTCAGCATTTTCAGAAAGATCACCTTGTTCACGAGCATCTTTTATCTTTTGTGCTATCTCTTCTCTTCTTTGACCTTTCAAAAAGATCAATTCTTCTTCATATTTCTTTAATCCTTTTTTTGATAGTTGTTGCTTTTTCTCAATTTTGTTATTTTCTTCCATAATATTCCTCCTGTAATGTTGACGTTAGATTATATAAAAAAAATATGATTTTGTCTATACATTATTTAGTGCTTTTAGGTCTTACTATGCTATCATTATAAGCTTTAACTTCATTAAATCTTTCCATATTCTTATACATCTCAAACTCTCTATCTGACACAATCTTAAAGGCATATTGTATATTCTTATCTACTATCTTACCATCATTTTCTGCTACCTTATATTCAAAATAGAATATAAATATACAACTATGTAAACGGTTTGTAGCCTTAAGAACACTATATGCTACTTCTGGAACTATACTGATGTCAGTGCCTCCAAAGTAAAAAGTATCAAGACATCTTATTTTTACATTTTTATTCTTTATAGTTCTATAATAAAATATTTTAAGAAGTGCCTGTCTTGGATTCATTCGTTCACTAACCAAATTAAAACTTATTGGTACATTTTCCTTCACAATATAAGTATATATATTGTTTTTGGTAAATGGATCAATTACAGCATTAGTCAGAACATAATCATTACTTTTTAGATTAATGGTTATGTCTAAATCATCTCTCCCTTGTATAACCCTAGTATCACCTGGACCATTTGTTGCAAATACTAGGTTAAAACAAAAAAACTTGCTACGATAACTGATAATACTATTCTTATGAAGTTTTTCTTTCCCCTTTTTATAACTACTCCCTTATCTTTAAGTTTATCTTTTTCTATACTCATCTTTACATCTGTTACTTTATTGTCATCAACTGTTACTCCGCCTTGCTCTATATTTCTTCTCGCATCACCATTTGAAGTACATAATTTAGAAAGTACAAGTGCTTTAACGACATCTATCTTTCCATCTACTAAATC
Organism: Lachnospiraceae bacterium; assembly: GCA_017634065.1. Lineage (GTDB taxonomy): Bacteria > Bacillota > Clostridia > Lachnospirales > Lachnospiraceae > UBA3633. The sequence goes on along the minus strand of JAGBOC010000011.1, from coordinate 46,304 downwards.
TGATTCTTTCAATTCAAGTTTTGGAATTTCTGCCTTATCTAAATCACCACCAAATGCAGATTTTGCTGCCGCATCACACTTCTTCGCTTCTTCTTCCCCATGCACAAGTTTAGTAAGTTCATATGCAAGTATTTCCTTTGCCTTATTAAGTTCTGCTCCTTTCCATTTCTCCATTTCCTTAATCTCATCAAGTGGTAAAAATGTGAGCATCTTAATACATTTTAGGACATCTGCATCTTCAACATCTCTCCAATACTGGTAAAACTCAAATGGCTTTGTCTTATTTGGATCAAGCCACACTGCTCCACCAGCTGTCTTTCCCATCTTTTTGCCATCTGATTTTGTAAGAAGTGTTATAGTCATAGCATGAGCATCTTTTCCAAGTTTTCGTCTTATAAGTTCAGTTCCTGCAAGCATATTTGACCATTGGTCATCTCCACCAAACTGCATATTGCAACCATATTTTTGGAATAGACTATAAAAATCATATGCCTGCATTATCATATAATTGAACTCTAAAAATGTAAGTCCTTCTGCCATCCTAAGTTTATAACATTCAGCTGTAAGCATTCTATTCACACTAAAGTGAGGTCCTACATCTCTTAAAAACTCTATATAATTTAGATTGCGAAGCCAATCAGCATTATTGACCATCATTGCCTTCCCTTCTCCGAACTCAATAAATCTTGACATTTGCTTCTTAAAGCACTCGCAATTATGGTCTATATCTTCAACAGTCAAAACCTTCCGAAGATCAGTCCTACCCGATGGGTCGCCAATCATTCCAGTGCCTCCACCAACAAGTGCTATAGGGCGATTCCCTGCACTTTGAAGTCTCTTCATAAGACAAAGTGCCATAAAATGACCAACATGAAGTGAGTCAGCAGTTGGATCAAAACCAATATAAAAAACTGCCTTCCCTTCGTTTATCATTTTCTTTATTTCTTCTTCATTTGTTACTTGAGCTATAAGGCCACGCTCAACTAATTCTTCATAAATACCCATGACTCTCCTTTATGACATATCTCTCTAAAATCTGAAATATATAAATGGATTAAATCCAGAAGTAAGCATCTCTACTACAGCATATAAAAACATTGTTATGATAACAAGATCAACTATTATAAATCCAAACTTGGTATTATAGAGTGCATTTTTTATTTTTGAAAAAAATGGAGTAAGGTATAGTACTGACATTACAAAGCAAACTATGAAGTATGGATTATAAACTTCGTTCACTAATTCTCTCGTCGAGTAATTATATGATGGATAAGAAACTGCTCCTTCCAAAAATAATCTAATCTGCTCAAAACTCTCAAGTCTAAATAAAATCATACCAATAGTCCACACTATGAATACATATATAATACAAATAGTCTGTGGTACATGTATTTTTATTTTAGTTCTAACTATCCTTTCAATGACAAGAAATAATGCATTATATAGTCCCCAAAATAAAAAGTTGAAACTTGCTCCGTGCCAAAAACCTGAAAGTGCAAAAACTATGGTAAGATTTACACAGGTTATAAAAAGTCCCTTCCTACTTCCGCCAAGTGGAATATACACATAGTCTCTAAAAAAAGATGATAAAGTTATGTGCCATCTATTCCAAAACTCTGATATACTTGTAGACAAAAATGGCATATTGAAGTTTTCAGGGAAAGAGAATCCAAATATTTCTCCAATCCCTATTGCCATATCAGAGTATCCCCAGAAGTCAAGATATATTTGCATACTATAGCATATTATTACAAATGCAGAGAGAAGTGGTCCCATAGTATAATATCCAAGTTCATTGAAAGCTAGGTCAGCAATTCTGCCAAGTGCATTTGCCAAGACTATCTTTTTTGTAAAGCCAACCATAAATCTCATTATTCCATTTGAGAATGAAGTAAAAATAGTCCTTCTCTTTTTTAATTCAAGTTCTATAGTGCTATATCTAACTATAGGTCCAGCGATAAGCTGTGGAAATAACATGGTAAAAAGTGCAAAATCTATAATGCTATTACTTGATTTAACCTCTCCCTTATACACATCTATGAGATATGATAAAACTTGAAATGTATAAAATGATATTCCTATAGGTAGTTTTATATTAGTTGCCTTGTCAGCGCCAAATATAAATCCACTAAATAAATTGAGATATTTATATATAATCAGCAGTCCAACATTTATAACTATAGATACTGCAAATACTGTAACTTTTAAGGCTCTATTATCAACTATATCAATCAGTTTTGAAAAAATATAATTTATCCCTATTGATATAAGCAAGATTGGCAGAAAGTCTATACTACCATATGCATAAAAAATAATTGAAAATATTAATAAACAAATATTCTCTGCTTTGATATTTCCAAAAAGATTTGTCAAGAGATAACAGAGCAGACATGTAGGTAAAAACAAAAATAAAAATATCGGTGAGGAGAATACCATCTATATATCCTCCTCATGCATAAGCAAGTAATCTATAAATCCAAATGTGGCATTATAGACATTTAACTCATTGATTTCCAAGATAAAAATATCCGTATTATGCAAATGTTCTATAAGATTAAACTTTTCAGCCAGTTCATCGTAAGTTTCAAAAGTATAATTATCTTTGTATTTATTATAAAGCAAAATCTTATTTTCTATGTGAAGTACATCACCAAATAAACTAAGCGTTGTCTGTGGAAGAAGTAGACCGCCCAAAAAACTTCCACCTTGTACAGTAAAGTTTAAATTGTCATTGTCAAAATTAGTATATTCCATTACTGTCTTATAAAACTGCTCTTTTGGTTTATCATATATATTTAATACATTAAATAAGTCTGCATCTGGATATTCAGCCACATCTGATGGAGTAGCACTGATTGTTAGTTTAGGAAGATGTATACCCATAGTCTTTCTCATATGGTCGTGAAGTGCAAGTCCAATCATATTTGCCTTATACACTGACCAGTGGTGGCTACTATTATAAAATAATGGAACTTGCCCATCTATAAGTGTTTTCTTATGTGTGTCAATGTAATTAATTGCATCAAAGTAGTTAAGGTCAGATTTCTTTAATGCCATGGCAAGTTTGTCGTATGGAAGAATATTATCAAAATCACCTTCTTCATCATTTTCATAGAGCATTATAACATCATCAGCAAAAGGTAGTGTCCCATTATAATATCTTGGTTTAGTAGGTGTAAGAACTATAAGAAGTTTCTTGTCCCTATCTTTACATATCTTATCAAATCTTGTTAATTTATCTATCAAAGTATCTATTTTATCTTTTGATACACTGTGAAGTCTATGATAGTAATAATTAAGTGTCTCTGTAGAAAACAATGTATCACCAACCTTTGTAATACTTGTATTTGGTGACATATCAAAAAGCGAATAAAGTAATTGATTCTTTGTCCGTACAAGAAGCGATCTACCTGGAAAGTTTTGTATGATATAGTCATCTATTTTTTCAAAACTAAACTCAACTTTTTCATCTGCTCCGGATAGATTATTTTCTATACCCAAAAAACTAGCAACCCAGGGATATGCTATAACTACCAAAAACACAAAAGTTAATAATACATTTTCAATAATTTTCTTTAACTTCATTTACTAGATCGCAACTGGTATATTTTTTATCTGCTCATTCTTTTGATAATCTTCTATTATCAAATCTTCTTTAACGAAATCATAAAATCTTTTTTTGTCTGAGTTTAATGTTACCTTTGGTGCAGGGAACTGTGGTCTTTTAATCATCTCTTCTACTATCTCTACATGTCTATCATAAATATGGCAGTCTGAAATCATATGTACAAGTTCCCCTGGAATCATATCGCATTCTCTTGCAAACATCATAAGAAGTAAGGCATACTGACATACATTCCAGTTATTGGCAACTAAAACATCACTTGATCTCTGATTTAATAATCCATTCAAAACTAATTTATCACTATTTTTATCCTTTGTCACATTAAAAGTCATAGAGTATGCACAAGGATATAGATTCATCTCATGCAGATCTTGGTGCACATAGATATTTGTCATAATTCTTCTAGAATAAGGATTATTTTTTAGGTCATAGATAACTCTATCTACTTGGTCAAATTCGCCTTCTTTATACTTATGTTTGACACTCAACTGATATCCATAGGCTTTACCAATAGTATGGTCACTTCCTGCCCACTCATCCCAAATATGAGAGCCTAAATCTCTTATGTCATTTGACTTCTTTTGCCAAATCCAAAGTATCTCATCAAAACAATTCTTAAGACCAGTTGGTCTAAGAGTAATAGCAGGGAACTCGTCTCTTAAATCATAACGATTGCATACTCCAAATTTTTTTATTGTGTAGGCAGGTGTACCATCTTCCCAATGTGGTCTTACCTTTTCTCCCTTCGTGTCAGTCCCATTGTCTATTATATCTCTACACATATTTACAAATATAACATCGGCTTTACTCATATTCCCTCCGCTATAAACTATATTTACAACAAAACTATAGGCTTTTAGCCCATAATTTGTATATTTTATCATAATAGTAGCAATAAAACAACTTAAAAATACCTATTCATAAAGCCATTTTCCACTTAATCTCAAACACAATATATGGTATAGTAAAATGGTACTAAAATATGTTATAATTAAGTTACTTTAAGGAGGCATTATATGGATAAGTTCTATAAAATTAAATTGGATGGCAAAGAGTTTCTATTACCAAAAGCTGGTATAGGTGGAAATAAATATGTAGCAGTATTTGACCCATATTCAGATGTCAATATGAATAGGGCTGCTGCAAAGGACTTATACAAGAAGATAGTAGAGAATAACCTTCAGAATGTAGATGTCATAATATCTGCAGAGGCTAAAGGCGCCGCTCTTGCACAAAGGGTCGCAGATCTCTGTAATACCGACCTACTTGTATTTAGAAAGAAAGTAAAAATCAACTTTGAGGAACCTGTTATAGCCCATGTCAAAACCTTTACATCTGGCACGAATCAATTATTCATCGATAAGAAAAGCCTACAAAAGTACTCTGGTAAAAATGCATTATTCGTTGATGATGTGATATCTACCGGTTCTACTATATTTGCTATAAAGGATGTACTTGAAGAATATAAGATAAATGTCCTTAGGTATTGTTGTGTATTTAAAGAGAGTAATGATGTTCACGATAACCTACTCTATGTAGATACACTTCCAATATTTGAAGAATAATAAAAGGGTTCAATGATTTGAACCCTTTTTTAATCTATCTCTACTTTTCCAGTATATAATTCATAATAATGTCCCTTCTTCTCAAGTAACGACTCATGAGAGCCTCTTTCTATAATTTCACCATTTCTCATAACCATGATCACATCTGCATCTCTTATAGTTGATAGCCTATGCGCTATTATAAATACCGTGCGACCTTTCATAATTGAGTCCATACCTTTTTGAACTAATTTTTCAGTTCTGGTATCTATACTCGATGTAGCCTCATCAAGTATAAGACAAGGTGGGTCAGCAACTGCTGCTCTTGCTATTGATATAAGTTGCTTTTGCCCTTGTGAAAGGCTACCACTGTCGCCTTTTATAACAGTATTATAACCATCTGGGAGCATCTCAATAAATGAATCTGCATACACAAGTTTCGCTGCCTCTATACATTCCTCGTCAGTAGCAGTTAATTTACCATATCTTATATTTTCCATTATTGTCCCAGTAAATAAATTGACATCTTGCAGAACTATCGCAAGAGATTCACGAAGGTCTTTTTTCTTTATATGAGTTACATTTATGCCATCATAGGTTATGGTTCCATCATTAATCTCATAAAATCTATTTATAAGATTAGTAATAGTCGTTTTCCCTGCACCCGTCGCTCCTACAAGAGCAACTTTTTGTCCCTTATCAGCATAGACATTTATATTCTTTAATACTGGTTTATTTTCTTCATATGAGAAGCTTACATTGTCTAAAACTATGTTTCCGACAAGTGGAACTTTGTTCTCACCATTATTCCACTGCCACTTGTCTTTTTCAATTTTTTCCAACCTATATGTTCCATTATCTATTTCAGGTTCTGTATCAATAAGCTCAAATATTCTTTCAGCACCAGATAGAGATTGCATAAGATATGGCAACTGCGAACTAAGTTCTCCTATTAGTGATGAGAAAGTTTTTGTAAATGTCATAAAAGAAGTAATAGTGCCAATAGTCAAAACTGTAGGTCCGACAAGAGTATAATTAGTTATACCATTAAGTGCCATCGTGCCACCAGCAAAAGCAATCATAACATATAATATATTTCCCAAACTATTCATAAATGGGAATAAAATGTTGCTAAGAGTATCTGCCTTAACTACTGCTTCAGCCCATTCAGTATTCTTCTTTGTGAACTCATTAATATTTCTCTCTTCATAGCAGTATACTTTTACTTCTTTTGAACCAAGAACCATTTCCTCTACATACCCATTAAGTCCACCTATAGAGCTTTGTGTCTTCCTATATGATTTAAGTGACCTATTCCCAGACCAGCGTGTAAACAAAACCATAAATATAATCATAATTAATACAACTATAAATAAGTTTATACTAAGCATTAGCATACTAGCAAATATAGTTATAAATGTAAGCCCACCTCTTATAGTCTGTGGTATCGTTTCAGAAATAACCTGTCTAAAAGTATCAAGATCATTTGTATATCTTGACATTATATCTCCAGCCTTATTTTGGTCAAAATATCGTATTGGCAATTTCTGCATCTTTTCATACATTTGTTCTCTTATGTCTCTCAAAATACCATTTGATAACTTAACCATCAGTAATCTATAAACTAATGTGCAGATAACTCCTATAAAAAGCATTAAAGCAAAATAAAGCATTGCTAACTTAAATGGCTCAAAGTCAACGTTATTCTTATCTTGTAGTAACATAGGAGTTATGTAGCCATCAATAGCAATTTTGAGAAATAAACTTGCTCCAACATTTACAAATGTCGCACCTATCATACTTATCGCAATAAAAACTAATCTTACTTTATGCTGTAAGATATGACTTATAAGTCTTGTAAATGTTCCCTTCTTTACTTTTTTTGCAGGTTCCCCTGTGTATCTTCTTCTCGCCATATATTAACTATTTTGAACATCATATATTTCTTTATATAAATTGCAAGTCTCTAAAAGCTTCTCATGACTATCATATGCTATTATTCTGCCATTATCCATCACAATTATTTTATCACACTCTTTTAGAGATATGATACGCTGTGAAATAATTATTTTCGTAGTATTTGGCAGTTTATTCTTAATTGCATTTCTAATCTTCGCATCAGTCTTTGTGTCTACAGCAGAAGTAGAATCATCAAAAATTATAATTCTCGGTTTCTTTAATATCGTTCTCGCTATAGATAATCTCTGTTTCTGTCCACCTGAAAAATTATTTCCACTTTGTTCAACCTTTGTAGCAAAACCTTCAGGTTTTTCATTTATAAACTCAAGTGCACAAGCTATGTCACATGCTTCCTTCATCTCATCAAGTGTTGCATTTTCATTCCCAAATCTCAAATTGCTCTCTATCGTTCCAGAAAACAATATATTCTTTTGTAAAACTATGCCCACAGATTTTCTCAAAGTATTTAAATCATATTCTTTTACATTATGTCCACCTACATACACTTCACCGGTACTTACATCATAAAGTCTTGGTATAAGATTTACAAAACTTGACTTTCCAGCGCCTGTCCCACCTATTATACCAATCATATCTCCACTATTTATCTTGATTGATATATCTTTAAGAACTCTTGATTTGGCATCTTCTTTATACTTAAAATTGACATTCTTAAACTCAATCTCTGCATTGTCTACATTATAAATAGGATTCTCTGGATTTTTAATCTTTGTATCTTCAACGAGCACTTCTTCAACTCTTTTTATAGATGCTGATGAGATGACAAGCATAACATATATCATACTCATAAACATAAGACTCATAAGCATTTGTAAACCATATGTAATTAAACTCATGAGTTTACCTGTCGTAAGTCCAAGCTCTGGGTTATTGCCAGATGCTATTATTGCTTTCGCACCTATCCACGATATAATTATCAATATGACATATATAGATATGTTCATAAATGGGTCCCAGAGAGCAACATAAGTCTCTGCTTTCACTGAATAATTATATATGTCATCAGCTGATTTTTTCATTTTAGCATATTCATAGTCTTCACGATTAAAGGTCTTAACTACTCTTATACCATGGATATTTTCAGACATAATATTATTTAACGAGTCAAAGGCTGTAAACATTTTTTCAAAAATTGGCATAGCAAGTTTTGAAAGAATAATAAATGATATAAGAAGTGTCGGTATCATAAATGTAAAGTATTTTGCTATCTCTGCATTAATATTAAAGGCAAAATATAGCGAGAAAATACACATAGATAGAGACCTGATAGCACCTCTTATAACCATCTGAAATGCTCTCTGCACATTTGATATATCTGTCGTGCTTCTTGTCACAAGTGAGCCTGTCGAAAACTTATCAATATTTGCAAAAGCAAATGTCTGAAGTTTTCTAAATAATCTTTCTCTCAAATCAAATGCAAAACCTGTACCTGCCTTTACAGCAAATACTGCACAAAAAACACCTGAAAGACCTTGTCCAATGACAAGTGCTATAATAATAAGCCCAAACTTATACACATTACCCATATTGCTACTTTCTATTCCCAAATCTATAAGTTTAGCCATCATAAAAGGAACTACTATCTCAAATGCAGTTTCGCACAAGATAAATAGCATTGATAGAATAGTTTCTTTTTTTACTCTCAATATGCTATTTTTAAAAACACTAAACATCATTCTATGTCAAATACAATTTTAAGAATATTTTTTTTGTCAGCATATTCCTTAAACTTTTTGCAAATCGCTCTAAACTTCTTTGCTTCATCTATTGTCTTACACTTTACTATTATTTTTCTAAAATGCATATCTTTCAATTTTTCAGGATTTGTCTTTGTAGGTCCAAGTATTTTTGCCTCAACCTCATTTTTATTATCAAGAATCACTTTCAAATCCTTCATAAAGTTTGTAAGGTAAGACTCATTATTAGTCCCAACTCTTATATTTAATAGTTTCATAAATGGAGGGTATAGTAATTTTTTTCTTCTCACTATCTCTTCATTATAAAACTTCTCATAGTCCTGTTCCTTTATCAAGTTATAGACAAAACTATCTGTATCATAACACTGAATTATAGATTCTCCTGCTTTATTTCTACCACTTCTCCCTATACACTGTGTAAGTAGTGAAAAAGTGTCTTCTGCTGATTTATATGATTCAGAATACAGTGATAAATCTGCCTGTATAATAGCAACAAGTGTAACATTTGGGAAATCATGACCTTTCACAATCATTTGAGTTCCAATCAAGATGTCTGCCATTCCTTTCCTAAACTTCTCAATTATTTTATCATGGCCATCTTTCTCACTTGTTGTATCTCTATCCATTCTCAATACTCGAGCCTCTGGAAATGCTTCTATACAGAGTTCCTCAAGTTTTTCAGTACCCATACCATACTTTTCTATTTCATTTGACTTGCAGTTAGGGCAAAGCATAGGTTCTTTTATCTCATATCCACAGTAGTGACACTTGAGCATTCCATCATAGTGTGACACTAATGCTACATCGCAGTGAGGACATTTATATGTCATACCACATTCCTTACAAGTAAAAATCGTATTATATCCTCTTCTATTCATATAGAGCATTATCTGTTCTTTCTTTTCCAATCTTTCTTTTATCTTACTTACAAGATATGATGAAAAGATAGATTTATTGCCATTTTTCTTTTCTTTCTTCATATCAACTATAGTAACTTTTGGCAAATCAGAATTAGCTCTTTTAGGAAGTTTATGTAAAACTATATCACTTTTATTATTCGCTTCATAATACAAATCAATATTTGGTGTTGCCGAAAGAGTTATCAAAGTTGCATTTTGTTCCTTACATCTGTATCTTGCCACATCAAGCGTATTGTATCTTGGAGTTATATCAGATTTGTAAGATGAATCATTTACCTCATCTATAACTATAAGACCCAAATTATCAAATGGTGCAAATACAGCACTTCTTGGTCCTACCAAAACTGAAGCTTTTTTTTCTTCACACTTTTTATACTGTATGTATTTATCACCATCACTCATCCTCGAATGTATTATTGCTATATCATCAGGAAACTTTTCTTTTAATCTTATGACAGTTTGATGAGTTAGTGCTATCTCTGGTATCAAAACAATTACTTGTTTATTATCTTTTAAAACTTCTTCAATAACCTTTATATAGACCTCGGTTTTCCCTGAACCAGTTACACCATAGATAAGATGCTCACTAAATGTATTCTTTTTATAATATTCAAGTATTTTCTTGATAGTACTATTTTGCTCTTCATTTAATACAATATCTTCTCTTAATTTCTTATAAGATTCATCGACATCATATTTTGTCGAAGCATCAACCTGTCGTTTATTTTTTCTGACAATTCTTTTTACTGGCAAAACTGCCTTTAAGCAATTAGATAATGGAGCACTATACTCACGGCATAAAAAAATAGCAATTTTTAATAGTATCTGACTTATTGCTATTTTATTATTAGCAATCCTATATATTTTTTTTAGGCTTTCTATCGCATCTGCTCTTTTAAAATAAGCATCATTTATATAATATTTTTTCTTTTTTAATTCCTCAAGATTAAGTATTTCTATAACGAAGCCTTCTTTTTCATTATTACCATTTCCAAATGGAAAGACAACCTTATCTCCTACCTTAATCTCATTTAGTAAGTCATTAGGAATCACATATATAAAAGGTTTATTTAAGGCACTTGTCGTAATGTCTACTATTATACTTGCAAACATTTTCTCCATTTTCATCACTACATTTTATCTATGATATCAAGTATTACTTCTTTATCTAAAAATCTAATCTTTTCTCCATTCATTTCCATAAGAGGTTCATGACCTTTGCCCATCACACAAATGACATCACCCTTCTTATGATTTTTTATAGCATACTCTATCGCTTCTCGCCTATCTTCTCTAATTATATAGCCATGTTCTAAATCATTCTTTTTCTTATGTTTTGTAAGTGTTGACTCTATATCAGAAATTATATCAAGTGTCTTTTCAAATCTTGAATTATCAGCTGTCAATATAACAAAATCAGAAAGCTTTCCTGCTACTTCGCCCATACCATAGCGTCTATCTTTTGACCTATTCCCGCCACAACCAAATACTGTCACAACTCGTTTCGGATTCTCTTCTCTTATAGTATTTAAAAACTTCAATGCTCCATTATTTTCATAAGAGAAATCTACTATAACCTTAAAATCATCATTTTTATATACTAATTCGCATCTTCCTGGTACTATAGTTTTCTCAAGTGCAGTTTTTATTATATTATCATCAATACCTACTGCTCTGCCAAAGGTTAAAGCTAGATTAGCATTATCTATATTGTACTCACCCGGCAACATCAGACTATACTTAACTCTTCCTTTTTTCTCAAAAACTTTTACATTATTCTTTTTACAAGCATCTATAACTTCATTATAATAATCTGTGTCAGTATTTATAACGGCATTTTTACATCTTGAAAAAATATTAAGTTTTGATGATAGGTAGTCATCAAAATCACTATGCTCATTTTCTCCGATATGTTCATAAGCGATATTTGTCCATACTGCATAGTCAAATGTAATGCCATAAACTCTATTATATTTTAAACTTTGAGATGATACTTCCATCACCACATATTCTATATTTTCATCAAGCATCTTGGCAAAACTCTCATAGAGGACATAGCTTTCAGGTGTAGTATTATCAGTAAGTATATGGGTATCTCCTATGAAAATGCCTATCGTGCCAATCATGCCTACTTTATATCCAAACTCTTCAAGTATACTCTTTATCATAAATGATGTCGTAGTTTTTCCTTTTGTACCAGTGACCCCTATAATTTTCAATTTATCAGAAGAATCATCAAAATAAGCTTTGGATATAATAGCAAGTGCTACTCTTGTATTTTTTACTGCCAAAACAATTGCATTTTCAAAATTAGCACCCTCTATGTTCTTATTTCCTTCTTCAACTACAATTACACTGGCACCACTTTTTACAACTTCATCAATTTTCGTGTGCGAATCAAATCTTGAACCATTTAAGCAAATAAATAAATCGTTTTCTTTAACACTTCGTGAATCATAAACCACACTATTTATAGAGATATCTCTCATTTCCCCATATAATATTTTATAGTCAAGTTTACTTACTATTTTCTCTAATGAATGTATTAACTTCATTCTGATATTCTCCTAAAATGTTATATAAAATATCACAAAGTTGTGGTAATACTATTCCTTCATTTCTTTCGACAAGAGTAATCACTATATCATCTGCTCTCTTTACTTCTTCCTTGATAAATCCATCCGTTGCATTTACAAATGTATTGCAATACAATTCATTAAAGTCCTTAATCAAAAACTCTTCAAGTGCTTCTCTAAACGAATCACCAATAAGAAATACTTTATGGTCAAATCCTTCTGCACAATGAGTTGTAAAAGAATCAAGCGTCAAAGGATCTTTTGCAAATACATATTCAGGATGATGGTTAAGTTTATAGTTCTCAAATACATATTTAAATGACATAGGGAATGATTCCACTGAAGTATTTCCATAATATGCAAGGTCAGCATCAAGTGCTGGTTCCTTCCTAAGTTTTAACTCACGAAGCGGTATCGTCGCAACACCAAGTGACTTTTTAATCTCATTTGAAGCTATATATCCACCTATGGCATTCCAGTGACTATCATACTTTTTATAAACAATGTAATCTTTTTTATACTTAAGTAATTCTTCTTTTGGATAGATATATGTCAAATCTGTATTATCTCTTATATAGTCTCTTATATATATGATTGCCTCTTTTTCATTTACAATATCCATCGTAGGCATATATTCAGGATATATCTCTTCTTTTTCTGGACAGATAAGAATGACTAATCTTTTTCCAACCTGATCACATTTTTTCTTAAGTCTTAAATATGGTGCAATGTGCTTTTTGATTTCTGAATCACTTGCAATCACATTTGTACCTAAATAGTATGGTATGTTATTTTCATTTAGGTATAGCCAATCACTTTGTCCCTGAATTACTCTTGGATTATTAAGATACTTTATAGGAAACTCAATTGTAGCATCATATGGATCAATCTCATCTTTATAAAGACCATGATTTAAGTATTTAGCTACAGCATCATCCATAAGTCTTTCTTGACCCTCTACAATAGTAAGAGCATCACCAACTTTTGCATCTCTCTTTTTAGAAAAGAACTTAAGAAGCACCCCTTCAATCTTATTTTTATAAGGTTCCTCAATCTTGGCATCTAAATATCTCTTGAAAGTTATAAGAGCTGACCTAAATGGCAATCTGTCATTATAATAGTTCTCTAGTTCAGAAGAAAGCTTTGATAAATCTATGGCTTCACTTATTGTTGCCTTTTTTCTCTTCTCATTTAAGTCAAATTCAAAGCTTTCCATGATACTTGGATTATTGATACTAAGGCAAGAAATTACAGACCAAGAAATCATTGGTCCTGCAAGAATTGCAATGAATAGCAAAACAAATATTAAGTTTTGAAATCTCTTAAACATCTAAAACTGAAAATATATAAATGGATTATATGTCCCATCAACTATGCTTAATATTGATAACATAAGTATGATTAATTGAAATGATGCATCCATTATATGAACTACAAAATTATTTTTTATTCTCTCATATACTTTATTAAAAACTGATTGCAAAATCCCCATAGACAATATCGCAATTAAAAGTGTTATGATAAACTTCATTGATAGATAAGTCATAATATTATATTTAGAATTAAAGTTTGCAAATTGACTTATAACTGTTCCTGCTTCAAAAATATTATTACTTCTAAAGACGACAAAGAGAAGTGTCGCAACTATAAATGTATATAGCCAGTTTATTATCTTAAACTTATTCATTTGCAAAAGCCTATAAAGAAATAGTTTTTCGATTATCTGTATTATCCCATAGGTGATGCCCCAGATTATAAAAGTAAAATTAGCACCATGCCAGATACCTGTAAGCAAAAATACTATCATAAGATTTAAGCATGTTCTAAACATACCCTGTCTATTTCCCCCAAGTGGTATATAGACATATTCTTTAAACCAGGTAGAAAGTGATATATGCCACCTTCTCCAAAACTCTGTTATTGATAATGACATATACGGATAATTAAAGTTTTCCTTAAACTCAAAACCAAACATAAGTCCAAGACCTATCGCCATATCAGAATAACCTGAAAAGTCATAATAGATTTGCATAGCATATGATATCGTAACTAATAATGCAATGAGAAATCCTATGTTACTTAAATCAAGTTCCCATATTCTATCAACTACAAGTGCAAATGTATTTGCAAGTAGAACTTTTTTTCCAAGCCCATAGCAAAATCTCTTTATTCCTCTTGTGAACTTATCTAATGTTTCCACTCTTCCATTGATTTGTAGTGCAACATCTGAATATCTTACTATTGGTCCAGCAATAAGCTGTGGAAATAGAGATACGTAAAGGGCAAAATCAAATATATTTTTTTGTGACTGCGCTTCCTTTCTATATACATCAATTACATAAGACATAGCCTGGAATGTAAAAAATGATATGCCGATAGGAAGTATTACTTTTTCAAATCCAAGTGCCCCAGTTCCTCTCATATATAAAATATTATTTAAGAAACTTTCACTGCTACTTTTTGCCATTGCCTGTTCTATGATGATAACTATCATATTAAAATACTTAAAATATCCGATATTTAGAATATTTAGAAGTATCGTCACAAAAAGTGTTAACCCTTTTAAGAATCTATGTTTATCGCCAAGTTTCGAAATTACGTATCCACCAAAAAAATTAATTATGATTGAGAAAATCATTATAGAAAAAAAATAAATTCCACCCCATGCATAGAAAAATAAACTTGCTATCAAAAGAAAAGTATTCTTTGCTTGAATTCTTTTTTTCTCATCTTTAAATATTAAATTAAATAGGTAATTGATAATAATTACTATAGGTAAAAATACCCATAGAAATACAATAGAGCTAAATAGCATTTATCCTCCGAATTTATTTTCAAAATCTATCGCACTCATCAATACTTCACGCGGTTTCTTTCCATCTTGAGGTGATATAACACCTTCTGCTTCAAGTTGATCTATAACTCTTGCTGCCCTATTAAATCCCATTCTAAATCTTCTCTGAAGCATACCAATAGACGCATTTTGTTGATCTATAACCAATCTTCCTGCTTCCAAAAACATATCATCTTTTTCATTTGGGTCATAGGCATTACCTTCATAGGCTACACCTTTATCTATTGCATTCTCTGCAATCTCATCATAGTGAACTGCATCATCTTTTACAAAACTTACAACATTCAATATCTCTTCTTCTGACACATAGCAACCCTGCACTCTTATAGGTTCAGGTATACCCTGTGGGAAATATAGCATATCTCCATGACCTAAAAGTTTTTCAGCTCCCCTTCTATCAAGTATTGTTTGCGAATCTATACCTGACGAGACAGCAAATGAAATCCTACTTGGTACATTTGTCTTGATACTTCCAGATATGACATTTACTGTAGGGCGTTGAGTTGCAATTATAAGATATATTCCACAGGCTCTTGCGAGTTGTGCTATTCTCATAATAGAGTTTTCAACATCTTTTGAAGCAACCATCATAAGGTCTGCAAACTCATCGATAATTATAACTATATAAGGAAGTTTACTAACTGGTTCAAGTGCTGCTTCATTATCTTCATTAATTCCTATCTTATTGATGTCACCCTCTATAGCTTGGTTGTAACTCTCTATATCTCTAACTCTCTTTTCCTGTATTAAATTATATCTTCTCGTCATTTCAGACACAGCCCAATTAAGTGCTCCAGCTGCCTTTTTAGGATTTGTCACTACAGGAATAAGTAAATGTGGTATGCCATCATAAACTTGAAGTTCTACAACTTTAGGATCCACCATTATAAGTCTTACATCATCTGGACTTGATTTATAGATAAGTGAAGTTATGATACTATTTACACACACAGACTTACCTGACCCAGTCGCACCAGCAATAAGCAAATGTGGCATCTTTCTTAAATCTGTGATGATAGCTCTTCCTGATATATCTTTTCCGATTGCTACGGTAAGTTTTGACTCTGCATTTCTAAACTCTGATGTAGCGATAATGTCTCCAAGTAAAACTCCACTACTCTTCGCATTTGCTATTTCAATTCCTATTGCAGACTTACCTGGTATCGGTGCTTCTATTCTTATCTCACTTGCAGCAAGTGCAAGTTTTACATCATTTTCAAGAGATAAAATCTTTGATATTTTAACTCCAATATCTGGCTTTAATTCAAATCTTGTCACAGATGGTCCGACAGTAATATTTGTCACTGTCACACCAACTCCAAAAGTTTTAAGTGTCTCTACTAATATATTCGCTTTTTCATTTAGACTTGGGTCTGATGCTTTTACTGTTCTTTCACTTCTATTTAGAAGATTTGTTGGTGGAAACTTATATCTTTTCCTATTCTTTTTAGTCTTTATAATTTGATTTTCATCTTTAAGTGAATTATTTTTTAACTCAATATCTTGATCTTTTATATTAGATAATAAATCTTCTGCATCACCCTTTATATTTTTGTCATTTCGTAAATTAGTAAGCCCTCTTGCGAAACTTTTTTCATCATCATTAAATGCTGAATCTGAATCTTCAAAATCACTACTTTCATCTACTGCTCTTTTTGCTTTACTTACATCTATATAAGAGTTTTCAAAGACATTGTCACTTGGTTTAGGCACATTGATATTCTCAAGCTTATCTATCGGCTTCATACCATCTGTATAGAAAAAAGATGGATTAGCTATCCCTTTTTCTTGTTGTTCATAAAGTATCTCATTTATACTCTTTTTTTTCATCTCATTTAGAAGTTTTTGTTTGTCACTACCTTCATGTCTTTCTTCACTTTCTTGAGTATAAAATCTTGATTGAATATCTTTCGCCGTTATATTTATATTTGAAGTATCAAACTTTCTTTTCGTAGTATCCTCTACCGGCTCTAGGACAAGTCTATTTCCACTTGATGCATTATCAAAAGTAACTTGCATATTAACTTTTTTGTTTTTAGCAATGGTGTCTTTCAGTATTTCTTCATTAGTAATTTCTGTTCTTCTATCCTCTTCCTTTCTCTCATTGTGTCTTGCAATAAGATTTGGTATAAATAAAAATATTGATTTGAAAAAAATAGCTATATCTCGAGATATGCCAAGTCCAAATAGCAATATAAATGTAATTAATGACAAAACAGAAAATAATGTAAGTGAGCCAACTTTTCCTATTGCTTTATAAGAGATATAAGATATGGCATTTCCAACTATACCACCACTAAAATTATCTTCTGAAAATGAAAAGTAATTGGTTGCTCTTTTGATACTTTCATCGATTGAAGCAAAAAAGTCTGTCTCAATTGAAAAATCGTGAATAAAACTTTCAAAAAAACAAACAAGTGAAATATATAAGAAAATTAGTGAATATATTTTTATATTGGATTTCTTTTCAGTATTAAATAATGAGATTAATATAGATATCCCCATTACTATAGGAAAAAAGTAACCAAATGTTCCAAAAAAAGATAGTACTGCCGACCTAACTACATTTCCTATACTTCCACATAATGAGAAAATAGATAGAGCTATAAAGATTGTTATAAAAAAGGCTATGATTGTACCAATAACTCTAATAAAAGAGTTTTTCTCAGCCTGTTCTTTTTTTGATACTTTTTCGGCTCTAGTAACTCTATGCTTTGTCTTTAATTTAGTTTTCTTTTGCTTTGCCATCTATATTTTATACATTAAATCTAAAGAGTATCACATCTCCATCTTGAACTACATAGTCTTTTCCTTCCATTCTAACAAGACCTTTTTCTTTTGCCTTTGCTACAGACCCGAGTTCCAATAAATCTTTATAATTAACAACTTCTGCTTTTATAAATCCTTTTTCAAAATCTGTATGTATTTTTCCTGCAGCCTGTGGTGCTTTTGTACCTATCGTAATTGTCCACGCTCTTGTCTCCGTTTCTCCAGCTGTTAAAAATGACATAAGATTAAGTAATTTGTAACTTGCCTTCACAAGTTTATCAAGTCCTGACTCTTTAAGCCCCAGTTCTTTTAAAAACTCTTCCTTTTCTGCATCCTCCAAACCAGCAAGTTCTTCTTCAACTTTTGCACATAACACAAATGTTTCTGAACCATTTTTCGTTGCGTACTCTTTTACCTTTTTCACATTTTCATTATTCATACCATCATTTGCAATATCATCTTCTGCAACATTGAGTGCATAGATAACTTTTTTATATGTGAGAAGATTTAAATCTTTTACAACTTTTGTCTCATCATCATCCTTTGTCTCAAAAGATATAGCAACTTTTCCTTCTTCAAGATGCTTCTTTAGTTTCTCAAGTAATTCATACTCAACTTTAGCTTCTTTATCATTATTCATCTGATGTTTTAACTTTGAAAGTCTTTTTTCCAATGTCTCAAGATCTGCAAAAATTAATTCCATATTAATAACATCTATATCGCGAAGTGGATCTATACTTCCATCCACATGAACTATATTTGAATCTTCAAAACATCTTACTACATGTACAATCGCATCTGTCTCTCTTATATTTGCAAGAAACTGATTTCCAAGACCTTCTCCCTTTGACGCTCCCTTAACTAATCCTGCTATATCCACAAATTCAATAGTTGCATAAGTAATTTTTTTTGAATCATAAAGTTTTGCCAATTCTTCAAGTCTCTTATCAGGTATTGGCACCACTCCCACATTTGGCTCAATAGTACAAAAAGGATAATTGGCACATTCTGCACCAGCTTTTGTTATAGAATTAAATAAAGTTGATTTTCCTACATTAGGTAGACCTACTATTCCAAGTTTCATTTTTATTCTCCCTTTGCCTTTTTCATACTTTTGTCAATCTTTTCCACTTTCACAAATGGTTTTACTTTTTTAAAGTGCAATATATAAATAATGGCTCCAGCAATTATACAAAGTATGGCAACAATTTGTGAGACTTTGAAAGCACCTATCATCAAACTATCAGTTCTTAAACTTTCTACAAAAAATCTTATCACTCCATAACCTATTAGATATGTCGCTAAAATCTGACCATCAAATATATGTTTTTTCAATATAATATATATTAGGATAAAGAATAAAATCAAATTGAGAGTTGACTCATAGAAAAATGTTGGATGAGCCTGTATGTACTCTATACCATCTTCAGTAATAGTATTTAGTGATTGTAAGAAAGTGATATTTGATGAATCTAAATACTCCATTCGTAGTCTCATCGCAAGTAAGTTATTGGTATATTCTCCAAAGGCTTCCATATTAAAGAAATTGCCATATCTTCCTATCGCTTGTCCGATAGTCACTCCAATCATAGTTAGGTCAAGAACTTTTAAAAAGTTTATTTTCTTCCATAAACTATATATGACTATAGCAGTACCAGCTAAAAGTATTCCACCAAATACAGCAAGACCTCCTGCTCGAATATCTAAAATCTCATAAGGTCTAATCTGATAATAGTCCCATCTAAAGATAACATAATATGCTCTTGCACCGATTATTCCAAAGACTATCACTATAATAAATATATCATAAAAAATATCATCATTAATCCCAAGTTTTTTTGAAAGCCTTGTAACTATAGTAAATGCAATGAGCATACCAATCGCAATGATAATTCCATAATATGCTATTGTAAAATTGCCTATATGAATTGTATTTCGTAAGTTAGTTATAAAAATACCAATATTAGGAAAGGCAATATCATATCCAATTTTGGTTTTTGCTATTTCTGAAACTGTTGCTATTACACCATTCATAATTTCTCCCATATATCCATATGTTTCCACACACAAATATAAAACTTTATACTTATCTATAATAATTAATCAAAATCTCAACTAATTAATTTTTCAAAATCTGATTCGCTTATAATCTTAACCCCAAGTTCTTTTGCCTTTTTATTTTTAGTTGAATTACTTGCTTGGTCATTATTTATAAGGTAAGTAGTATTCTTACTTACTGAACTTGAAGTCTTTCCACCATTTTCTTCAATCACTTTCACAAGTTCATCTCTATTACTATAGTTTTCAAGTGAGCCAGTGATGACAAATATCATACCATCAAGTTTTAGATTTGTTGACTTATTGTCCTTTTTTATATTAAGTTCTTTAACTAAATCATCTACAATCTTTGCATTTTTTTTGTCATTAAAATACTTATATACAGAATCTGCAAGTACTGGACCGATTTCTTCTATAGAGATAAGGTCATCTATTTTAGCATTTCTTAATTCTTGCAAATCATTGTCAAAATGTTTTGCTAAAAGTTTTGCATTTGCTGTTCCTATACCAAGTATACCAAGTGAATTAATAACTCTGTAACATTCTGTGTCTCTACTTGCATTTATAGCATTAATAATATTTGTGTAAGATTTTTCTCCAAATCCTTCCAGTGCAACTATCTTATCTTTATATTTATCAAGCTTATATATGTCTGCATATTCTTTTATAAAGCCCATCTCTATAAAAGTTTCTATAGTTGATATACTTATACCTTCTATATTCATGCAGTTCCTTGACACAAAGTTTTCAAAACCCTTTATATTCTTTATAGCACAATCAGGGTTTTCACAAAATAAAGTTTTGACACCATCATTATTTTTTATTACAGTTTTACTCCCACAAACAGGACATTTACTTGGTGGCTTAAATGTATTGCTTTTAGTTAAGTTCTCTTCAACTTGTGGGATAATCATATTTGCTTTGAAAACTTTAATCTGATCTCCTATACCTATCTTTAAATCTTCCATGATAGATATATTGTGAAGAGAAGCTCTTGATACATTTGTTCCTTCAAGCTCAACTGTATCAAATACTGCTACAGGATTTATAAGTCCTGTCCTACTTGGCGACCACTCTATATCTCGAAGAGTTGTCACTGCAGTTTCATCCTGCCACTTAAATGCAAGTGCATTTCTTGGAAACTTCGATGTGTTTCCAAGTGACAAGCCATATTTTATATCATTATACATTAAAACTAATCCGTCTGATGGATAGTCATTATTTACTACATCTTTCGCATACCACTCTATTGTATCTAATATATTATTAGCATCAACTAATTTATGGAAAACTGTTTCAAAACCAAGTTCATCAAGAAAGTTTAACTGACTCTCATATGTCTTGTTAATCTCTTCTTCTTCCTTTGTTTTTTTATCTGCTCCCAGTTCAACCAAAGAAAAGATAACAAGTTTTACATTTCTTTTTTTTGTTATATTTGGATCAAGTTGTCTAACTGAACCAGAGCATAGGTTTCTTGGATTTTTATACTTCTCTATACCAGTAGCCATCTCATTATTAATCTTTTCAAAGTCACTATAAGTTATAATTGCCTCTCCCCTTAATATGAGATGACCCTTATATGAAATCTTAAGTGGCACATTTGAAAAAGCTGGTATATTATTTGAGATATCTTCGCCTATCTCTCCATTTCCTCTTGTCACACCACGGACAAACTTTCCATCTTCATATGTAAGTACTATAGTCAATCCATCAAGTTTATATGATAAAACTCCAATTTTATCTCCCAAAAAATCTTTTAGAACTTCTCTATCTTTTGTCTTATCAAGTGAGAGCATTGGTTTCTCATGTCTAACTTTAGGAAGAAACTCTGCCGCTTCGTATCCCACATTTTGAGTAAGTGAATTTGACATATGTATATCAAACTTATCTTCAAGCTCTTTCATCTCATCATAAAGCTTATCATACTCAAAATTAGAAATTATTTCTCTATCTTCGTTATAGTATGCTTCACTTGCTTCAAGTAATTTCTTATTTAACTCTTCTATTCTTTTTTTTGCTTCTTGCTTATTCATACGAAATTATACAATATTTAAAATATGTCGCTCTTTTTTATTACTTTGAATTCTCCACTTTTTAGATTTCCAAGTTTATATTTCATTATACGAGTGCGTTTTAAGTCTACTACGTGATAACCCAAAGCCTTACACATCCTTCTAACTTGCCTATTTAATCCTTGTGTGATAGTTATAGAAAATCTATATAGCTCTTTTCCAAAGCGGTGGACTTTACAAGGTTTTGTTTTCTTGTCTATCTCATCAAGATAGATGCCCTGTTGCATTCTACTTATAAAATCACCTGTTATTGGTTTATTAACTCTGACTTCATATTCCTTTTCATAATCTTTATGAGTATTTGTAACTTCTTTAGCAAAATCTCCATCATTTGTTATTAGTATGAGTCCCGTAGAATCTTTATCAAGTCTTCCCACTGTAAAAAGTCTCTTTCCAAAACCAAACTCTTTAATCTTATCACTAATCTTTTCTGACTTTTCAACATTGCTCTCTGTACAAACGATTCCCCTTGGCTTATTATATGCAAGAATTATTTTTTCATCATCTTTTGCTATTTCTTCCCCGTCAATTTCAATATCATCAGTTTCAGAAACTTGCTCACCAAGCACAGCAACTTTTCCATTAACTTTTACTCTACCTTCATCTATTAACTTGTCAGCGTTTCTTCTTGAGCAATACCCAAGTTCAACTAATCTTTTATTTAATCTCATAATCTACTTTCACTATATTAATGGAAAAAACAGGCATCACCAAAACTGTAAAATCTATATTTCTCTTTAATTGCCTCATTATAAGCCCTCATAACTATTTCTTTTGATGACAGTGCTGATACCAACATTATAAGAGTTGACCCTGGAAGATGAAAGTTTGTGATAAGCGAATCAACCAATTTATACTTATACCCAGGATAGATAAATATATTAGTCTCGCCATGTGTCTCTTTTAATAGATAAGTTTTTTTATCCTCATCATAGTATGAAGCTGACTCTATACTTCTTACACTTGTTGTTCCTACACAGATTACTTTTTTGTTATTGAGTTTCGCCTCATTTACCTTATCAGCAACAATCTTTGGCACAAAATATTCTTCTGTGTGCATATGATGTTCTTCTATATTTTCTTCATGCACTGGTCTAAATGTACCAAGTGATACATGCAAAGTAACATATACAACATTTACACCTTTATCACTTATATCTTTAAGAAGTTTTTCTGTAAAATGTAATCCTGCAGTTGGAGCTGCAACAGACCCAGCATTTTTAGCATAAACTGTCTGATATCTATTTTTATCATCAAGTTTATGTGTGATATATGGTGGTAGTGGCATTTCTCCAAGAGCATCAAGTATTTCTTCAAATATGCCATTAAACTTAAACTCTACAATTCTATTTCCATCTTCAACTATATCTTTAATCTCACAAGTGAGTCTACCATCACCAAAAGAAACTTTTGTCCCTATTTTTAATTTTTTGCCTGGTCTAACTAGGCACTCCCAACTTTTATCACTGATTCTTTTTAAAAGAAAAATCTCGCATGTCTTTCCAAGAGTGCCATTAGAGCTATTTTTAGTTGCAGAAGTTTCATTTTCAAATTGTGTATTATCTACTTTTATGATATTGCCAATAAGTCTTGCGGGTATGACTTTTGTCTCATTTAATACAAGAGTGTCCCCTTTATCCAAGTAGTTGATTATATCTTTAAATGTTTTGTGTGACAGCTCTCCAGTTTTTTTATCTATCACTAATAATCTTGACTCATCACGATTTGATAATGGATCTTGGGCAATTAACTCCTTTGGCAAATTGTATTCAAACTCTGTAAGTTTCATATCAATATGCCCTCTGAACGATACTAAGTGATGCTATGACCCTATCAAGATATTCATTTAATACATTGTAGCGAGTTTCATCTTCTTTCTTTTCTATAATTTCTTTATATATTTCATCTGCATCTTTAACTGGGTCTATTTTATTTGCAGTTATTTTCTCTATAATTTCTTTTTTATGTAATGATCCAAGACTTGATTTCATATTCATTTCTGATTGTCTGAAAGAATTGTATGCTAATTTAAGACTCTCATTGCTATTTAATACTCTATTTAATTGTGCATATGTTTCATTATACAAATCTTTCACTATCTTCGTATTAACTACATCAACGACATACTTGCTTGTACCTACATCCAAGTTTTCTTTTATAATATATGTGTCACCATATTCTTCAAGATAAAATAGTATGATTGTAGGTGCTTTATCAGTGGTAAATCCAAATGACATATCATATGTCACTATGCATATTTTTTCATCTTCATCAAAACCATTTGCGACATAGATTTTTATGTTGTCATAACTTTTTATAAATATTCTTTCATATCTTATGTTATCAATAGTTTTCTTAAATGTATCTGCTGATTCTTCTCTTTCCTCTTTATAATAATCTCTTCCAAAAGCTGAAAAAATCTTTGAATAATTAAGATCAGTTCTTGCTAAAAAATAATCTCTTATAAACTTGTCAATCTTTTCATCATCATTTAATTTTACACTTATATCACTAGTTAAATAATTATCAGTCCCACTTTCATCACTTCTTGTATTTTTATTTATTAGGTCTACTAAAATAATAGCAATGATAGCCACTATGACTATCATCGCTACATAAAAAACTTTCTTTGGATTCCAATTCCTATGTAAAAAACTTATTTTATTAGTTTGTTCTTTTTCCATCTCTGCCGTAGTAATATCCACCATACCATGCATTCATAACGGTTGCTCCATTGGCATCAAAAGCATAATTACCAGTACCCCATACACCATCAGTTATTTGAAGTGTAGTATTTCTATACATGGTTCCATATCCATTTCCATTTTGTGGTTTAAAATAATACCAGGTGCCATTTATACACTGCCAACCGAGAAGCATTCTTCCATCACCACCAAGATAATACCAATTTGAATTATCTTGGAACCACTGATTTACAAGTATATATCCATTATCAGAAAATCTATAGTAACTTCCATCTATCAGATACCAAGTCCCCCTTAATACTGCACCATTACCTTGATAGTAAAATCTTCCATTTGCATCAACGTGCCAACCAATCTCTAAACCTTGTGTGATTTGTGGACTCGCTGAACTATTATTTACATTTGGACTATATGAATTATTATATGATGAGTTACCATTGTAATAATTTGGATTTGTCTGGCTATTTTGATTTACCTGTGCTGACTGATTGTTATAATTGTATCCTGATTGATTATTTGTCGTATCACCATATGGAGATGGTACTTGTTGATAATTTGAGACACCAGTATTTGGGTATAAATTATTTGTGCCATTGTTAGTTCCACCTATAGTATAACCAGGTCCATATTGCATACCTATACCTTGTTGCTGATAGTTATTATTATTTCCATAGTTGTATAATACCTGACCATTAGGACCTATTATTGCATATTGATAACCATATGGCAGATAACCTTGATTTACAACTCCAGGTCCATAGTTATAATCGTATCCACTACCTATACCACTGCCACTTTGACTTGGACCACCACCCGGAGATATGTCATCTTCAGAAACTGGAACTCCTGGGTATGATGTTTTTGAAGCGCTCCAAGTACTATTATCATAAATTGCTATCCATTCACCATAATTACCTTCTAGGTTGACACCCCTTATCTGGAATTGATAATATCCAGTTGATGTTATAGTAAATGTATACTCACTCTCCTCTGGATCGACATGTTGAATACCCCCTTGAGTCTTATATGTATACACAACTCCTGTTGACGCACTACTTGTCATTACTCTCCTTAATAATTGGACATCAAATCTCTTCCACTTGTCGGCATATGTAGGGGCTACAAATGTTGCCGTTCCATCAGCACTTAAATCTAATCTATTTGCATCAAAACTTGGTATCGTTGGATCAAGTTTCGCGCCAAACACCATCAGACTACTAAATAAAGTAATAGCCGTACTTAATAAAATAGTTTTTAAAACTCTTTTATTCATAAGTTCCTCCTAAAAGCTACTGGCAATGACTAATGAATTATACACATTTAGCATTCCAGAACTTTTACTTAATCCAGTTAAACTATTAACTGGAGTTGCCCCATTAATTATAATATTTTTATAAAGTGATACTGGAACATTTGGAAATCTACTATACATCATCGCGCACACAGCAGACACAAAAGGTGCCGCCATACTTGTCCCAGTTAAGTAAGCAAAATTATTTGCTGGTATCGTGCTCAATATAAATGTTCCTGGTGCAAATACATCTACATACGTTCCATAATTTGCAGAGACATATCTATCTCCATCAAAACATACATTTGAAACTGTTATTACATTTGGATAATTAAGTTTCGCAGGATATACATCTCTTTCATCAAGACTATAACCATTGAAATTAGCACCATTCCCTGCAGAAACTACAAATACCATATCTTCGCAATTTTTTATCGCTTCATCTATTGATGCTTCATATTTATAAGAACCAAGTGAGAGATTACATATTTTTGCACCATTTTCTCTTGCATAATTTATTGCAGAGACAACTGATGACACATATCCATTTTCATTAAAATCAAGAACTTTGAGTGGCATAATCTTCACACTTGAATCATATGCTAATCCCTTCATACCTTGATTGTCATGTTTAGCAACCATTATACCTGCTGCATGTGTACCATGTAAATCAATAGTTGGATCCACAAATACTTTTCCGTTTTTGTGGTGGAAATTATATCCATAAACATCATCTATATAACCATTTAAGTCATCATCAATATTGTTATTAGGTATTTCGTATTTATTTGTCCAGATACTCTCATATAATTCGTAGTGATTGATATCAATACCTGTATCTATCACTGCGATTACAACATCTCTTTTTGATGGACTACTTTTGAAAAACTTATATCCCTCTTCCCAATTAATGTCAAAACCTAAAGTTGAATATGCTGTGTATGATATATTACCAATAGTTTTGAAATAGTCTATCACAGCAGGGTCATCGAAAAACATTATGTCATTAATTTCCTTCGAAAAATAGAAAGGTGTATGGTTATTTGCCAATATACCTCTATCAACAAAAAAGTTACCATTGTTTTTTAATCCCCACTGGTAATGGTACAAATTATCACTATTATATTCATTAAAGCCATAAAGAACTATTTGGCACAACAACAAAACTATAAGTAGTGCTCTACTTAAAAATCTAATAGCCTTTAAAGCCTGTTTATTACATAATTGCATATTTTATATATTATATAAAATTTGAGCCTATTTTGCAACTTTTTACCACTCTTTTACCCCATCTTTTATATACTCTTTTGGTGGCATCTCAAAAGTCATTCTTTTACTTTTTAAAGTTTAAACAAACCACTTATAAGTTAAGACTATAGTTCGTTATAATTTTAAGTAAAATGAGATATAACCAATTTTAATTAAAGCCTAATAAAATATTGTATTTTTTCAAATTTGTGGCTATAATATAATGAATAATTTATATAAATTAAAGGAGTAAATATGAAGAGATTAAATAAGATTTTTAGCATATCTTTATCTATAGTTATGCTACTTTCTCTTTTTGCATGTGGCAACAATTCTAGTTCTATAAAGAAGATAACACTTGCTTCAGGTGGTACATCTGGAACCTATTATGGTTTTTCAGGTGCCATTGCCTCAAGATTAAATGAGGTTTTAAATAATGATATGCGAATCAATGTAGTATCAACTGGAGCTTCTAAAATAAATGCTCAAATGGTAGACACTAATGATGCACAAATAGCTATAATTCAAAATGATGTAATGGATTATGCTTATAAGGCTACTGATATGTTTGCCGGAGATGAACCTATGACAACATTTTCAGCTATAGCTTCAGTTTATCCTGAATCAATTCAAATTATAGCCAACAAATCAATAACAAGCATCGAGCAACTTAAAGGTAAAAAAGTTTCAGTTGGTGATCAAGGCTCTGGTACAGAGTTTAATGCAAAACAAATCTTGGAAGCATACGGAATGGATATTGAGACAGATATCGTAAAGAATAATCAAAGTTTTGCTGATTCATGTGATGGTTTGAAAAATGGTATCCTTGATGCAGCATTTATAACTGCTGGTCATCCAACTGTTGCAGTAACAGAACTTGCTACAAACTTTGATTTCAACATTTTACCTATAGATAGTGCTCATGCAGAAAAACTTATGAGCAAATATAAGTTCTATGCAACAGTTAATATCGAAAAAGATACATATAGTGTTTTAACAAGTGATGTTCCTACTGTAGCCGTTATGGCAACATTTATTGCTAATAACAATCTTGATGAAGACACTGTATATAAGTTCACCAAGGCATTATTTGATGAGAAAGCAAATATCATACATCAAAAAGCAGCACTTCTTGATAATGCAACTGCTATTCAAGGTATATCTATTCCATTCCACAAAGGTGCTGAAAAATACTATAGAGAGCAAGGTATTCTAAACTAATTGAATATTTTGAGCAAAATCAATAAATATATCATTAATGCCATAGTATTAATAACTATGGCATTATTGTTTTTATCAAATTGCAGTAATAGAAATATTGCAAGTAAAAAACTAATCTTGTATAATTATACTTCGGGTGAAGAAATAGCAAGTTTCCCACTCAATGTAGATAGCCATTTCTATATAAAGTTCAATCATTCAGTAAATATGAGCCCAGTAATTGATTATTATAGATTTAATGAGCAAAATGAAATATATGTTTACAAAACAATTTATTATAATTATGGAGCTGGTGTAGAAACAGAACTTGAAAATGATGAATCTCTAGAATTTGGTTCTGATGGCTCAATGATTATTGAAAATATCAATAAAAAAATTAACCCTTTAACTTACTACTTAAGCAATCTCTATGACCACAAACTTAGTATAGATGATAAGGAAGAAATAAGTTTATGGGATATCTGTGGTAAAAATATATTAATAAATATCATCATAAAGTAATTTGGAGTTAATATGGAAAAGAACAAAAAGAAACTATCAAGAGGTGAACAAATAGTTAAAAACGAAAACTCAAAGACAAGATCTTTTGCAGGTATTCCTAATATCATAATATCTTGTATCTTGGTATTCTTCTCGCTACTTAGTATCTACATTGTCTTTTTATCACCATTTGATACGAGAATTAATAGGTCTGCATTCGTAGGAATGATTGTTTTTTGTATTTACTTATTGTATCCAGCAAGTCAAAAATTTGAAAAAAAAGTCAATCACATACC
Source organism: Lachnospiraceae bacterium (assembly GCA_017634065.1). Classification (GTDB taxonomy): domain Bacteria; phylum Bacillota; class Clostridia; order Lachnospirales; family Lachnospiraceae; genus UBA3633. The sequence continues at coordinate 16,968 of JAGBOC010000011.1, read as the reverse complement.
ATTCTATGATTTAATACTCGCTCTCCTCGCACTCATATGCTATGGTTATTTTGTTTTTAATTGTAAACAAATAATAAGTATAGGAATGAGACTCACTCCTATCATGATGGCAATAGGCATCGTAGGAATACTCCTTACACTTGAAGCATGTAGGAGAGCAACTGGCATACCTATCGTAATCGTAGCATCAGCATTCATAATCTATGGACTTATCAATAATTCCCTTCGAAGAGTAGTCTTTGATTTATTTTTTACTACAGAAGGTGTCATAGGCACACCAATTAGAGCCTGTACATCTTTCATCTCTCTTTTTGTAATCTTTGGGGCATTTTTGGAAAGAACTGGTATCTCTGATTTCTTTATAAATCTAGCAAACTCTATTGCTGGTCACACTGTAGGTGGTCCTGCAAAAGTTGCTGTAATATCAAGTGCACTTTGCGGAATGGTGTCTGGCTCATCCGTTGGAAATACAGTTACTACTGGTGCAATAACTATCCCACTTATGAAAAAAAATGGTTATAAATCTGAATTTGCTGGTGCTGTAGAAGCCGCAGCATCTACAGGCGGACAAATAATGCCACCTATCATGGGAGCAGCAGCATTTCTTATGATTGAATATACAAATAAAGAATATTCTTACATCGCACTAAGGGCTTGTCTTCCAGCTCTTCTATATTTTGCAGGAATATTTATATCTGTTCATCTTGAAGCAAGAAAACTTGGTCTAAAGGGTATCCCAAAATCAGAATTACCAAAGTTTAAAGATGTAATAAAGTCTTGGTATCTTGTGCTTCCACTTGTCACTCTAACTTATCTAATCATAAAATCAACCATGGCAAAGGCAGCACTAATAGCAATACTTGTTGCAGTAGCCCTTAGTGTTGTCCGCGATATGTTTCTTGACTACAATGGCAAAAAAATTATAGATGAAAAGAAAAAAGCAAAACTTCTCATCATTACTCAGACAACACCTACGCTAATTATTAAATCACTTGCTGCTGGTGCAAAATCTGTCATCTCTGTTGGCATAGCTTGTTCAGTGGCTGGTATCATTGCTTGTATTATAACTACTACAGGAATTGGTTCTGAACTTGTATCAGCAATAGTAGGCTTATCAGGCGGCAATTTAATAATTGGTATGTTCCTTACTATGGTAACTTGTATCATACTTGGTATGGGTGTTCCAACTACAGCAAATTATGTCATAATGGCTACAACTTGTGCTCCTATACTTATTGGTATGAATATGAATGCTTTTGCTGCACATATGTTTGTATTTTACTTTGGTATAGTAGCTGATATCACTCCACCGGTCGCACTTGCGGCATATGCAGGTTCAGCTATCGCTAATGCATCTCCAATCAAGACAGCTGTAAATGCTACACTCCTTGCGATTGCGGCATTCATAGTTCCATATATATTTGGTTTAAATCCAGCTATGCTCTTTATCAATACTAATGCTATTGAAGTAATTGTGATTATTATCACATCACTAATTGGAATATTTGGAGTATCTGCAGGTATAAGAGGATTTGTAATGCGCCATATGAACACGATAGAAAGAATCTTAATAATAATTGGCGGACTACTTCTCATATATCCTGGTGTCATTACAGACGTTATAGGACTTGTAACTATCTCATTACTTATAATGTTTCAAATCAAAACAAAAAAAATACACTTATAAATATTTATAAGTGTCTAATAAAAAAACACACTTTCATGTGTGTTTTTTTTATGCTCTCTCTACTTTACCTGAACGAAGGCATCTAGTACATACATAGCATTTCTTATTTCCTTCTTCAGTCTTTATAGTAACATGTTTAAGATTAGCTTTGAATGTTCTATTTGATTTTCTGTGAGAGTGACTAACGGCATTGCCAAATTTCACTCCCTTTTCACAAACCACACACTTTGCCATACGGCACCTCCCATATATCATATCTTAAAGCAATTTATTATATCATATAGTCAAATCTATTGCAAGGTTATTCACCACTATTTCGAAAGATATTTTATGCCAATTTATAGGCTTTTATGCCTCATAGCTGTCCTTAATTTCCTCTATAGCTTCATTAACATCTTCAGAATGAACACCTTTTTTAGTCAATTTATCAACCAAATCTGGTATCATATCAAGAGCTTTTGCTATTGGGTCTTCATTTGAGATGTTTATAAGTTTAGTAAAACCATTTTGAATAATTAGACATGCTATAGGTTTAATCCTACAAGCCATACCACTAGCGTCTTTCTCTAAACTAAACTCACCAAATCCCGCTCCTACGCTTGTCTCTAAAAATGGAATAATGGTTGTTTCCCCTATTCTATATGGTTCTCCTACAACTTGTTTAGTATTTGAAAGTGCTTTTACACCATTAAGTACAGACTCGATATTCTCTCTCATTTTATTATCCATAACAAACCTCCGATATAACATATTATAAAACAATTATCATTAATTTACAATATAGTGACATAACTAAAAAACTTTGACACTTATAATTAAACTCTTATTTCTTAAATATAAAGTTTCTAACTTTTTTGTCAAGAATTAAACTAATTAACGGCTTAATTAATGTGATGAGAATAGGGCTTCCTGAAAAACCAATCGTAGTTAGATTTACATTCTGTTTATTTATATCAAACTTTATATCATCCCCCATTATCGCATAAAGTGGAGCCACAAGAGACATAATCACACCACTCTTATAAGGATCACTATCATTTAACTTCATTTGAAAGTCAAAATGATTTGGTACAATTTTTTCAAATACAATAATTGCCTCTTTTATAATCCTTTTTATAACATAGATTAAATCTTTTGGTAAAACTAACTTAAACTTATCTATCAACTTATCTGCTTTATCTATTTGCTCTTTCTTTTTATCCTTTTCTTTTGTCTTATCTTTATCAACTTTCTTTATGTTCTTTTCATAATTTGCTATGTTTGAGAATAGTTTCTTTATGTCTTTTTTCTCAACAGTTATTTCCTTCTCCAAGTCTTTATTTTGTATAAAATCTGTTTCCGCAATGCTATCTTTTTTACTATTAACTTTCTTTACACTAGAATCAAATAGTACTTTTTTACCAAAAACTAATCTTATCAAAAGCTTTGGTTTAAAACTCAAAACTCCCTCAAATCTAAAAAACAAATACTTTAAAGAAAAAGAAAACCTCTCATCATTTTCATTTATCAACTTGCCACTATATTTAAAAGGAATAATGAGAAATAACAATATTATGAGTAAAACTACTAATAATAAGCAAAGTAAAATGTATAAAATTGTCTTTAATATGACCATTATAATAATTCTTCTATTTTATCAAATACAAAGTTTGCAGTCTTATCTCTAATCTCTTCACGACTTCCATCTAGTGTAAGTTCATAGACATTTACATCATCAAGAAAATCAATTCCGACATATACCCTACCAACTGGTTTATCATCACACACATTTGGTCCAGCATTTCCAGTAACAGATACACATATATCCTTTCCCGTAATCATCTTTAGCTTAACCGCCATATCTTTAGCTACTTCTCTTGATACAACTCCATACTTTTCTATGAGCCCTGCATCTACACCAAGTATAGTTATTTTGGCATCATTTGAATAAACCACATAACTCTCCTTCAGTATTTCAGAACTGCCACTTACATCAGTTATCATTTTAGAGATTAATCCACCAGTTATTGACTCTGCGGTTGAGATGGTTAATTTTCTTAATATGAGTTTTTTTACCGTTTCTTGATACATTAATCTATAAATACATCCTTACTTTTAATTATATAGTCAACAAGTGAAAAAATAACAAATAGGGTAGATATATAAAATAGTGTATAGGTAAAATAATATGCCACTATATTAATTTGATAGAATCTAAACAGTATAAGAACAAGCGAAACCATTTGAGTTGCAGTTTTCAATTTTCCCCAAATTGATGCCGCGATTACAATTCCTTTTTCTAGTGCTATAAGCCTAATAGATGAGATAGTCAACTCTCGAAGGATTACAACCAAAGTACATAGGTAGTGCACTTCCTTACTTTCAGTTAATAACACCAGTGCAGTTATGACAAGCATCTTATCAGCAAGAGGGTCCATAAGTTTGCCAAAATTAGTTACAAGATTATACTTTCTTGCTATTTGACCATCAAAATAATCGGTTACTGATGCCACAACAAATATAATTGCAGATATAAGTCTATAAATATTAAGAGATGCATCTTTTGTACTAAAAATAAAAAAAACAATAAAGATAGGAATGGCTATCACTCTTGACAATGTCAATTTATTTGGAAGATTCATCTATATTATAACTCCTTCTAAATCATAACCTTTCGCTTTTTTAATCTCTACATTTACAAAAGACCCAGATATTAAAGTTTCATCAGACATCACTATCACTTTATCATCTATATCTCTTGCATTAAAATATGGTCTCACAAGATACTTATTATTTGTCCCTGGAAGTTTCCCCTCCACTATTGAGTCATACACATAGCCAATTTTTTCATCGTTTAATTCTTTTACTATGGCCTTCTGAATTGTCAAAATCATTTTTCTTCTCTCTTTCTTAATCTTTTCAGGTATTTGATTAGGGTAATCATATGATTTCGAAAGTTTTTCTCTACTATATGTGAAGACACCAAGTTTATCAAACTTCATTTCCTTTACAAAATCAATCAGCTCATTAAAATCCTCTTCAGTCTCGCCAGGAAAGCCTACTATTAAAGTCGTCCTTATACAAATATTTGGAATACTCATTCGAAGTTTCTTTATAATAGTTTTAATACTACCCTTATCAGTCTTTCTATTCATAAGTTTTAGTATCTTATCACTTATATGTTGAATTGGCATATCTATATATGGCAAAACTTTAGGATTATTTTTTATAAGATTTATAACTGAATCATCAATTTCTTCTGGGTAGCAATAGAGTAATCTAATCCACTTAATTCCATCTATTTTTGATAGTTGATTTATAAGGCTTACTACTAACTTTTCTTTGCCATTTTTTGATTTCTTCTTAAAATCATCTCCATAAGCAAGGACATCTTGACCTACTATATTTAATTCGCGAACACCCTTTTTAGCAAGTTTTTTTGCTTCTTTTACAAGATTTTCTATTGTAGTACTTTTAAGTCTCCCCCTTAAATATGGAATGATGCAATAAGAACAATACTTATTACAGCCATCACATATTTTCAAATAAGAAGAAAAAGATAGGATGTCTGTCATCCTATCTTTTACACTATTTAAATCAGAAAGATAATCCGAAAGTTTTAATGAGACATCAACATCTTTGAAAAGATCATCATACTCATGATTTTGACTATTTTCAGATACTAAACATCCAGAAATAAAAACTTTTTTTATAATATGTTTTTTCTTTAATGCAACTAGATACTTGATGTAATCTATACTTTCTTTTTTTGCATCCTTAATAAATGCACAGGTATTTAGTAATACAATATCAGAATCAAGTGGGTTTAGCACTATTTCAAGTTTATATCTATCGACTAGATATTTAAAAATCTTTTCTGAATCAACTGTATTTTTATCACAACCTAAAGTTATGAAACAGCATTTCATAGAAGTTAATCTTCCTGTTCTATCTTAACTTCTTTATTTTTAATCTCATCAATTGCAACAGTTAATGGGTTTGCACCCTCTTCAACTCTTTCATCCTTTTCATCAACTAACTGTCTTGCTCTTTTTGCAGCTGCTATGACAATTGTGTACTTACTTTTGATTTTTTCATTCTCATTCATAATACTCTCATTTGCAATGTTAATCAATTCCTGTCCTGATGGTTCAAACATCTTATTCCCCCTTTATATCCTTAACAATTTGTTTTAATATATTTAAATTAATATTATTTTTACTTTTATCATATGTTTCATTAACTATCAATTGCATATCTTTTATAGAATCTTCAATATTGTCATTTACCAAAATGTAATCATAGTGTATAGCATATTCTGCATCAATTATAGTTTGTTTTATTCTCTCTTCAATTTGCTCTGATGTTTCTCTCTTTCTTGCTATCAATCTCTCTCTTTGTGTTTTTGCATCCTTTGGTATAAAAAATACCAATACTGCTTTATCATAAATCTTTTTAACTTGTAGTGCACCTTGCATCTCAATCTCAAGCACTACATTCTTTCCTGCATCTATCATATCGCAAACATATTTTTTTGGTGTCCCATAATAATTATTTACATACTTCGCATATTCAAGAAAATCTCCATTCTTTACCATACTCTGAAACTTATCCTCGGAAATAAAAAAGTAATCTTCACCATCAACCTCATTCCCTCTTTTTTCTCGTGTTGTAGCCGATATAGATAAAACATAATTGTCAAATCTACTCACCAGTTCCTTCGCTATCGTTCCCTTTCCTGCGGCAGACAACCCCGAGATTACTAAAAGTTTTCCTTCCATATTTCCCCTTTTAGAAATTATAACACATTTTGAGAGATTTTCAAAGACACTATTCTATGCTCTTAAACATAGTTTCATACACCAATGGATTATTATAGTGCACATAGTGTTCAGAATACTCCTTTGTTGTCGCAAATGGTATCATATAAGATTTATATCCAAATAACTCTATATTATCATTTATTTCCTTTGCCATATTATTATATCTTCTCACAAAACTCTCATCATTAAAATCCACGCCATAAATTAAAGGCTTAACCATGATGTAATAAATCTGCGACTGACTGTCTATAAGTAGTCTTCTTGCTTCATCAAGTATATTATTCAAAGTAACGCAGTATATTATGTCTATATCAGTCATCCCAAAGAGAGTTCTTAAGTTTAAATCATTAACTCCACCAAATACTACTATCTTTTTATACTTTTTATCTTTGATTAACTTTAGTAGTTCGACTATCTCATCATCAAATATCCCACCAAAGGCAATCATATCATACCCATATTTTTTTAGTTTTTCATTTTGCATTACGTAGCCACAATATACAGCCCCAGAACTACCTATCATTAACTTGTCATTGCTATCATCAAAATACAACCATCCAGATGATATATCTCCATACGAACCTTTAGAAGAGATAAGATTTTTAAACATATTGAAATTGTTTTTTAGAAACTCTGGCCTGGATAGTTTATTATCTTTAAGAATTTTTTTTACAAAATCATCACTATAGATTGAACTCGCAACAGTATGATAAGATAGTGCTACAACTAAAACAATCTCTATAAATATTTTACAAAAAATCTTTTTCATATTTACAATTATCTATTAAAAAAGCATTAACGCTGTAGAAACCCTTCTGTATAATTCATCATAAAATAGTTTATTATAGTGAATCTTATCATTTTGCAAGTATACTTCTTCATTATAATCTGACATATCCACATAAAAAACATTACTATTTTTTTTACTTATATCACGAAGTATGTTGTCATAATCTTTTGTAGTAAACAAATGCTCTACGCCTTCAACTATACTATCATCATAATCCATATATGTATGCAGGATTATTTTTTTTCGATTAAGTCTACTTATGCTAACTAATTCCTCTATACCATTCTTAAAATCATCAAGAGTTACATTTTTAGAGTGATCGTTTACACCTATAGAAATGATTATAGTATCGGGAAAGAAATTAATTGCAGTCTTCATTATTTCATAGTTTTCTTTAGTGCTCTTACCTGCATTCGCATAGATAAGAAATCCATACTCCTTAAAACATTCGTATGATGCAAAGAACCCTGCATATGAATCTCCTGTAATGGTTATAACTTTTCCATTATCTTCTTTTGCTGGGTAATATGAAAAGAATGAACAGTAAACTGTATTAACAGATATACTAACCATTAATAATACTGATATTATTAATGTACTAATTTTTAAAACAATACTTTTATTCATAGAATCTAATTATATCATACATTTATAAAATTATGCATAATAAAAGGGGTGCATGTTAACCCCTTTTTTCAAACTTTATGCTCCAGCAAATCTCAAAAATAGTGGTGCAAATACAAGCGACACTATAGTCATAAGTTTTATTAATATATTAATAGATGGTCCAGATGTATCCTTGAAAGGATCTCCAACTGTATCACCAACCACTGCTGACTTATGTGTTTCTGAACCCTTTCCTCCAAATGCACCTTGCTCAATGTATTTCTTTGCATTATCCCAAGCTCCACCAGCATTACTCATAAATATTGCCATGCACACACCTGATGCTAAACTTCCAGCAAGAACCCCACCAAGTGCTTTAGGTCCAAGGAATGGAACACATCCTACAACTAATGGTACAAGCACTGCAAGAAGTCCAGGAAGAACCATTTCACGAAGTGAAGCATGAGTTGATATCTCTACACATCTCTTATAGTCTGCCTTTGCCTTACCTTCTTTTAATCCAGCAATCTCATTCATTTGGCGAACAACTTCTGTCACCATATCTCCAGCTGCCTTTGATACAGATTCCATAGTAAATGCTGAAAATAAGAATGGAAGCATTGCACCAATTAATAGACCCACAACTGTATTTGGTTCTAATATATTTATACCTTGATCAAAAAGTTTAACTGCATTTGCATATGATACGAAAAGAGCAAGAGCTGTAAGTGCGGCTGAACCTATAGCAAAGCCTTTTCCCATGGCAGCAGTCGTATTTCCAACTGAATCAAGTGTATCTGTAACTTCACGAACAGATTCATCAAGTCCTGCCATCTCTGCTATGCCACCAGCATTATCTGCGATAGGTCCATATGCATCAACCGCTACGGTGATACCTGTTGTTGAGAGCATACCCACTGCTGCAAGTGCTATACCATAAAGTCCACCTGGCATACCATCTACTTGACTTCCAAAACTATATGCCACTATTGTAGCTATACAGATAAGAACAATAGTAATCCAAGTAGATTTCATTCCAACTGCTATACCAGAAATAATTGTTGTGGCTGCCCCACCTTTATTTGACTGTTCTGCGATATGCTTTACATATTTATAATCAGCAGAAGTATAAATCTCTGTAATCTTTCCAATTAAAACTCCAACTAAAAGACCAGCAATAATTGAAACTCCATACTTAACATTTCCAAGAATAGTATTTGAGAAAACCAATGCTGAAACTACTACTAAAACTGAAGAAATATAAGTTCCTGTATTTAATGCTTTTTGTGGATTTCCATTTCCTCTTACAAATTGAGCACCTATAATTGCAGAAATTATACCTGAACCTGCAAGAACAAAAGTAAATATAACTCCCCTATTTCCAATATTAAGTGCTGCGACTGAAAGAGTTATTGCTGATATAATGGCACCTACATATGATTCAAATAAATCTGCTCCCATTCCAGCAACATCACCAACATTATCACCAACATTATCTGCTATAACAGCAGGGTTTCTTGGATCATCTTCTGGCAAATCTTCAATAGTCTTTCCTGCTATATCAGCGCCTACATCAGCAGCTTTTGTATATATTCCACCGCCTACTCTTGCAAACAAAGCAATCGTTGATGCACCTAATGAATAACCAGTAAGTATCTCTGAATTACCAGTAACAAAATATATAGTAGCACAGCCAAGTAGTCCAAATCCTACGACAGACATACCCATAACTGAACCACCACGAAAAGCAACAAGTAATGCTTTATTCATACCTCCAGTTTTGGCACCATTTGCAGTACGAACATTTGCCTTTGTCGCAATATTCATTCCAAAATAACCTGCAAGTATTGAAAAACAGGCACCAACTAAAAAACTAATAGCAGAAAGCAATCCAGGTGCAGTACTTGTTCCAGTAAATATCATAATGGCAAAAAATAACACAACTATAACAACAGCAAGTATTTTATATTCTGCAAATAAGAATGCTTTTGCACCTTCCCTTATACTTGCTGATATTTCTTTCATTCTTTCCGTTCCTTCATCTTCTTTTGAAACAAGAGAACTAAGAATAAATGCAAAAACTAATGCAATCACTGCTACAACTATTATGATAGCAAGAGGCATCTTTATTGCATCAAATGTAAGTATTCCTGGTTCAAATTTCACAATATTCATAATTCCTCCAACACAAAATAAAAACAAAAAGCAAAACATTTGCTGTCTTGCTTAACCCATATATTATATCAAAACTTATATTTTAAGTCAATAAATTGAGATGCAAAATTACATCCTATCCGGTATCTCTATCGCAAGTATTTCTAATGAATCTCGTATAATTCAAAATAATGAAGTCCGTCCCTATTATTTCCACTTCATCTTTTCCTTTTGCTATCAAAATAAAAAACGGCGAGGACTTTTCCTCGCCGACTCAAAGATATTTTCTTTTGAAAAAACTGGTTAATTTATTCTTTTACTTCATATATATCACTCAATTTAACATATCCAGTATACCCAGAACAATTAATCTTTGCCCAGTCACCCGTTATCTCATATAAGAAAACTACCCTATCTTTATATAAATAATCTAAAACCTTTCCATCTTCAGAATTAGTATAATAAACTTTTACCTCATTTCGCTTTGCCATATAAGGAGTACCTTTAGATTTATATACTTTTTCAAAATCTTCAAAGCCATTACTTGTATTTAATTCATATATTATATCAAGCTCGCAACCATAAATATTAAAATATTTAATCATTTCAAATGCATATCTTGCATAAGCATTTGAGTCATAAGCATATAGCCAAATTAGTAATTCGCTACATTTATCTTTTGGTTCTTCTATTTCTTCTTCATAATCAATTATGCCTTGAAAATCGTCTATTATACATATATATTTACCGCGATTATGCTTTGTATACTCAATTATTGCTTTTTCTGTAGACTTGTCAACATATGCTTTTGCGAAATTAAGTTTTGGTTCATTCTCTTTAGCACCCGTATCAACTTTTAGTATTTTTTCAACACCTCCAAGAAGTTCCTTGCTGATAATCTTCTTTTCAGAGGACTTAATGACATTTTTCGTTGTGAGCATTATTATTTTAGCATTTTTTAATTTATTATATATAATATCTTGTTTATATGAGCTTGAATAATTTAATTGAATTTTTCCTTTTTGATAATAAGAAGCACCTTCCATATATGTATTTGTATCAACATCATAGCGTGGTAATAACGAATAGCCGCTTATATTTTCTAAACTATTCATAGAGTCCCCAACAAGCAAACACCATTCATAACCTCCTTCTTCCCAGCGATAATTTAAATCGAAATCCACATATTTTGCTAATCTCTTTTGAGTCTCTTCATCAAATGTTATTTCAATATTATGGTAAACTTTTTTAGTTCTTGCAAAAAAGCCAGAACCGAAAAGGCCATCTCTTATATCTTTTTTCTCTATAGAGGTTATAATCTTATTTGACGAATCTTGTTTTGCATAATAATACACAGTTGGGTCTATTTTCTTTTTATTCTGCTCATCAAACTCTTTATGGAAATAATATATATCTGTAGGCTCTGGTTTTACGAAACCTTCATAATCATCAGTAGTAGATGCATCATCAGATTCACTATTTTGTATCAACTTTTTTTTAGTTTCTTGTATAGTAACATTTTGATTCGAGGCATCTACTACACTATAGCTAGTATCAAAATCTTCATTATTTTTTTCATTATTACTTATTTCAATAGTTGAATTGACTTTTACACTATCATTTACATAATCATTTACTCTCCATGTGTTTATCCAAAGTGCGGGGCGGACACCATAAAGGCCGTCTACTGGAGTAACATTAATTCCTAAGAAATCTGATATGTTTTCGGCATCTGTGCTACTAACCATAGCTTCGCCCCAATATTCAACTCGCTTAATATATTTTTCATAATTTGAATCAAAGGATTTATTTTTTGATTGATAATAATTTGTCAACCATGTTTTTTTATTGTTTCTCGCAAATGTTGTATCACTCGTAGCAAGTCTCTCTTCTGTCTTTTTTTCATCCCTACCATTCCAAAAATTATTCCAAACGCTTCCACTAAAATAGTTTTTTAGCTCATCAACAGGTAATAAGAATATATAATCATCATTGGTATGTCCCCAAACTGACCAATCATCTTTATCTCTTGCTATATAATTATTTTGTTTCTGCCAAATAAAACTTTTTTCAGTATCACTGAATGCTTTTTCTAAAAATTCATTGTTCAACCATTTGCGTAAAGTGGATTTTCCCCAATCAGTTGTTTCATATATTTCATTGAACTGTTTATAATCAAGCACATATTTTGATAATAAAAGAACCCCTGAACCTTCTCTTTTCACAACTAACCACTCTATTAGTTCCTTTTTTGTATCGCTCATATCAAATTGTGGATACGAACCAAAAGTCACTGTATCCATCTCATCTATTGTAGTATTAATAGAATAATCATTTACAAGTCTTGCCTTTTTTAACTGACTGGCTAAATTGCTAAAATCTCTACTACCAATACTTTGATTTTTTTCAATTTCTGCCTGAATTATTTGCTCTGTTTCGTGTTGTGTATTTTGCTGAGTTTCTCTTACAGTTGTAGTATTATATACTTCTTCATTACTAATGCTTACATTATTATCTTGCAAGTCCACGCTATTGTTACTTTCAATTACATTCATATCTTGATTTTGTTTAGCATTTACATTTATACTGCCTATAGCTGAATAAAACTTTACTTTAGATGTATTTAATGATGTATCTTTTAAAAATGAATTTTTAGTGACTTCATTACAATAAATACTTTGTAAAGAATTACAACCTCTAAATGTTGAAAGTGGTCCTACTGCTACAGAATCAGAAGGTAATAAAACATTGTCCCAAATAATGCTTGTATTATTATTAAAAATTATTTCTTTTAAGGAAATACAATCTGCAAACATATATCCATTATATAACTCCGATACTTTATTATTTTTTGATTCAAATGTTAATTTACTTAAATCTATTCTCTCAAGGCTTTTGCAACCACCAATGAAGCAAGTTAAATCATCAATAATAGGGTTTGCTATAACATTCGTAAAATCTATCTCTTTAATATTTTCAAGATATGAGAAAAAGGACCAAGAACCAGTACCTCCTGTTGTAAAATAATTAGGATTAAATGAGCCATTAAAAGTAAAATATGGTGCATCTGTATTTATAATAATTTCATTGCCATTTTTTGTTATCTTCATTCTTTTCACATTATAATTGTCTATAACTTCTATACCATCAAGACCGTCAATGTTTTGATTTACCTTAAATCTTAATATATACTTTTTGTCATTTGTAATTTTACTAATATATTTAGATACAGTTAAATAATTATTATCCCAACTTTCTATCCAATCAAAATCATCAACCTTATTTAAAATATCATACAATCCGATAGGTCCAGTTTCACCAACTTTCCAATAATCATTACCATAAGGAACTAATTTATATGAATTGGGATCAACCGGTCCATACTCTTTATACATTTTTTCTTTTTCGTTTTCTGCAACCCACCAGTAAAAATATAATTTATTATCAAATAAGTTTGACTTGTTAGCTGCTAAGACATTATTTAATACTTCAATATTACTTATTGCATTATTGCCAACATTATTAACATTTATACCTGCATTGACACTTACTCCACTATCATAATTTGAGCTGATATCAATTGTAGTATTAACATCTTGAGATATAGAATCACTATCATCAAATGAAACATTACTATCAACAGTATTTTCAAAAGATGATGTATCAACCCATATAGACGGACGGATTCCCATATTGTTTCCAACACTATAACCAGCTTCATTTAATGCTCCAATATTACTTACATTAGCTGCTTGATTTTGTTTGCTTCCAGACGACCTCAACCACCATCCAGAATTTACTTTGGAATAATTTGTTTTTAGTGTATCTCGCATTGTATTATTTTTTAAATATCTATTGACCTCATCTATACTTAATAAAAACACTTTATCATATGTGTCTTCCCCGCCATTAGTACCAAATCTCACATTATCATTATTAATTATATTTACATTAATTACTTTTAATTTTTCATTATCAGTAAATGCACTACTATAAAAGGTGTTGTTCAACCAACTTCTAATCGTACTTCTTTCCCAAGTTGTATCTTCTTTTATATCATTATATTTTCTTCTATCCAGCTTATATTTAGATAATAATAAAGCCCTATTGCCATCTCTATTAAGCACTATCCACTCTATAGGGTCTTTGGTGGCACCGGTAGCATCACTTTGCGGATATGAGCCAAAAGTAACTGTATCCATCTCATCTACAGTTGTATCAGCTGGATATTCAATCACAAGTTTTGCCTTAAATATTTCTGATAAATCATAATTTTGTGCTAATGCAATATTATTTGTAAATATTAATATCAATACACATAAAAACAAAATTTTCTTCATTGGCATTTCTCCATATTTATAATTTTTAAATTGCAATTCAAATTTAATTTACTCTAACTCTGTCATAGCAAATAAGATACTTAAAGTTATTTTATACAATAACTATTAGTTCTTTTTAGATAAGTCTATAATCCAAGATTTGTATGCCAACTCATCATAAATTAATTTTTTTAACTTTTCATCAATACATTCAAAACCTTGGTATTTTTCATTCAATAAATCTTCCGATGAAATAATCTCATCTCCTCTAATTTCCCATTCTTCAGTTCCTATTTCATTAAAATCACTATATTCTTTCTCCAAGTCACCTTTTATAAAAGATACTAAATCTTTAATATTTACACACTTCTGTTCAGTACCACAGCAATCACATATACTTGTTTTCGCTTTTGAGTCAAATAATTTCTTAAATATAAAAATACTATTCATACAACTATGACACACATTATTCATATTTACCCTCTCATCCAGTTATTATTATTTTATTACTTCATAATCTAACAAATATTCACAATCACATAGTTTTTGTGGTTCATCACCATAATCATAAATGTACAATTCATTATTATTTGTTAAATAACATAAATTATCTTTTGTCGTTAATTCAAAATCTTTCACATTCCCTGCTACCATTTTTGTCTCATCATCTTTGTATACACTCAATGTATTATTACAACAAAATGCAATAATATCCAAATCAGAATTATACCTAACCCATGTGCCACTATGGTCACTTCCTATTACCTTATCATTTAATTTCAATTCGTTTTTATCTTTATTTACATACAATAAATTATTGCCATCAAAATATATTGGTTCTACATCATTATCAATATACTTCTTTTCTTCTGTGTTAATATCAACTATAAAGTATTCACGGTGCCAATAGTCATTTGTGTTATCAACAATCAAAATCTTATTTCCATCATTAAATGATGTAACTATTTGTTGATTTTTATAAATCTTATCCCTGATTGTAAATCCATATTCCCATGAATCAGAGCCTATATATGACATATTACTTACAGGTATTTTAAGATTTGTAAAATGATCAGCACCATAGCCATTATCTAATCGTCCTTTCCCCAAAAAAGTATTACTAATACCATCTGAATAATAAAGCTCAAAAATAACTCCTATGTCACTACGTTCTATCATCTTCGCATAGTAATAAGGATTATAACAATAAATACCAGTCTTTTGATGCCAAGTCCATGCACCATTTTTATAAGACTCACTAAATTCATATTGGCACTCACGTAATTGTTCATCAATAAATTCAAAACCCTTATCAAATGAAAATCTATATAATTTTTCTACAGCACCATTAAAATATTCCTCAGGATTTCCACCATTCGTTACCATTATTGCTGAAAATGGATAATCAAGACATTCTAAAACTATATGCCCTCCCTCATCACTCTTTATTATTTCTGACTCTTGTAAAGTTTTTGCATTCAAATTATATTTGCCAAATTTAGCAATTCTATTAGAATCACTGTCATAATCATACCCATACCAATAATAGATAAATTCACTATTACTAATCTTTTTAATTCTTATATCACTTGCTGTGTCATCTATAATTCTCTCTTTAGTTTTGCTTTTTATATTAAACACACTTATTCCATCCCTAGTACTATGATTTGAAAAAGATTTATAAACTATATAATCTCCTATTATCAACTCTACATTAAATATTCCAAGGTTCATATCGTCACTATCAATTTTACTTAAATCTTTAATAAACCATTCATTTTCACTGTCCTTTTGATAAATCAAACAATTGTTTGCTTCATTTAAATATAAGTGATCACCTTCTATTGTATCATCACATAGTAAATACTCATTCTTTAAATCAGAAAAATATGTTTTCCCTTCTCTCTCATAAAATACATATTCTTGTTTTAATTTTGATTTGCCACTCTTTGCATTTGAACTTGAAGTGCTTACACCTCCACCACCACAAGCTACTAAACTTGCTACTAACAAAAAACATATAACATTTTTTATAATTCTTTTAAACATTTTTACTTTCTCCTTATATTAATGATAAAATTTCATTTTTACAAATATTATTATCGTGATTGTTTGCTTGTTCCTTAATTACTACACTGGCACTTCTTTTTCCATATAGTTTAATGATGTAATCTATTTGTGATTTATGACATGTACATACAATCACATCAATTTTGATTTTTGATTGGTTTATTGCATTAAATCCATCCAATATTATTTGTAATGTGTCCCCTGCAAAAACGATTCCAACATTTTTATTTTTAATTTTCCATATTCCTATGTAATCCCTCCCCTTTTTCGTTCTTGGTTTCTTAATAACACTAACAGGTGTCAAGTTCTTAATTAAATCCAATAAAGTTTGACTTTTCCCAGTATTTTGTTTGCCACATAATACAATAAGTTTTTTAATACTCATAATTCCCTCCTAAGTTTTTATACAAATAAAAAAGCCCCTACCCCCTCTTGGCATAGTGGCTCATTAATTTTTATTTTATTAATTTTTACTATATCATAGTTTCTACTAAAAGAATTACCTCTTAAAAAGAGATATGTATGTATGTATGTATGTAT
>JAGBOC010000010.1 GCA_017634065.1 Lachnospiraceae bacterium | reverse complement strand
TTTTGGTGTAAGCACTGATAAGGAAATTGAAGAGATAGAAAGGGAGGCATCAACTTACCTTGGTATAAAGTTTATCTTCTTTATAAATCAAGAGGGGATAAATCCTTTCCTTGAAGAAAAAATTAATAAGTTGCTACTTAGCAAATTGTAAAAAAGGGCTCGCATAGCGAGCCCCTATTCATTATTTTTTAGGTTGGTAAATGCTGATGACAACATAAGTTTTATTCTATTTAGTTGGTTGACTTCTGATGCTCCAGGGTCATAGTCAATGGCGACAATATTTGCATCTTTATAGTCTTTTTTAAGTTCTTTTATAACACCCTTTCCAACTATATGATTTGGAAGACATCCGAATGGTTGAGTACAAACTATATTTGGGACACCAGTTTCTATAAGTTCCAGCATTTCCCCAGTCAAGAACCAGCCTTCACCTGTTTGATTACCAATTGATACATATTTTTTTGCCATATGTGCAAGATTTCTAATGTGTGCTTGTTCACTAAAATGTTTAGACTTTCTAAATGATTTTCGAGCAGAATAGCGTATAAACTCTATAAAAGATATTCCGATATTTGATAATATTTTAGAAGCAGCCTCAAAACCAAGATATTTAGATTTAAAATTTGCATTGTAAAGTGAATAGAGCATAAAATCCATAAGATCTGGCATAACTGCTTCAGCACCTTCTTTTTCAAGTAGTTCAACTATATTATTATTTGCAAGACTTGAGAACTTAACTAATATTTCTCCTACGATACCAACACGCGGTTTTTTTATGTCAAGTCTTTCAATATTATCAAAATCATTAATAATTTCTTTGCACATTTTTCTAAAAGTAAAGAATGATACTTTTTCTTTCGTAAGAAACTTTATACATTTTTCTTTCCATTTCTTATGAAGGTCATTTGTCTCACCTGGTGTTTTTTCATATGGTCTTGTAGCATATACGACTCTCATAAAGATGTCGCCAAAAATTACAGCAAAACAAATCTTCATAATCATTCGGAGATTATATGTAAGACCTGGATTTTTTTCCATACCATTATAGTTTATAGAAACTACTGGGATTTGTTCCATATGAGCTTTTCGAAGTGCTCGACGGATAAATCCTACATAGTTGGATGCACGACAGCCACCTCCTGTTTGAGTCATCATTATAGCTGTGTGATTTAAATCAATATTTTTATTATTAATCAGTTCATCCATTATTTGCCCTACGACAATTAGGGATGGATAACAGGCATCATTATTTACATATTTAAGCCCCATATCAATGACATTTCGGTTGTTGTTTTGCAATATGCGAATATTATACCCACATGAGTTCACCGCTGGTTCAAGTAAATCAAAATGAATTGGACTCATATTTGGAGCAAGTATTGTATGAGTTTTTCGCATTTCCTCTGTAAAGATTACTCTATTATAATTTGATGGCATTATCACTCTTGTCTTATCTTTTCTAATATTTATTGCAGAAATCAGAGAGCGAATACGAATACGAGCGGCACCAATATTATTTACTTCATCTATTTTGAGGAGTGTATAAATCTTTGATGAACCAGAGAGTATATCTGCCACTTGATCCGTAGTAACAGCATCAAGACCACATCCGAATGAATTAAGTTGAACAAGATCTATATCATCTCTTTTTTTGACTAAATTTGCACAGGCATAAAGACGGCTATGATACATCCATTGGTCGGTAACGATAGTAGGTCTTTCAACCTTTCCAAGATGTGAGACAGAGTCTTCTGTCAAAACTGCATAGCCATAGTTTTGTATTAAATCAGGTATGCCATGATGAACTTCACTATCTACATGGTATGGTCTACCAGCAAGTATTATTCCATGTGATTTATTTTCTTTTATCCATTTTAAGGTTTCTTCACCTTTTTTTCTTAAATCATCTCGAGATTTCTCAAGTTCATCCCATGCCACATCACAGGCATGATCTATATCAGTGATTTTTATATCATTTGGGAAATAAGTTTGGTTTTTAATTGCTTTTTCAAGTGAACTCATAAGAGAGTCCTTATCAGTAAAAGGCAAGAAAGGATTGTAGAACTTTATTTGTTTCAAATGCAAGTTTTCAACATTGTTTTTTATATTTTCTGCATAAGATGTCACCATCGGACAATTGTAATGGTTTTGTGCACCAGCAATTTCTTTTCTTTCAAATGGTATACAAGGCATAAATATAAACTTTGCACCATTATCAATTAACCACTCAATATGGCCATGTACAAGTTTGGCTGGGTAACACTCTGATTCAGAAGGTATAGACTCTATACCCATCTCATAGATTTTTCTACTTGAGATTGGTGACAGAAGTACAGAATAACCAAGCTCCTTAAAGAAAACTGCCCAAAATGGAAAGTTTTCATACATATTAAGAACTCTTGGTATACCTATTACTCCTCTTGGTGCCTTATTAATAGGAAGAGGTTCGTAGTCAAACATTCTATGTGATTTATATTCAAAGAGATTTGGAACTTTATTTTCTTTTTTTTCTAATCCAAGTCCCCTTTCACATCGATTTCCTGATACAAACTTTCTTGTCCATTTACCATCATTGTCAGCAAATGAATTGATAGTCAGAACACAGTTGTTTAGACATTTTCCACATCTTGCTATGGTTGTCTTGTATTCAAGATTTATAATTTCATCAAGTGAGAGCATTGTCGTTTTAAAAGTGCCCTCTTTTTCAAGTGTGAGATAGTATCTTTCCTTTGCTATGAGTGCTGCACCAAAGGCACCCATTATTCCTGCTATGTCAGGGCGAACAACGGATCTTCCAGTGATTTTTTCAAGTGCTCGAAGAACTGAATCATTATAAAATGTACCACCTTGCACAACAATATTATCACCAAGAAGTTTAGAGTCAGCAATTTTAATTACTTTATATAATGCATTTTTTATAACAGAATATGAAAGACCTGCACTAATGTCTGATACAGAAGCACCTTCTTTTTGTGCCTGTTTTACATTTGAATTCATAAATACAGTGCAACGTGTGCCGAGATCTATAGGGGTTTTAGAAAAAAGTGCAACTTTGGCGAACTCTTTAACAGGATATCCAAGACTTTTTGCAAATGTCTCAATGAAAGATCCACAGCCAGATGAACAGGCTTCATTTAGTAAAACATTATCTACATAGCCATCCTTGATTTTTATGTATTTCATATCTTGACCACCTATGTCAAGTATAGCATCAACATTTGGATTAAAAAAAGTCGCACCATAATAATGTGCAATGGTTTCAACTTCACCATAGTCAAGACGAAAAGCAGATTTTAATAGTTGTTCGCCATAACCAGTTGAACAACTTGCGGTGATTTTGCAGTTTTTAGGTAAAAGTTCTTTTAGATTTTTAATTGCTTTTTTAGCGGTGTCTATAGTCGATCCATTATTATTATCATAGAAGCTATGTAAAAGTTTTCCGTCTTTTGAAATTAATGCAAACTTAGTTGTAGTTGACCCAGCATCTATACCAAGGAAACATTCTCCTTCGTAGTCTTTTATATCCATTTTACCCACTGTAGCAAGAGAGTGTCTATATTTGAAGTCTTCGTATTCTTTGTCATTATTAAATAGTGGTTCAAGTCTCTTAATTTCAGTATTGAGTTTGATTCCAGCAGAAAGTTTTGCTATTAAATCTGATAGTGAGAAAACTGTTTCTTCCTTCAAATCACATAGACAACATCCTATGGCGGCATAGAGATGTGAGTTTTCAGGGTTGATAATTGTTTCATCGGTTAATTTTAATGTCCTTATGAAAGCATTTTGAAGTTCTGAAAGATAATGGAGAGGACCACCTAAAAATGCTACATGACCCTTTATTGGTTTGCCACAGGCCAAGCCGGAAATTGTCTGATTAACGACAGCTTGAAAGATTGATGCTGACAAGTCCTCTTTGGTAGCGCCTTCGTTAATTAAAGGTTGTATATCAGATTTCGCAAATACACCACATCTTGCAGCTATTGGATATAGCATTTTGTAGTTTTTTGCATATTCATTTAAACCAGCAGAGTCAGTTTTAAGAAGTGAAGCCATCTGGTCAATAAAAGAGCCGGTGCCTCCTGCACAGATGCCATTCATTCTTTGATCGACAGAAGTTCCATCAAAATAAATAATCTTGGCATCTTCACCACCAAGTTCCACAGCCACATCACATTTATTATTTAGTGCTTTAAGTGAAGTTGATACTGCTATAACTTCTTGTGTGAAGCTTACATTTAATGCATTAGAAAGTGAAAGACCACCAGAACCAGTTATACAGGTATTCACATCAAGATCACCAAGTTTCTCTTGCGCATTTTTAAGAAGACCAGCCAAGCAGTTCTGAATATTTGCAAAGTGCCTTTGGTATTCACCATACAATATTTGATTTTTTTCATTGGTAATGACAACTTTTACAGTTGTGCTACCTATATCAATACCTAACCTATTCATATATATATTATAGCATTTTTACAAAATATATGCTATAATTGTGAGTGTAGCGGACACTTGAAAAAGGTGTATGTATTCAAAAGTTTTATGTGAAACCATAAGGGGTATAAACGGAGTACTCACTTATGTAGAAGCTGATAGTAGCAATGGGTTACCTAATTTTTCTATGGTTGGGAACCTTACAAGTTCTGTAAAAGAAGCGTCCGATCGCGTCCGCACAGCTCTTAAAAACTCTAATATTGAAATCCCAGCAAAAAAAGTAACAATTAATATTGCCCCAGCAGACATTAGAAAAGATGGGACTGCTTTTGATTTGCCTATAGCAGTTGCAATTCTTAAAAGTCTTGAAATGATTAACAAAAAAGTCATTTCTTTGATTGAAGAGTATGCATTTATAGGTGAATTGAATTTGAGTGGAGAGATCGTTGGAGTTCGTGGCATACTTTCAATGGTTTCAGGACTTAAAAATCAAGGCATAAAAGGAGTCGTTGTCCCGAGAGAAAATGAGCAAGAAGCATTAGTAGTTGATGGACTTGATATCATTTCAGTAGAAAGTTTGAAAGAACTCTTGTATCTTTTGGAAAGTGAAGAAAGATTTAAGAATTATCCACGACCAAAGTTTGAAAAAATTAATGAGATTAATAATTATTTTTTAGATTTTTCAGATGTGAGTGGTCAATCTTTCTTAAAAAGAGCATGTGAAGTTGCAGTGGCTGGATTTCATAATATAATCATATCTGGTTCAGCAGGTACAGGAAAAACTATGATTGCAAAACGAATTCCAACTATTATGCCAGAATTATCTATTGATGAAGCAATAGAGATTACGAAGGTATATTCTGTTGCAGGAGAACTTCGAAATAAAACACTAATGACGACACGACCATTTAGAAATCCGCATCATTCAATTTCAGTTACGAGTTTGATAGGTGGTGGCATTTATCCAAGACCAGGTGAGATTTCACTTGCATCTAATGGGGTTTTATTTCTTGATGAGTTACCGCATTTCTCTAAAATGGCGATAGAAACATTAAGGGAACCTTTGGAAGAGAAGTCAATCACAATTTCAAGACTTCAGGGCTCCTATTGCTATCCGGCGAATTTTATGCTCGTGACAGCGATGAACCTTTGCCCCTGTGGTCATTTTCCTGATAGAAATAAGTGTAACTGTAGTGAGGTTGCGATAGAGCGGTATCAGAGAAGTATTAGCAAACCGATACTTGAAAGAATTGACATATGTGTAGAAAGTTCACCAATTAAGTTTAACGAGTTAAGTGGTACAAGTGATGGTGGGGAAAAGTCTGAAGTGATTAGAAAGAGAGTTGAAGAATGTAGAGATATTCAAAAGGAAAGATTTAAGTGTTATAAAAACATCAAGTTTAATTCTCAAATGACGACAAAAGAAATTAAGAAGTATTGCAAAATTGGCGATAAAGAGCAGGAGTATCTTCGCAAGATTTTCAATGTAAAAAAACTTTCAGCAAGAACATATCATAAGGTTCTAAAAGTTGCGAGAACGATAGCTGATATGGCAAAGTCTGATACCATTAAAGTAGAGCATTTAGTAGAAGCATGTAATTATAGAAGTCTTGAAGATAAAATATATAGTTGAGGTATGTTATGAGTAAATTAAAAGTCAATATAGATTATAGGACGATAAAAAAAGGAGATGATGAATATCCAGAAAAACTAATGAAATTAAAAGATTCTCCTGAACAGTTAATAGTGAGAGGGAAATTACCTGATCCTAGAAAAAAGACAGTTGCTATTGTTGGAGCACGTAATTGTACAGAATATGGTTCGACACTTGCCAAGACTTTAGCAAAATCTTTATCATTAAATGATGTGCAAGTCATATCTGGTCTTGCGATGGGGATAGATACAGCAGGTCATATAGGCGCTATTGAAATAGAGCGACCAACATTTGCTGTATTAGGCTGTGGGGTAGATATTTGCTTTCCAGCCCATAATTCAAATGTATTTGAAAGAATACTTGACTATGAAGGAGGTATCATATCAGAAGTAGATATTGGAACTCCACCGCTTCCACATAATTTTCCACTTCGAAATAGAATCATATCTGGTCTTTCTGACATAGTTATCGTTGTTGAAGCAAGGGACAAGAGTGGGTCACTGATAACTGCTGATTATGCTTTGGAACAGGGGAAGACAATATTTGCTTGTCCGGGAAGAGTTGGAGACAGTTTAAGTCGAGGGACAAATAATCTTATAAAACAAGGGGCATACATACTTACATCTGTAGATGATGTTCTTGAACATCTTGGGCTTGTAGTTGACGGGCTTATACCGAAAGTTGAAAAAGACATATCAACTCTCGACTACTTTGAGAAAACCATATATGATATCTTGAAAATGGAAACACTACATATAGACCAGATTGTTGAAAAAGCTAAAATCCCAGTTGCTAAATGTCTAAATACCATAATGTCGCTTGAATTAAATGGATTTGTGGAGACAACTATAAACAACTATTATAGGGTAGTAAACTAGACTGTTAGTCTTTATTATAGCCATTTATTATGATATAATAAACTTATGAAAGGCTTGGAAATATCAAAAAGATACTATAATGAATTCGGAAAACAAATGTTGCAAGAACAATTTCCTGATATTGCTGATAAAATTGCTGTTGGATTAGTAGGTTCAGGATCAGAATGCTTTGGCTATGATGACAGTATATCAACAGACCATGATTTTGATCCAGGGTTTTTGATATTCATTTCTGATGATATAAATGATGATATTAAGTTTAAGTTAGAAAGAGCATATTCAAAACTACCAAGAGAGTATAATGGTTTCACAAGAGCTACTATGTCACCAGTTGGAGGAAATCGCAGGGGAGTAAAAAGAGTTTCTGATTTTCTAAATGAAAAGACAGGTACACCTGATGGAAAATTATCAATATATGATTGGATAAACATACCAGAAGAATCACTTGCTGAAGTTGTCAATGGTGAGATATGGAAGGATGATAGTGGCATCATGAAAAAAGTCCGATTGCGACTTGCCACATTTCCAGAAGACATTAAATTAAAAAAAATAGCTGGTGAACTTTTGACAATGGCTCAATCTGGACAGTATAATTTCTTAAGGTGTATAGCACATAATGAATTTGGCGCTTCAAAATTAGCTATCTATGAATACGTTAAAGCTACAATGCATGTGGTATTTTTACTAAATGAGGTTTATATGCCATTTTATAAATGGGATTTTAGAGCATTAAGAGACTTGTCATGGCCAAAAGATTTAAGTCTTAATAATCATATTCAAAATACCTGCAAGACCGAAACTGATGGATGCGTTGAAGAATCTTTTGAAAATAAACTTATTAATCTACTATCGGTATCTGATGATAAATCATCGATAGAAAGGATAAAAGGGGATATAGAATTAATATCAAGACTATTTATTGATAGACTAGCATCAGATGGATTGATAGATAAGACTCTAGAAAAAGATGTGACATATCTTGAGAAATATGCTTATCAAGTAAATAATAAGATAAAAAACATTGAAATAAGAAATATGAATATATTAGTGGCAGTTTGAGGTGATTATGGAAGAAATGAAAAAAAACGATTTTGTAGTAAAACCTTGCACGACATGTGGTAATCCAGTAAATATTGATATGGAACGAATAAAGTATAAGCTTGATATGCATTTTGATAAAAAAGAGTTTGATCAAGCAGAAAGACTAATTAATTATTGGCTTGTAGAAGCAAAGAATGGTAATAACAAGAAAGCTGAACTTGAGTTGCAAAATGAATATATGGGCTTTTTAAGAAAGATGAACAGAAGAGAAGATGCAATTTTTCATGCTGAAAAGGCATTGGAGATTGTGAGAGAATTAAAGCTTGATAGAACTGTTGGTGGTGCGACTATATTCTTAAATGTTGCGACTGTATATAAAGCATTCGGAAATCCAAATACTGCAATGTCATTTTTTACAAAGGCAAAAGAAGTTTACGACCAAAACTTAAAAGAAGATGATAAATTATTTGCTGGTCTCTATAATAATATGGCTTTAGCTGCTGTTGATTTGAAACAATATGATGCTGCCGAGAATTATTATAAAAAAGCAATATCAATTATGAAGGGTATTGAAAATGGAGAATTAGATACTGCCATTTCATACTTAAATTATGCTGATCTTTTATATGCAAAGTATAAATCTGATGTAAGCGAAGATTATGAAAAATATAGTGCAAGTATTGAAGAAAATGTGAATACAGCCTGGAAATTACTTAATTTAGAAACTACACCACATGATGAATATTATAGATTTGTTTGCGAAAAATGTGCAAGTAGTTTTGGTTTTTATGGGTTTTTCTTATATGAGAAAGAATTGAAAAAGAGAACAGAGGTCTTATGAAGATTTTTGACACACATGCTCATTATAGTGATGCAGTATATGATTCGGATAGAGAACAGTTATTTAAAAAAATGTTTGCTACGGGTGTAAGTGATGTCACACTTATTGGTGCAAGTTTAAATGAATCTAAAAAAGAAAAAGAGTTGGCGCTTAAATATGCAGGTATTGCTGAAATCCCAAGATTCTATTTCACTATAGGAGATTATCCTGATGAGATACCAAAATATGACCCTGAAAGTTTAGAGGGGGTTAAATATTTAAAAGAACTTGAAGAACTTGCTATGAAGGATGATAAGGTGAGTGCTTTAGCAGTTGGAGAGATAGGTCTTGATTATCATGGTGATTTCAAAACAGATACTGATTACAAAAATCAAATTAAGTGGTTTATTAGTGAGATAAGTTTAGCTAAAAAATTGAAATTACCTATAGTTGTACATTCAAGAGATGCATGTAAAGATACATTTGAAACTATAAAAGAAAATGCAAGAGAATTAAGAGGTATTATTCATTGTTTTTCATATGAAAAAGAAACAGCACTTGATTATATTAATCTTGGATATTTTATAGGCGTTGGGGGAGTAGTTACATTTAAGAATGGAAGAAAATTGAAGGAAGTTGTAGAAGCAATACCGATTGAAAGTATAGTAACAGAAACAGATGCACCATGGCTTTCTCCAGTACCTCATAGGGGTGAACGAAATGAATCATCAAACATCAGATTTGTTATAGAGGAAATAGCAACAATTAAAGGACTTGATATCGAAAAAACTGCAGAAATATTGTATAACAATGCCTTAACTGTATATAATTTGCATTAATTTATAAAATTAGTTATAATTATTTTGCTATGGAAAAAGAAGGGAAAATCAAACTAAAAGGCAATTTTGTTTATTGTTATCCTGTTTTAGAAGATAACAAAAACTCTTTTATTAAGAAAGTGGCAAGTTTGAATAATGAAAGGAAGTGCCTGATAGAATTGAGGCTTGATTATTTATTGTATGCTGGATTTAGCATAGATGACATAATAAAAATAATTAATTATATTAAAGCTCATGTGAGTAGTAAAAGATTAATTGCGACAATTAGGACAGTGAGTGAAGGTGGCAAAGTTGATTTACCAAAAGAAAAATATTTCACTTATATCAAAGAATTATATTTAAACTCAAAAGTTAATTATATAGATGTTGAATATAAGTTTTATAAAATTGACAAGGTTTATTATGATTCGCTATTTAAGAAAAAAAAGAAGAAAATAATTTTGTCGATGCACATATTTGATAGGATCTTTTTTGAAAATGAATATATGAATCTATTTACAGAGATGGCAGAATCAAGCGGTAATCTTGTCAAGTTTGCAATTAAAACCTACACCAAAGAAGACCTTTTTACTTTTATGGTAACTGCACGAAACTCTATCAAAGTTATGAAAAAAAATCGAAAAGATGCTATCTTTATAGCCATGGGAACGGTGGGTGCACTTTCAAGACTTTTTCCTGAATACACTAATACCAAAATTGTATTTTTAAATGCTTATAAAGACATTGATACTGAATTAGGACAGATGAATCGTGAAAAATATGTGAAATATCGTAAATTACTTGCAAAAATTAGCGAAAATTGATAAAATTATAAGGTTAGTTTGTTATATTAGGAGACAAAAATGAATAAAAGTTTTAAAAAAGTATTATATGTATGTTTGATTGTATCTTTAATATTCACATGTTTTTCATGTAAAAAGAATACAAAACATAAATGGATGGAGGTAGGAGCAGATCCAAATCCTGCGAAAATAGAACCAGGAGTTCATCCTGAAAGAGGTTCAGAAAGCAATGCGATTCCTATAGTATTAATACCAATATATTTTCCTACTGGCAGAGATAAAGAGGGAGTATCACAATATAAGAAGTATTTTTATGAAATGTTGGAATTAACACCTGATAATGTAGATTTAGCATTGAAAGAAATGGGTCTTATAGATGAGTCATCTTTATTTTGTGATTTAGTTATTTCTGAATCGGATGTCATTGCAGATGCAGGTCCGGGAGCTTCAGAGTCGAAATTGACAAAAAAAGGTACAGTGCGATATGTTGACTTGGCATCGCCAATAGATAATAGTGATAGTTATGAAGGTAAGTATTTAGCAAAAGATCTTGCAGGTATGATTGACCAACATGATGTTGAGTATTGTATCACGGCAACATTTCAAGAGAATTTTCAATTAGTATCCTGTGATATCGTGCCTGTAGATTATAGTGTTTATAAGCAAGTTCATGGAATTAAATAGTTATATTAATCACAAATGATATTAAAAGAGAACTCCCAAAGTTCTCTTTTATTTATTAAGGGGAGAAGCAAAATGAAAGACAAGTTTTATATTACAACTGCCATAGTATATGCATCTGGGAAACCACATATAGGAAATGTCTATGATATGGTTCTTGCTGATAGTATTGCAAGATTTAAACGTGAGCAAGGATATGATGTGTTTTATTTAACTGGTACAGATGAACATGGTGAAAAAATTGAAAAAAAAGCAAAAGAGGCTGGAGTTACACCTAAAGAGTTTGTAGATAATATAGCAGGGGATGTAAAAAGAGTTTATGATCTTTTAGGCATTAGTTATAATCGATTTATTAGGACAACAGATGAAGATCATGTAAAAGCAATACAGCATATGTTTGAAAAAATGTATAAGCAAGGAGATATTTATAAAGACAAATATGAAGGCTGGTATTGTACTCCATGTGAATCATTTTTTACTGATGCACAGCTTGTAGATGGCAAATGTCCAGATTGTGGAAGAGAAGTATATAAAGCAAATGAAGAAGCATACTTTTTTAAAATGTCAAAATATGCTGATAGGTTGATTGAATATATTAAGAGCACAGATTTTATAGTTCCAGAGAGTAGAAAAAATGAGATGCTTAACAATTTCCTAATACCTGGGCTTAAAGATCTTTGTGTATCAAGAACCTCATTTAAATGGGGCATACCAGTGACATTTGATGAAAAGCATGTAGTATATGTATGGCTTGATGCTCTTAGCAATTATATAACTGGTGTAGGATATGATACCGAGTCTCAAACAGATACATTTAAAAAGTTTTGGCCTGCTGATTTACATGTAATTGGTAAAGATATTGTTAGATTTCATACAATTTATTGGCCGATTTTCCTTATGTCACTTGGGCTACCGCTACCCAAAAAAGTTTTTGGGCATCCATGGCTTTTAGCAGCAAGTGTTGAAAAAGATGATGGTACTAAAATGTCAAAGTCAAGGGGAAATGTTTTATATCCAGATAAGCTCTGTGATGTTTTTGGTGTAGATGGTGTAAGATTTTATTTATTGCATGAGATGCCATATGATAATGATGGAGTTGTAAGCCCAAGTCTAATTACAGAGCGATATAATACAGACCTTGCAAATGTTCTTGGAAACTTAATAAGTAGAACAATAGCAATGATTAATAAATACTTTGATGGAAAACTTGAGAATGCAAAAGTAAGTGATAAGTTTGATGAAGACCTATATAGTGTAGTTAATGCAAGTCTAGATAAAACTATAAAGTCAATGGATGATCTTAAACTTCAAGATGCTGTTGATAGTGCTTTTGACATATTTAGAAGATGCAATAAATATATAGATGAGACAGAACCATGGGCACTTGCGAAAGATGAAGCAAAAACTGATAGATTAAAGACAGTTTTGTATAATCTTGCAGTAAACATATGTAAAGGTGCAAAACTTATATATTGTTTTATGCCACATACTTCAGAAAAAATACTTGAGATGTTTTCAGTAAATGACATTTCGTTAAATGATTTGAAAGACTATTTAATAAAAGATGGCACTATAGTTACAAAAGAAAAAGAGAACTTGTTTTCAAGATTGGAACTTGCTGATGTAGAATCAAAATTGGAGTCATAGTTTTGAATATATTAAGATGGCTTGAAAGTAAAAGACGAGAAATAGGTTTTTCTCATAATGTATTAACGATAGTTGCTATGATTAGTATGCTAATAGATCATATAGCATATGTTCTAATCTTAAATGGCAAATTATATGGATATGATACAGAACTATATGAAAATGCTATTTCACTTCCTGAAGCAAAGTCCTGGTTAGCACTATATACTTTTTTAAGAATGATAGGTAGGATTTCTTTTCCAATCTTTGCCTTTCTCATAACAGAAGGATTTAGAAAGACAAGTAATATATTTAAGTATGCTTTGAGAGTTCTGTTATTTGCTGTTATTTCTGAAATACCATTTGATTTAATGATATTTAATAAGTGCCTTTCAATAGACTGCTTGATGAAACAGAATGTTTTATTTACATATTTTATTGCACTTATTATGCTTGTTGTAGTAAAAATGCTTAACTCAATTTCTGAATTTTTATCAGTTATTCCTGCGATAGGCGCTACAGTCGTATGCTATTTCTTAAGAACCGATTATTCTATTGAAGGTATAATTCTCATATATTTTATGTATATGTTACGACATGATTTAAATGCTAAATGTTTAATTGTACTTATTATAACTTTGCTTATGAGCATTAATAGGTATTATGGTTTTGGCGCATTATCTGTTTTTTTTATATATTTTTACGACGGGCAAAAAGGCTATTTTGATTTAAAAAGATTAAGTTACTTTTTTTACCCGCTTCATATGTTGGTACTATATGGAATACTATTTTTTTCATATTGGAATGTTTAACAAATATAGGAGGAAGTTATGTTATTAATTGAAAAAATAAGAGCTGACCAAGTTTTAGCTATGAAAGAAAAGAATACCGAGAAAAAGTTAGCAATTTCATCTTTAATTGATTCAGCAAAGAAAATTGTGATAGATAAAGGAGGAGATAGAGTCAATATACCAGATGATATAGTTTCTCAAGTAGTTCTTAAAGAATTAAAGACTATCAAAGAACAAATTGATTCTTGCCCTGCTGATAGAACTGATTTACTTACAGAGTTTAAGAATCGATATGCATATGTAGAAGCCTATGCACCAAAGTTAATGAGCAAAGAAGAAATTATCAAGCTCATTAATGAAAAATTTGCTGATGTTGTTGCAGGAAAGAACAAAGGGCTTATTATGAAAAATATTATGCCAGAACTTAAAGGGAAGGCTGATGGGAAGCTTATAAATGAAATAGTTGAGGAATTGTGCAAATAGTATGCATCTTATAGTAAATAATAGAATTATAGATGATATAATCAAGCCACTTAACATACAGTTTGAACATGTAAATGACATTAAGTTAAATGGTTATAAGATTTGTTTTGATGAAAAAAATAGGTTTTATCTTGAGACATCGAGAGATGAAAGTATTGATGCTAAAATAATTAGTGTAACGAATAATGGTGTTTACAAATTAGATGCATTTGAGTCGGCTATAGATTTTAAGAAACTTGAAGTATTAGAAAAGGATACATATTCATATTTTAAAGTGTCAAAAAATAGTTCTTCTGATATTTTGTCACTTGAAGACATCAATTCAAACTTTGCTTCCAATATGGGTATGAATCATTGTGATTTAAATCTTCTTATACCTTGTAAGACGAAAAAGGGGATAACCGATAAAGATTTTATCACTTACAACCATGAGCTTTCATTGTTAAGAGCAAATGGGTTTGCGAAAATGATTAAAGAAGAGTTTGGAAATGAATACTTTAAAAAAATTGTTAGATATTTGCTTGGGGAAGTAAATGTAATAATTAAAGACGAAGGCTTTAATGCACGTGGATTCCTTGAGATAGCTTATCATCAGGATACAAAGATATGTGTATTGGAAATATATATACCAAATGTAACTTTTGGAGCTAACAAGATATTATCCAATTATTTATCGGATAAACTTATTTTTAAGCACAAAAACGTCGAGTCTAATGGCATTAATGATTTACTTGAACGTTTAGAACTTAGACCATTTGGACGCAGAAGAAGTATGGTATTTTGTGACAATAATGTTACAAAAAGAGAGATTATCAATACTTTGGCTAATGAAGAAATACCAATGGGAAAAATTGGTGGCACTTTTTTAGAAAATGTTAATAATGAAAACATAGCTATATATGATACTGCAGAGGTTTATGTATCAAGATCTACAATGATAGAAGTTGAAAAGGATTTTGTAGAGAATTATTATGTAAGATATGAGTATGAGGTTCTTGAAACATTTTTCGTTGAATTGATACTAATGCAAGATGCTGCAATGGACAAAATATATAAAAATCTATTAAGTGCACAAGATTCTGAAATAACTACAAAAGGAAATAACTCTGGTGTCATTGATGAAATAAGTTTTGATATGTCAAAGGCAACACGATTTGCTGATTTTGAATCAATCAATTTCCCTACAGTACGAGAATCCGCATATAGGATTGCAAAGAAGTTTGGGATTGATTCAGTTTATGAGAAATACGAGGAAAATAAGAGTATTTTGCAAGATATGATAGCAGTTAATCGTCGAGAAATTGAGAGACAAGAAAATGAAATTAAAAATAATTTTTTATTCTTGATTTCGGCAATATCATTGTTTGGAATGATAAGCGGTATAGTAGACAATTTCATAAATAATGTAAAAATATCTTATATATTGTCACTTGTTGCTATTTCACTTGCATATATATTATATAGATATTTACTTAAGAAAAATAGTGACACAGATAGTAAAAATGAACAAACTACAGGAGCAAACAATGAAGAGAATTAAAGAATATTATAAGCATGATAATGTAATCAATTTCAAATCAAGTATTAGTTTTAATGTTCATAAACTCTATAAGCAAGAAAGAGACTGGACTTGTTCACTTGCATGTATTAGAACTATTTTATCTGCAACAGATCATAAAGTCTATTCAGAAGACTATTATATTAAGAATTATAAATTAAAGCCAGGTCCGCATTACTCAAAAGATATCAAAAAAATAGGCTTATTAGATGATTTTGATGTAAAATATGGCTGTGACTGTAAATCAATTGATTTTGATTTGGTTCTTAATCTTATGAATGACGGTTATGGCATTATGCTTGAGTCAATGTATAATTATTCGCACTGGATGGTATTAATAGGTTTTTATAGGCTTGGAGGCAGTATTGAGAATGATGTTATAGTATGTTTTGAACCATATTATAATAATATTAGGCTTATAAATGTTGATGAGTTTTTAGGAATGTGGATTGATGGAGACTATAAAAATAGTAAAGTTGAAAAGGATTTTATAGCGATTAGATAATATGATATTTAAAAAAATGAGATTTGACGACATAGATATTGTTCGCGAGTATTTTTTAAAATATAATACGGGACTAAATTATAATACATTAGGAGGTTTTTTTGCTTGGAGAGAATGGCTTAATACAGAGTTCGCTATAGAAGATGACTCGCTTTTTATGAGAATTGAAGGCAAGAGAAATGGCAATTTATATTGTTTGCCTATGACAAGTAATTTAGATAATGCAATTTATAAATTGTCTTCTTATGCGAAAGAACAAAATATACTTCTTGCTTTGTATCCAGTTTTAGGACAAGAGCTTGAGATTTGTGATAAATACTTTACTTATGAATTATATCAAACTACGGGTTCTGATTATATATATGATTTTGAAACACTAAAGAATCTATCTGGAAGAAAGCTTCATGGTCAAAAGAATCATTTAAACTTTTTTAAGAAGACCTTTGCAGATACACAAGTTTTGAATGTAGATAAAAACAATGTGAATAAATTGAAAGATTTTATTTTGAAAGTGAAGAATCCGTATAAAGAAAATGCTGAAAATATGTATAAAGATGAACTTAAATATAGTTTTGAAGTAATAGATAATTTTGAAAAATATCATTATGATGGGATTCTAGCTCTGTATAAGGGAGAAATTATCGGATTTGTTTTAGGTGAAACTATAAAAAATACAGTATATCTACATATTATGAAGATTGACAAAAATTATAGAGGTGTTGCACAGTTTATAATTACAGAGTATCTAAAACTTGTTAATTCGGATGTTAAGTTTGTAAATATGGAAGATGATGCAGGGGATGAAGATTTAAAGTATACAAAAACATGTTATCATCCATTAGATATAGCTGCACCTAAAAGATTAATTGTAAAAGAATATAAGGTATAAATATTATGTATCGAATTGGTGAAGGATATGATGTTCATAAGTTGGTTCCTGATAGAGACTTAATTTTAGGTGGAGTAAAAATACCATATGAAAAAGGTTTACTTGGCCATAGTGATGCAGATGTGCTTTTGCATTCAGTAATGGATTCTCTGCTGGGAGCATGTGCTTTAGGTGATATTGGCAAGTATTTTCCAGATTCTGATGAGCAGTATAGGAATATCTCTTCTTTAAAATTATTAAATAATACTTTAAGAATAATAAATGAAAGCATAAGTAGTGGAAAAATTAAAGATGTAGATAAGTTTACGATATGTAATATTGACTCAACAATTATTTGTCAAAAACCAAAATTAAGAGATTATATAGATGAAATGAGAAAAAACATAGCGGATGCTTTAAATATTGATCTGAATCAAGTAAGCATAAAAGCAACAACAGAAGAAGGTCTTGGTTTCACAGGTAGTGGTGAAGGAATTGCCGTAAGGTCTATCACTTTAATAGAACTTTATAAATAATAGCAAAGTAAGGGTAATAATATGAAAATATATAATTCATTGTCAAAGAGAAAAGAAGAATTTGAAACTATTGAACCTATGAAGGTTAGAATGTATGTCTGTGGTCCAACTGTATATGATTTTATACATATTGGAAATGCTAGACCTATGATAGTTTTTGATTCTTTCAGACGTTATCTTACATTTTTAGGGTATGATGTAAACTATGTTTCTAATTTTACTGATATTGATGATAAAATAATTAATAGGGCAAATGAACTTAATATAACTCCAGAAGAACTTGCAAGTAGATTTATAGATGAATGTAAAAAAGATATGAGGGCTATGAATATTCTACCTGCAACTACTCATCCACTTGCCACAAAAGAAATTGATGGAATGATTGACCTTATAAATAAGTTAATTGATAAAGGTTATGCCTATATTGGTAAAGATGGTACTGTTTACTATGATACTACAAGATTTAGTGAGTATGGGAAACTTTCACATAAGAATATTGATGACTTACAATCTGGATTTAGAGATTTAAAAGTATCAGGCGAAGAAGATAAAAAGACATCAACAGATTTTGTGCTTTGGAAGCCTAAAAAAGAAGGTGAGCCATATTGGGAAAGTCCATGGTGTGATGGACGCCCAGGTTGGCACACAGAATGTTGTGTTATGGCACCAAAATACTGTGGAGGGGCTCTTGATATACATGCTGGTGGTGAAGACCTTGTTTTTCCTCACCACGAAAACGAGATTGCCCAATATGAACCATTATATGGAGCTCCATATGCAAGATACTGGATGCATAATGCATTTTTAAATATTAATAACCAAAAAATGAGTAAATCACTTGGTAATTTTTTTACTGTAAGAGATGTCTTATCAAAGTTTGATGGAAGTGTACTAAGACTTTTTATGCTCTCTACACAGTATAGGTCGATGCTTAATTTTTCATTTGAACTTATGGAATCAAGCAAGGCAAGTTTAGAAAGAATTAAAAACTGTATTAATAATATAAAGTTTACTCTAAATAATAAAGGAATAAATATATCTGATAATTCAAAACTCTCTACTATTGATGATTTTGATGAATTAATAGTTGATTTGAAAACGAATTCAGAGTTTTCTCCTGAAGAATTATCAGCATTTGATAAAATATGTGAATACATTAAAGAGTATTTTGATAAACTTGATGATGATTTCAATACATCAGATGCTGAAACACAAATCTATGAGATTGTCAGGGTGGCAAACCAAAATGTCAATGAAAAAAGTTGCATAGCATTTTTGAACTCTCTTTTACTTATAATTAATACACTATTAGACATTTTAGGGATAGATATAAGTGATAATGCTATAGGTGTTGATGAATCTTTAATAAATAGCTTGATAAGTGAAAGATCAGAGGCTAAAAAGAATAAGAATTATGCACTTGCTGATGAAATAAGAAAGAAACTTTTAGATATGGGTATAGAGTTAGAAGATACTAGACAAGGAGTTAAATGGAAGAAAATCTAAAGAACTTGATTTTAGGGTTAAAAACTCTTGATATAGATGAGAAATTGAATGAACCACAAAATGAGCAAGTATTAAAACTTGCTTATGTTGGAGATACAATTTTTGATTTATTTACTAGAGATTATTTAAACAGAAAGTTTGCTGATAAAATAAAAATCAATGAACTACATAAAAAAAACTCTGAATTAGTCTGTGCAAAAACGCAATCGAAATTATCAGACTATCTTGTAGATAATGTGTTTACTGAAGAAGAGATTAACTTTTTCAAACATGCTAGAAATGCTCACTCACATTCTAAATCTAAAAATTCATCAATAGTAGAATATCGAAAAGCAACTGGACTCGAAGCTGTGCTTGGACTTTTATATTATCAAAATGAAGAAAGATTGATTGAGATTTTGAATGCTATAATTTCAGAGATTAAATAATGTCAAGCACTCTTGGCGGAATTGGCAGACGCGTATGTTTCAGGTACATATGAGAAATCGTAGGGGTTCAAGTCCCCTAGAGTGCATATATGAAAGAAAGTTTTGAAAAAAATAATGCCCCAAATAGGCTTGAAGGAAAAAATGCAGTTTTTGAATGCCTAAATGCTAAACGTGATATAAAAAAACTATATGTTTTAAAGGGTATTAAAGATGAGAGAATAAATCAATTAATAAATACTTTAAAAAGAACAGGAACTATAATTAGTTTTTTGGAAAGAACAGAACTTGATGCAATGTCTGAAACAAAGTCTCATCAGGGAATAATAGCCGATGTAGAAGATTTTCGATATTGTGAAGTTGAAGATATTTTGGATTTTGCAAAAAGTCAAAATGAACAAGCTTTCATAGTAATGTTAGATGAGATAGAAGATCCACATAATTTTGGAGCTATAATTAGGTCGGCAGAATGTATGGGAGTTCATGGCATTATCATAAAGAATAGAAATCAAGCTATGGTTACACCGACAGTAGCTTCTGCATCTTCGGGTGCTGTAGAATATATGAAGATTGCACGTGTTACAAATTTAAGTAATACTATAGAAGAACTGAAAAAACAAGGTATGTGGTTTGCCTGTGCTGACATGGATGGAACTAAAATGTATGATGTTAATTTAAAAGGCAATATATGCATTGTCGTTGGTAATGAAGGGAAAGGTGTATCGAGACTTGTAAAAGAAAAATGTGATTATGTGATAAAGATTCCGATGAAAGGGCGTATAGATTCATTAAATGTGTCAGTTGCAACAGGTATCTTATTGTCAGAAGTAAATAGGCAGAGAAGTTTATAGATGAGAAGATATTTTAGAATATTTATATCAATTGTTTTAATGCTAGATGCATTATTTTTATGTTCTTGTTCTAATCAGCAAATTATAAATTATGGAGTAGAAGTTGTAGAAACAGAGCAAAATAATGCAATAGAGTTTTCGTTTGAAAAAAAAGTAGACTCAAAACCAAAATCTCAAGTAGTCACTAAAAAAGATAGAGACTTTCAAATATCAGAAAATATTAAACAACTGATAAATGAAAGAAAAAGAAGTGAAAGAGAGATTAAAGGCATATATTTACCTGCATATGTGGTTGGTAAAGAAGAAAGATTTAATCCAATTTTTGATAATATAAAGAAATCATGCATAAATGCTATAGTTGTAGACGTAAAGGATGAGATAGGGCGTATTACATTTAATATCGATAATGAATTTGTCAAGAGCAAGAAAACAATAGAACCACAAATCAAAGATATTGATGCATTTGTAAAGCTCTGCAAAGAAAATGACATTTATCTTATAGCAAGAGTATCTTCATTTTTAGATAATTATTTAACTAAACTTGATTCAAGTCTTGCAATTCATCGTAAAGATGGTAAGTATTACCGCGATAACACTGGTTACTATTGGCTTAACCCATATAATGAAGATGTAAAAGAATACTTGATTGAAATAGGAAGAGGTTGTGCAAAAGCAGGTTTTGATGAAGTTCAGTATGATTATTTTAGATTCTCGGCTGATTCTGGTATGAGAAATGTAGTATTTCCAGATGATAAATCTAAAATTGAAGTTATAACAGAACTTGCTCAAGATATTTACCAAGAACTCATCAAAGAGAATATTTTTGTATCAATTGATGTTTTTGGTGCTATTATGAATTCATATAAAGATCAAAACTCAATTGGACAGGAGTATACAACTCTTCTCAAAAATGTTGACTATCTTTGCCCAATGGTTTACCCTTCACATTATGCAAATAAGACTTTTGGATTAGATGTTCCTGATTTAAAGCCTTATGAAGCTGTAAAGGGTGCACTTGATACATCAAGAAATACTGTTGAAAAGACAAGGGATGAGACAATGCACTATGGGAAAGTAAGACCTTGGCTTCAAGGATTTACAGCGAATTATCTTACTGAATATAAAACATATGATGTAGCAGAATATATTGAACAGATAAAAGCTGTTGAAGATTCTGGTATCAACGAGTGGCTTTTCTGGCATCCTGGTGGAGTATATAAATGGGATGCGTTTGTTGAATAGTGTCTGATTTTAATATTGAAAGTGAATTAAAAAAGTTGCCAACTTCTCCAGGAGTTTATATTATGCATAAATCCGATGGAGAGGTAATTTATGTAGGGAAGGCAAAAAATCTAAAAAATAGAGTAAAGCAGTATTTTTCTGACTCATATCAAAAAACATCTAAAATTAATCAGATGGTTTCAAATATTGAGTATTTTGAATATATAGTTGTCGACAATGAACTTGAAAGTTTGATTTTAGAGTCTAATTTCATAAAAGAGTATAGGCCAAGATATAATACTTTACTTAAAGATGACAAGAATTATCCATATATAAAACTCACTACTGATGAACCCTATCCAAGGGTGTTTATGGTACATCGAAAGTCTAAAGATAAGGCTTTGTACTTTGGACCATATATGTCTGGTGGAATAGTTACAGAGGCTTTAAAATATATTAAAGATAATTATAAATTAAGGCTCTGCAAACTTGACTTAAGTAAGAAAAAACAAATTAAATATAAAGAGTGCCTTTATTATCACTTAAATATGTGTAGCGCTCCCTGCGTTAATGAAAATGTAGAAGACTATATGAAAGAGGTTAATGAGGTTAAGAACTTTTTATCAGGGAATACAAAGGAAATAATCAGAGAACTTGAAAAAAAGATGAATGACTATGCTAGTGATAATAAGTTTGAAGAAGCGGCAGAATATCGTGATAAGATAAGGACAATTAATGAAATTACTGAAAAACAAAAAATAGATAGTAAAGAAGAGTTTGATAAAGATATAGTTGGTATGTATCGTGAAAAAGATATTGCTATGATTCAAATATTTGAAGTTAGAGATGGTAATATCATTGATAGAAATACTAATATTGTCAATATTGATGAAAATGATACTGACTCGGAAATAATTTCAAGTTTTATAAAACAATACTACAATGAGACATTTTTCTTACCAAGGGAGATTTGGATACCTATTGAGATAGAAGACAAGGAATTATATGATGAGTGGCTATCAAGAGATACAAGAAAATGTAAATTAGTAGTACCTAAAAAGGGTTCTAAAGATAAACTTGTGAAACTTGCTTCTTTAAATGCAAAAATCCAGTATAATCAAAGAGTGGCAAAATATCTGCGAGAAGAAAAAGAACTTGGGATAGCATATGAAGACTTGAAAAAAATAACTGGAATAGATGAGATTAAAAGATTAGAGTCATATGATATATCAAATACTTCTGGGGTACTTAATGTTGCATCAATGGTTGTCTGGGAAGGTAAAGGCTTCAAAAAGAATGATTATAGAAAGTTTAAGATAAAGACTGTCGCAGGACCTGATGACTATGCATCTATGGAAGAAGTTATAACAAGAAGAGTTGAAAGATTTGTAAAAGATGATGCAAAGTTTAATAGTCTGCCATCCATTTTTCTAATTGATGGTGGACGTGGACAGGTTAATGTCGCATTAAGTGTATTGAGTAAGTATCAAATAGACATTCCGGTTATTGGTATGGTTAAGGATGAAAACCATAGAACTCGTGGTATAATTTATAATGATGTTGAAGTTGACTTACATAATTATAAAGAACTATTCAAATTAATTACAAAAATACAAGATGAGACTCATAGATTTGCAATCGAATATCATAGGTCGCTTCGAAGTAAGGAAATGCTATCATGCGAAAAAGAGAAGAAACAAAGAAAATCAAAGTCGGCAAAATAAGTATAGGCCATAGCAACAGAATTATCATTCAGTCAATGTGTAACACTAAAACTTTTGATGTTGCAAAAACTGTCAAGCAGGTATTAAGTTTGGAAAAAGTAGGATGTGAACTTGTACGTGTAAGTGTTCCTGATGAAAAAAGTGCTTTAGCTATCGAAAAAATAAAAAATAAAATACATATTCCACTTGTTGCAGATATACACTTTGACTATCGCCTTGCTATTTTGTCAGCTGAACGAGGAATTGATAAAATTAGGATAAATCCTGGCAATATTGGTGACAATGATAATGTAAAAAAGGTTGTAGATATTTGTAAAAAGAAGCGAATACCTATAAGAATTGGTGTCAATAGTGGTTCGCTCAATAAAAAGATACTTGAAAAATATGATGGCAAAGTCACTGCCAAAGGACTTGTAGAGTCGGCGACTGATAACATAAGGTTACTTGAAAAGTTT
Source organism: Lachnospiraceae bacterium (assembly GCA_017634065.1). Classification (GTDB taxonomy): domain Bacteria; phylum Bacillota; class Clostridia; order Lachnospirales; family Lachnospiraceae; genus UBA3633. Next base: position 44,345 of record JAGBOC010000010.1, on the reverse strand, counting down.
GATTTTTATGACACGATTGTTTCTATTAAGTCATCTAATGTTCTAACAGCCATAGATGCATATAAACTTTTTGCAAAAAAATATGATTATCCATTACATATAGGAATTACTGAATCTGGAACTATTAAATCTGGTAATATCAAGTCAAGTGTTGGACTTGGCATATTACTCTATGAAGGTTTGGGAGATACTATTAGAGTTAGTTTGACAGGAGACCCAGTTGAAGAGATTTTTTCTGCAAAAAAAATCCTTGAGTCACTTTCTCTTCGAAATAGTGGCATAGAGATAGTTTCGTGTCCGACTTGCGCAAGAACTGAAATTAATATAATAGAAATTGCTGATAAAGTTGAGAAAGAACTCAATAGTGAAAAGTATGACTTGATGTTAAAAAAATCTCATTTTCAGAAATATAAAGTAGCAATTATGGGTTGTGTTGTAAATGGTCCAGGCGAAGCAAGAGAAGCAGATATAGGTATAGCAGGAGGAAAGAATGAAGCTATACTATTCAAGAAGGGGAAGATAATTAAGAAGATTAGCGAGAATAGAATTGTTGACTCTTTACTATATGAGATTAGGAAAGATTTGATGTGAAAAGGAATCTTGTTGTCGTAGCAGGTCCTACGGCAGTTGGAAAAACTGAATATGCTATAAAGTTTGCAGAAAACTATAATGGTGAAATTATTTCGTTAGATTCTGTTCAAGTTTATAAATATTTAGATATAGGTTCTGCAAAACCCTCAAAGACAGAATTACTGTCTGTGAAACATTATATGATTGATGAAGTAGAGCCAAATATTAATCTCAATGTAAAAGAATATAAAGAAATGGTAGACCACTATATAGAGCTTATTTATAGCAGGAATAAATTACCAATACTTGTTGGCGGGACAGGATTTTATATAAAAGCAATATTGTATGATACAGATTTTTTGTATGAGGATGAAACAGATGCTAAAGCAATTCGTAAACAGATATATGAGAAGTTAGAAAATGAAGGCATTGATAGCTTGTATGAAGAATTGAGAAAGGTAGACCCAGATTCTATAGAAAAGATACCAAAAGAAAATGTTAGAAGAGTAATACGCGCAATAGAGTTTTATAGGTTGCACAATATCCCTATATCAGTCCATAATAAAATTGAAAATAAAAAAGAAAGTAAATATAACTACAAGTTTTATGTTCTTAACATGGATAGAGATTTACTTTATAATCGTATTAATAAACGAGTTGATATGATGATAGAAAAGGGACTACTGAAAGAAGTTAAGACACTTATTAATATGGGGCTTACAAAAGATATGAACTCCATGAAGAGTATAGGATATTCTGAACTATATGATTTTTGCTCAAAAAGAGATATGATTGAAAATATCAAAGATCTAGATGATGAGTCTAAAATAGAGTTAAACTCACTTATTGATTTGATAAAACAACATAGTAGAAACTATGCAAAAAGGCAACTTACTTGGTTTAAAGCACAAAAAAATATAGTATGGGTTGATGTAAATAATGAAGAAGAGTAATGAAAAAATCTTATTAATTGATTTGTTGAATAGTTTTATTGCGGTGGCAATTTATATATTGCTATTTTATTTAGTTATTAGATTTTTACCTAAACTAGTTTTATTCTTTCTACCATTAATTTTCGGTATTATTATCTCTATAATTTCAAATCGCCTTGTGACAAGGTGCGAAGAGAAACTAAACATACCAAGAAAAAGAACCTCGCTTCTTATAGTTATCTTTGTCACAGTAGTTTTGGCTTCAATCATTTTCGGTGTCAGTTTTTATATTTATAAAATTATTCTTAACTCTTCTATAGATGTAAGAATATTTATAAGAGATATTAATAGTGTCATAAATGAAACAGAGAGATTTGTAAATAATATTTTAAGCAACTCACCATTCTCTACAAATATGACAAAAATATCAATTCCACTTATTACCGCTGACAATGTAATGTCGCATATCAATTTGATATTGGAGCCAATAGTTAATTTTTCTGTAAACTTTATTAAGAACATACCAGTTGTGATAGTGAATGTTGTTTTCGCAATTATATCAGCATATGTTTTAATTATTGACAATAAAAGTATAAGAAAAAACTTAAAAAAGGTTTTGCCTAAATCAGTATATAATTTTTATAAGTATATGAAGACGGAAATCTTAATCATTTTCAATGGGTGGTTAAAAGTACAAATTATTGTTGTTGGTTTAGTCTTTTTAGTGTTACTTATAGGATTATTAGTTGTAAAAGTCAAACATCCATTTTTACTTGCACTTTTTATTACTATTGTAGATGCACTCCCTATATTTGGATCTGGTTTTATTTTATGGCCTTGGGCTGTATATTGTATAATTCAGAAAGAGATTTTTAAGTTTATTGTGATACTTCTTATGTATCTCGGGGTACAGTTTATAAGAAACGTCATTCAAAATAGAATTATGAGTTCTGATTATGGTTTAAATCCAGCATTTACAATTTTAATTTTATTTTTAGGATTTAATCTATATGGTTTCATAGGACTTATATTTGCAATTCCAATTGGAGTTTTACTTATGAGTTTATATAAGTTTGGTTTGTTTGATGGATTTATTACTGCATTAAAAAAATTATTTTCATATTTAAGAATATTTTTGACATAATCTTTAAGAAAAAAATAATATTTTTTTTGCTCATTTTTATTGACAAATATTTTTTTTTTGCTATAATCTAATTATAAGATTTCGTAGGAGGATAATATGGATAGTGGATATAATATGACTGAATTACAAAAAGCTTTTGAAATGATATTTGCAGGTATTTCTGCAGAAGGTAAGGAGAAAACTCCTGCGAGTAAATCATCAACAAAGAAACCCGCAGCGAAAGTTGCAAAAAAAATAGTAGCTCCTAAAAAAGCTACAACCAATAAAAAAGAAAAGAAGGTAAAGAAAATGGTAGTTAAGAAAACAGCTAAGAAGGCTACAAAGAAAAAAGTTGCAAAGAAGCCAGCAAAGAAAGTTGTAAAGAAAGCAGTAAAGAAGACAACTAAGAAGGCTACAAAAAAGGCAACTAAAAAGCCTGCAAAGAAAAAAACAACAAAGAAGTAATAGTTGTTTGAAAAAAAAATAAGCAAGACTTCGGTCTTGCTTTTTTGTTACGATTTTGCTATTTTTAGAGTATGAGATTAGAATTAAAAAAAGAATTCATTGAAAGATTGAAGAGTGAATTATCTAATGAATACTTTCAAATGTATATCGATGCTATGGATAAAAGCCCCAAACATGGTATGACTGTCAATCTCCATAAGCTTTATAAATCAAATATTGATTTGGATTGGCTTATAAGGCGATTTAAGGGCGAATTGATTTATAAGAATAATAATTTTGCATATATTTGTTATGATAAAGATGAACTTTCTATGTGTGGTATATTCCCGGGCAAAGACCCACTATATCATGCGGGTCTATACTACATACAGGAGCCAACCGCGTCAAAGGTTCTATATGATGTGGATATTGATCCAAATGATTTTGTTCTTGATTTATGTGCAAGTCCTGGTGGGAAAAGTGCCGAAATACTTTTCTCACTTAAAAACTCTGATGGAGGATTTCTTGTCTCAAATGACATTGATTTTGAAAGAGCTAAAGTATTGTCATCAAATATTGAAAGATTAGGATTTGATAATGTGGCAATAACCTGTAGCGACTCGAAGAAGTTAGCAGACAGATTTACTAATTATTTTGATAAAGTAATTGTTGATGCACCATGTAGTGGCGAAGGTATGTTTCGAAAAAGTATTGAGGCAAGGCAACAATGGAGTCTTAAGTTAGTTCAAAGTATGTCTATGATTCAAAAAAGATTAGTTGATGATGCATATATAATGCTAAAAGACTCTGGCAAACTTATATATAGTACTTGTACGTTTTCCTTAGAGGAAGATGAGAAAGTGGTAGATTATTTACTTGATAAATATAAAGATTTGAAAGTGTGTAAAATTGAGAAAAACTATCCATTCAATTCTATTGGTGAAGGACAGTTTTATGCTATCTTACAAAAAGGGGAAGAATTAGTAAAGCACGAAAAAAATGATTTTAATGTTACATTATTAAGTAATGTTCCTACACTTCGAATTGGGATAGAGCATTTTGAAGAGAAAAAAGGTATAAAGTTACCAACACATGCATCAACGCATATTGAAAGTATACATTTTGACAATGTAATTGAATTAGATGATTATGATATTATGAAATATTTAAAAGGAGAGTCTTTAAGAATTAAGTTAGATACTAATGGTTATTATAAAGTCACTTATAAAGGTCTTGGAATTGGACTAGCAAAATATAATAGCGGAATGTTAAAAAATCATTATCCCAAAGGTCTTCGGAATGTATAAAAAAAATGCTACATTATGTAGCATTTTTTTATACGTCCTTGGGCGGAATCGAACCGCCGACATCTCGCTTAGGAGGCGAACCCTCTATCCTACTGAGGTACAAGGACAATTATCTATTGAACTTACGTTTAATCTTAAATCTTATTTTATTGAATGAAATATTGCTATTGCTAAATACATATACATACAAGAGAAGTATGATGCCAATTACTAAAAGTAGTATAATAGTTACAGCTATAACTGTAACGAGTGTTTGTGAGATTACTATATTGCCATTATTATTGAGATATATTAGTGAATTTGATAATGTCACATTATTATTACCAGTTTTTTTTGTGGCATCTTCATTATTCTCATCAGCAATTGGGCTACTTAAGTTAAGATAACTTGTATATATTGCTTCAACGACATCAATATTTTTGCCTTCAAGTGTACATTTTCCTACTAATTCATCGTCAAGATAATAACTTATTGAACCTATAGCATATTTATTATATATGTCATCAACTTGAAATGTTACTTTTGAATTAACATCACTAAAATCTGCATTATTTGGTAGTGTAATGTGGTAATACTCATCACAGGTAATGTTTAATGAGTCTATCAAACTAATATCATCAACACTTATCTTGCTTATTGATTCATCAAATCTTGGATCAGTATCTTTTATCACGAGTGATTTATAGTTGTTAAAATGAAAATCAAGTAGTGATTTTGCCTCTTGATATCTTGTTTTATCTTTTTCACAGCCAAGCACTACACAAATGAGAGTCATATCTTGTTTTTTTGCAGCTACAGCAAGATTATATCCAGCACTTGCTGTATGTCCAGTTTTACCAGCGATAGCACCATTATAGTAGTATCCACTACCTGGGACAAGTATGCTGGTGGTATTTAGTACTTGATTGTTAGAGTTATCAGGGTTCTTATATCTTCTTATAGGAGCATGGCGATAAGATACAGAAGATGATATTTGTGAAAATATTGGGTAAGTTAAGGCACATTGTAATATTTTCGCCATGTCAGCTGAAGTAGTGTATTGGTTATCATCATGTAAGCCCGATGGATTGACAAAATGAGTATTAGTAAGACCTAAGTTTTTAGCTTTCTCGTTCATGAGAAGAGCAAAGTCATTTATTGAACCTGCTACATATTCTGCAAGTGCATTTGCAACATCATTTGCAGATGGTAGAAGGAGAGAGTAAAGGCAATCTTTGATACTTAACTGATCTCCTGCACTTGCACCTATTGTTACAGAGTTTCTATCAATATCTTTTGTAACGGAATTATATGAGAATGTAACAAGCTCATCATAGTTCTCACCAACTTCATCCAACACCACAATGGCAGTCATTATTTTTGAGAGAGAAGCAGGAAAGAGTTTAGTGTTTTCATTTAAAGAATATAGAACTTTTGATGAATTGGCATCCATTACAAATGCTGATTTTGCAGTCACTTCGTTACTATATTTAGGCCATAAAGAATCATTACTATATGCGATTAGTGTATTTTGCACAAGTACAAATAGTAATGTAAATAATGTAGTTAAAGTTTTTATAATCTTTTTTTTAATCATCATATGCTACAAAGATAAGTTTGGCAATAAATAAGTCGCGGTTGCTTGTTATTTCAAGCTTTCCGTTCATAGAGTTTATAAGGTTTTCAGAAATTGATAATCCAAGTCCAAAACCTTCAGTTGTTCTCGATTTACTTCCTCTTACGAATCTATCTTTTAATGTATCAGGGTTTACTTCAATTTTTTCCTTTTGGATATTTTTTATAGTGACAATTACTTTACTTTTTACTGAATCTAAATCAATATAAACTCTTGATTTTTCAAGTGCATATTTATATATATTTGAAAATAAGTTTTGAAATACTCTATAAAGTTGTGAACTATCGGCTAATATAAATGTATTAGTAGCAGAACAATTATATATTGTTTTAAGCCCAACTTCTTGTAGTCTACTTGCGAACTCTGCTAAAACTTGGTTTATAAAAGCATTTAGATCAAGCTTTACCATATCAAGCTCGACATTTCCAGATGTTACTTTACTATCAAATATTAAATCATTTATGAGGTCATTTAACCTGTGTGATTTATTAACTATAGTTTCGGAATAGTCCTCCAAATGCTTAATCATTTGTTTAGATGGGTTACTTATCTCTTCAGAGATAAGATTCGTGTAGTTTAGTATAGTTGTTAGTGGAGTTTTAATATCATGTGATACATTTGCTATAAGTGAAGTTCTCATCTCATTTGATTTAATTTGTGCTTGTATTGCTTTGTTAAATGCATTGTGAAGGGCTAACAAGTAGATAGTAAATCCGATAGTAGATAAGAGAATTATAATACCTATGATTAAGACTCTTATATCATTTGTCATTGAAAATAGGTATATCAAATATACTGATAATACAACAAATAGAATTATTGGGATAAATACTACTGAAAAGAGAACACCAGGGTTTAAATATGAGTTCCCATGTTCAGCATTTTCTTTTATCACACTTAAAGATACGGGCATAAGAGTATCGTTTGAAAACTTTGCGGCAAATATCGTAAGAAGCATTATACTTGCTATATATACTATCAATATATAAGCGTAGACTTTAAGTGAGTTTATATCATAATCTATAAATCTTTCAGAGTTTAAATAACGGTTAGTTATAAAATAGAATGTAACGATAAATAATATGTATAAAATAACATAAAACTCTGTTGGAATTATAAATAGCATTCGTCTTGATTCATCAACTGTTTTCTTTGTAGAAAGTATAAAAGCAAATGTTAGTATAAGTGAAATCACAAATACTATTGATGAATATATTATTGCTGTGAGTAAGATTGCACAATTATTTTTATCTCTTAAATACTCGGTATAGAGTGTCTTAAACTCATCATTAGCTGGGTATTTTGTATCAACATAGCAGTAAAGTATAAATGATTTATCAATTAAAGGGTTATTTGATTTCGCACTTTTTAAAGAAGAAGAGTTTATAGATTCTATATTTGAACTTATTATATTTTCTTTGCTTGATATATAGACAAAACTTTTACCATCAAGTATTTCTTTGGATGTAAGATTTGTATTACTATATTCATTAGTTGGATTATCAAACTCATCATAGAATGTTATTCTATAACCAAAATTGCTACGATTATCTGCTAATTCAGATCTATATCTATAGTACTTTGAAAGAGTATACATAAACTCGGTCAAAAAGTCTTCTTCGGTTGAAGCACCTGTCCTTGAATTGGAAGGATAGGTTTTGAACATAAAATTATATACTATGTTCTTTGAAAAAGGAATTACATTTGAATCATTGAGTATATCGACATTAAAGTTTTTATCAATGTAAAGACCGTGAAGTATAGATTCATCAAGGCAATTCTGAATTGTCCATTTTTTTATACCACTATCTTTATTTATTGATTCTGCGATAGTCAAATTATAATTTAATTCATTGTTGGTTTCAAAACAATTCTTAAGTGAAATAAATGTGAAAATGCTATCAATTCTTTCGTGTAGTAGTTCGCTAAATAGATTTGACTTTTCAAACTCAGGAGAGTTTAGTATCGTAGTTGCACTCTCAATAGGATATTCCATTCGTAAAACACATAGTGAAACAACAACAACAATCGCTGATATAATATTTAATATTGCGGCGACAAATCGTCTCATAAATTATAGAGCCTCCATTTTATAACCGATTCCCCATACAACTTTTATATACTTTGGCTCACGAGAATCTTTTTCGATTTTTTCTCTTATGTGTCTGATGTGAACTGCAATAGTGTTTTCTATGTTGTAGGCTTCGCTTTCATTCCATACTTCCTTATAAATATCATTTGAAGATAGTACCTTTCCAGGATTTTTCATGAAATAAAGAAGTATTTTATATTCTATTGGTGTAAACTTTATTGGTTTATTTCTTAAAGTTGCTTCTTTTGTCTCTAAATCTAGTTTGAGATTGCCAATTTTATATTGTTTTTTTGACTTTTTTTCATCAGTAGAAGAACTTCTTTTAATTATTGATTTAATTCTTGCTTTTAATTCAAGCATTTCAAAGGGTTTTGTGAGATAATCGTCACCACCAATATTGAGTCCAGCTAATTTATCATTTAACTCTGACTTGGCACTCAAAAAAATAATAGGGACTTCGCTACTTTCTCGTATTCTTGCCACTGTCTTTATGCCATCTTCTCCAGGCATCATTACATCCATTATTATCAAATCAACATGGTTTTTGCTAAGAGCTGCGATAGCCTCTTTACCATTTTTACATTTGATGGTTTTATATCCATCATGTTTTAGTGAAATTGATATGGATTCACATATGCTTTCGTCGTCATCACAAATTAGTATTTGGTAACTTTTCATAATTTATTATCCCTCCGCAATTTGGCCATCACCTTTAAATATTCTAAAACCTATTATAAATCTTTCTCTCCACCACTCATCTAAATCACGATGTACAACTTTTCCGTTTGATGAAGAGGCATCAATTATTGTTTCATTTTCAGACACAATTCCCATATGACCATTGATTACGAGTAAATCTCCAGGTATCAAATCTTCAAACTTTTCGACTCTTTCAAATTGTGTGCAGAATCTCCAGTTATATGTTGTCATATAATTGACATTTACACCTACTTGATTTAGACACCAGAATACAAATCCAGAGCAGTCAAAAGTATTTGGACCACGGCTACCCCATACATATTTACTACCAAGTTTAAGCATAGATACTTTAAGTAAGTCTTCAACATTTCCAATGTTTTGATTCTGTTCTAAATGTTTTTGCATTTCAATAGTATCTAGTACAAATTGCTTGAAATACTTGATTGGTCCTTCTTCAGATGGGATAGCTTCTTCGCTATTTAATACTTTATTCGTTTCACCATTTACTGCACCAGTGACTTCCAATCCATTATTTTGTTGGAAGAGTGCCACTGCTTGAGCAGTAAACTCACCATAGTAACCTTTTGCCTGACTTTCTTCAAGATAGTTGAGTGCTACAAGCCTGTCTTGGATTGTTTTTACATTTTTACTTCTCTGACCTAAAAACATAGAAAAAGGTCTTGCGTATTTTGAATCAAGTGAGAACTTGGTTGAAGGACTTATAAATCCATCAGATAACTGAGAATTATTGAGTTGATATGTCCTAACAGCCATACGGAAGTCATCTCCATAAAAACCATTACACTCACCAAAATAATATCCAAGGTCTCGAAGTTTAATCTGATAAGTTTTTATGATACTTGGATCTGATTTATTAGTTATGGTATATGCTTTGACATTTTCACTATATAAAAAGTTAAGTGTTTTTAAGTCAATAGTACCTGTCGCAGGTAAATCATTGCTTTTCTGCATTTCAGTGACAGCAGATTCGGTTTTTTTGCCAAAGAAGCCATTTACATCATCTTCATATAGTAGGTAGCTTAATTCGTATAATTGTTGTTGCAATATTTTTATGTCATCACCTTGATAGCCCCTTTTTGCTGTATAACTTGGTGCATCCTTTGACATAAGTTTTTCATAGACTTCCAAACTACAAATCCCATCAGTAGATAACCCAAATTGTCTCTCAAACTTTTTGATAGCATCTTCAGTCGATTCTCCGTAATATGATGTCGCCTTATCTTCTTCCATAAAGCCTAGTTCCATAAGTCTTGACTGAATGTTAGTGACAATTTGATGTTCAGAACCCTTTTTTAGTGGAGCAGGAATCAGTGAATTTGAATCCATTTTAGCGATGGAGTCTATTTCTAAAACACTCGTTTTGTCTAATGATATAATGGGTATCCGAATCGACCTGTTTTGAATATCAGAGTAGAATACATTATTCTGACAGGAACACAGTATTATAATTGATAGAATACAAGCAAAAAACACTTGCTTTTTGTTTAAAGATAACATAAAAGAATTATACTCTAAATGGACTATTTTTTCAACAATTTGAAATGCTTAATATGAAAAAAATGTGTATTTTTGCTTGTATTTTGGCTAAAAATAATTTATACTACTTAATGATGTATTTAGAAATTAACATAATTGAAAACATTAAAAATGCAATTAATGTATTTACTACATTGACAGTTTTTACGTGGATAGCTGCCATAGCAGAGATTTTGATTATTGCATTTATTATATATAAATTACTTATGTGGATTAAGAGTACAAGGGCATGGATATTGCTTAGGGGCTTAATCGTAATAGGTATTTTTGTGTTACTTGCTTATTTATTTAATTTTGAAGTTATATTATATATATTTCGGTCTTTTTCATATTTGGCAATTCTTGCACTCATTATAGTATTTCAAGATGATTTGCGTTCAGGACTTGAGCATTTGGGAAGACAAAAAGTATTTGCAAAATTGATACCAGATATAAAGCTTACAAAGACAATTAGCAAAGAAAGTGTACAAGAGATTGTTGAAGCTGCTTTTGCTATGGGGAAAGTAAAAACTGGTGCACTTATCGTTATAGAACAAAATATTACACTTGAAGAATGCGAGAGAACAGGAATAATAATTAATGGTGAGATAACAAGACAGTTACTGATTAATATTTTTGAAAAAAACACACCATTACATGATGGAGCTGTACTTATAGTTGGTGATATTGTAAAAGCGGCAACATGTTATTTACCACTTTCACATAATCATAGTATTTCTAAAGATTTAGGCACAAGACATAGAGCCGCTTTAGGTATTTCTGAGATTTCAGATTCATTAACTATAGTTGTATCTGAAGAAACTGGAAATGTTTCGGTTTGCCATACTGGGAAATTAATGATAATGAAAGATGAGAGAGAAATGTTAAAATTATTAATGGATTTAATATATGGACATGAAGAAAATGTAGCTCAAGATAATAGCGTATTAAATACAATGAAAGGTTGGTTTAAATAAATGAAAAGTTTAAAAAACAATCTTTCAATTAAATTAATAAGTCTAATTATTTCAGTTGTTCTTTGGACAGTCATTATGAATATTATTAATCCACTGGTAAATGGATTTGTCAATTTACCTATTGAGATTGAAAATGAGAATTATGCCATAGAACAAGATAAAGCATATACTATTATGGACTCAAGAATTGTAAGAGTGTCATATAAAGTAAACTCAAATATGCAAACAAATATTAGACAAAGTGATTTTAGAGTATACATAGACTTAAATGATTTAGCATACACAGAAAACCTACCTGTCCATTATGAAGTGTTAAATAATGTAGATTTCAATATAAGCAACATTCAAGTTGAGCCATCGACTTTACATGTAGTTCTTGATGATGTAGCAAGAAATGAGTTTAGAATTGGTTATGATGTAAAAGGAAATATTGGTCAGGGGCATAGCATAGGAAGTGTAATTTTAAGCCCTAATATAGTGTATGTGGCTGGTAGTAATGCAGTCATAGATAATATTGATCATATAGCAATAGATATACCAATCAAAAATAATGAAGAAACTTTTTCTGGTGTTGAGAAAATTAAGGTATATGCAAAAGATGGTACTATAATTCCAAGTACAGGATTATCTTTTAGTTCAGAGGACATTGGATATTCTGTGGTTGTCTATTCAAGAGCCAATGTCTCACTAAATGCTGTTGTGGATGGAAATGTTCAAAATGGATATTCATATGCAGGGGCACAGGTGTATCCAAGTAATATAATGATTGATGGACCAAGGAGTGTAATACAAAATATTTATACTATTGATTTACCAGTGATAAATATTGATGGTCTATCAAGTAACCAAGAATATAAATATCAAATTGCAGACATATTGCCTATTGGATTAAAAAGTAATACAAGTGAAGTAACCGTTAAAATAACAATTAACGATAATGTTCTTAACAGACAAAATGTTATTCGTGCAGATGTAGGACCACATGTTGATGAAAGCAATGAAACTAGTGAGACGATAGAGACAGTAGAGACTGTAGAGACAAATGAACTTGAAACTACACAAGTTAGTGAAGATGCAAATTTGACTAATCAATAATGTTATTAATATATACAATATTATATTTTGTTAGCGTGATATTTTATTATCTGCAACATAGAATTATAGCAAGTGTCATTATGATATCACTTGCTATATTTTTATATGGATTAGATGTAGCTAATAATAAGAGAATAGTAACAGTGAGGGGACTATTTGTACTTGGTTTTATAGGAGGATTTGGACTTTCGTTACTTAAGCTTAGTAAGCTCTCACAGGATTATAATATATTGACATTCATCGCTGTCTTTATATCATATTTTGCCTTGTATTTTGGCACATTTTTAAGTGACAAGAAAATGGATAAGAAAGATACTGATGCTTATAGATACAAAATAGAAAAAATAGAAGCTACGTTTTTACCCCAGGAAATATTGCTGATTGTATTATTTATCATTACCTGTAGTTCTTTTATAACTGAAGTAGTTATACTAAAGTTTATACCAATATTTACACTTGCAACTCCACATGCCTATTCAACATTTCATGTGTTTATGTTGCATTATATTACAAGTTTTCATTCTTTCATACCTTGCTTTGCTATTTGTAATTATTTTATTGAACCGACAAGAAAAAAGAGTAAGATATTCCTCATTTTATCTTTTATCTATGTGATTATAATGTCTCTTCTTATGGTTTCAAGATCTCAACTTACACTATGCATTGTTTTGTCATTATTCATAGTACTTATGTATAGATTAACTTTGCTTAAAAAGATATTATCTAATAAAAGAAATATTATCATACTATTTTTTGCTGGGCTTTTCATTTTGGCACTCTACTTGATAATTACAATTAATAGATCACATAGTGTTGAGTATTTGAAAGGCATTTTTGAAATGAAGAATGAGAACATACCAATATTTATAACACAACCCTATATGTATATAACACATAATTTTGAGAACCTTAATTATATGATTGAAAATATTTTTAGGTTTACATTTGGAAGAAGAGTTCTCTATCCGTTTTTTACATTGACTTTAGTGAAAAAGTTCTTTCCGATTGTGACTGATGCACCATACTACATCATAAAAGAGGAATTATCCACAGTTACACTTATCTATGATTTTTATTATGATTTTGGACTTGTGGGGGTAGCAGTATTTTGCTTTATCATAGGATATGTTGGGAAAAAATTAGAGAATCAAGCATACTCTATTATAAAGGCGGAAGAGCCATATAAAAATAATTATATAATAATTCTATATTCATTATATTGTTATTTTATGATTTTTTCATTCTTTCAGACATATTTTAGTTTGACAGATACTTGGGTATATATTATTATATTACTGATTATAGCTTTAATATTTGATATGAAAAAAGAAACAAAAAAGAAACCTTTACAAAAAAATGATAATCAAATTTTAAATGTGGAGTCAAGTGGAGGTAATTATGAAAAGAATGATTAGTGTCCTTTTACTGGGTGTGTTTTGCATAACTTGTTTATTTTCTTGCGGTAAAAAAGAAGTTGAGCCTGAAACTACACTTAAGATTGAAACTACAGAAACAGAGCCTGAAACTACTTTAAAGCAGAAGGAAACAGAAAGAGAGTTAAATCCTAATTTGCGAGTAGAAACGAAGGAAATTGACAAAAAGACTTCGTATAATGTTGTTGAATTTGGTAAGTATGATATGGAAGTTGGTTATTCTGGACCAATAGAATGGTTGGTTGTTGATAGAAATGTGGATTCATACTTACTTGTCAGTAGATATATTCTTGATTGCAAAAGTTATAATAATTCTGATAAGGAAGTTACATGGGATAATGCAACACTCAATGAATGGCTCAATAATTATTTTTTGAATTCGGCATTTTCAAGTGATGAAATTGCTTATATGAATTTCACAAATGAATTTGCTATAGATGGAAATGCTAAAGTTTCGCTCTTAAATATTAAAGCCTGTGATAAGTACTTTGGTAGAGAAGATATTGATAAGAGAAATTATAAACTATCTGCAAAGGCAACATCTTGGGCAAAATCCAATTTTGAAGAGACAGTCGAAGTTAAGAACTCTGATTACTATGACTGTGGTTCATTTTATCTAACCGATAATGGAACTACAGATAGAAAAGCTGTGTGGGTTGGACAATATGGACATATTTATAGAGAAGGACAGGCAGTTAAACTAGAGCATGGCGATGGTGTGAGACCAGTGATAGTAGTAAAAAAGGAATTATTTGCTACTGAACAAAATATCGCAAGAGAAGAGACAGAGGTATCTGATTCTGAAAATGCTGAAGAAGTAGAGACAACTATAGTATCAAGTAGTGCAGTCTATACAAATATAGCAAAAGAAAAATATCAGTCACAATCTGCTCCAATTAGTGAAGCCAATGTCATAAATACAAAGGCTTGGGAATATGGCAGGACACCTATTACTTGGATCTATGTAGCACCAAATACACAAATTATAAGTAATACAAGTCCAAATAGGTCATCAAACTTTGCATATAAATTGAGTGCTTCTTCAGGTTCTAAAGGTTGTTATATGACTATTTTCTCTAAAGGAGAGTGTAAAGGTGAGGATTGGGATGGTAGATTCTATTGCTTTGAAGACTACAAAAAATCAACGCCAGAAGATATGAAGTTTGATACAAAGTTTGCTGATTTAAAATATGGTGAATACAGTGTAAAAGATTTGCTTTCAAAAAGATATAAGTTAGAAGATATAAGCGATGGAGTTGTAAAAGCAAATGGAACATATATAAATGTGATTTATGTAACTGAACTTGATGATATCATTAACTCTTCGCAGCAATAGTCACTTTAAGAATAATAGAGGCACATATAGGTGTCTCTATTATTTTGCTCATTTTTTAGAAGAATTACGATATATTGCATATTTACTTGAAAAATAGCACAACATATTGTATAATTTATAGAGTTTTTGTGCATATTTTTGTGCGCAAAGTTTTTTGTGAGGTATAAAATGGCAAAAAGTAATAATTCTTATGGTGCAGAAAAAATAACAGTTCTTGAAGGTTTAGAGCCAGTAAGAAAAAGACCTGGAATGTATGTTGGTGATGTTGGTTTAAAAGGACTTAATCATTTAGTTTATGAGATTTTAGATAATTCTGTCGATGAGCATTTAGCAGGTTACTGCAATAATATATCCGTTGTGCTTGAAAAAGATGGCTCATGCACAGTTACTGATGATGGGCGTGGTATACCAGTTGACTTACATAAATCTGGTATTCCAGCAGTTAGAGTTGTATTAACTACACTTCATGCAGGAGGTAAGTTTGATAATGAAACATATAAGACATCTGGTGGTCTTCATGGTGTAGGTTCGTCAGTTGTTAATGCCTTATCATCACATATGACTGTGGAAGTGAGTCGTGATGGAAATGTATATAAAGATACCTATGAAAGAGGAAAACCAACTACAAAACTTGTGAAAGGCAAATTGCCTATAGTAGGGAAAAGCAAACATACTGGAACTAAAATTAATTTTTCGCCAGACCCAGAGATATTTACACATACAAAGTTCAAGGTTGATTGGATAAAATCAAGACTACATGAGACTTGCTATCTCAATCCAAATCTTACAATACATTTTGAAAACTTGACTAGTGCTAAACCAGAGATAATTGATTACCATGAGCCAGAAGGCATAATGGCATTTATAAAAGAATTAAATAAAGGTAAGAAGACAGTAACTAAAGAGATAATGTTTAAAGGGACTATCGATAAAACGGAAGTAGAAGTTGCAATTCAATTTATTGATGCCTTTGAAGAAAATATATTGGGATTTTGTAATAATATATATACTCAAGAAGGCGGAACACATCTTGTTGGATTTAAGACAAAGTTTACTCAACTTCTAAATACTTATGCAAGACAACTTGGTAATTTAAAAGAGAAAGATGAAAACTTTACAGGTCCAGATACAAGAAATGGTATGACGGCAATAGTTGCTATAAAGTATCCAGATCCACTTTTTGAAGGACAAACTAAAACAAAGTTAGCAAGTCAAGATGTGACTAAACAAGTGGCAACTGTAGTTGGTGAACAGCTTGAAAGATACTTCGATAGAAATGTTGAAGATGTAAAAGCGATGATAGCTCAAGCAGAGAAATCTGCAAAGATTAGAAAGGCTGAAGAGAAAGCAAAGACAAATCTTCTTTCTAAATCAAAGTTTTCTTTCGATTCAAATGGTAAACTTGCAAACTGCATAAGTAAGGACCCAAGTGAATGTGAGATATTTATAGTTGAGGGTGATTCAGCTGGAGGTTCAGCAAAAAACTGTAGAAATAGAAATACTCAAGCTATACTTCCTCTCCGTGGAAAGATATTGAATGTCGAAAAGGCTTCAATGGATAAAGTACTTTCAAATGCAGAAATTAAGACTATGATAAATACTTTTGGATGTGGATTTAGTGAGGGATATGGAAATGATTTTGATATAAGTAAACTTCGCTATGACAAAATAATTTTAATGACTGATGCTGATGTAGATGGATCACATATAGACACATTACTTCTTACTTTCCTATATAGATTTATGCCAGATCTTATAAATGAAGGTCATGTATATGTATCTATGCCACCGCTTTATGCGGTAATTCCAAAAGGTAAACCAAGTGAAAAAGAGTACCTTTATGATGAGAAGGCTTTAAGTGATTATAAAAAGAAACATAAAGATGGAACTTATGAAGTAAAGAGATTTAAAGGACTTGGCGAAATGGATCCATCTGAACTTTGGGAAACGACACTCAATCCTGATAATAGAGTTTTGAAACAAGTTGAGATTGAAGATGCGAGAGAAGCGTCAAAAGTGACAGAGATGCTTATGGGATCAGAGGTTTTGGAAAGACGTGAGTTTATTTATGACCATGCAAATGAAGCAGTTTTAGACTGGTAGGAGACTAAATATGAAAAAAGTTATTATAGTTGTATATGGGAAAGACAAGTCAGGTATCATATATAATATTACAAAGATATTATATGAAAATGCAATGAATGTTCTTGACATAAAGCAGACAATTGTTGGCGGATATTTTAATATGATGACTGTTGCAGACTGTAGCAAAACTAAAGCTTTATCAAAAGTAAAAAGTGAACTTGATAAATACTCTAAAAAATCAAATCTAAGTATTAATATGCATTTGGAAGAAGCATTTGATACAATGCATAATGTGTAAATAATATGGTTAATATAAGTTTAGAACAAGCACTTGAAACAACAGAAATGTTCGCAAAAGAACATCTTGATGTAAGAACTATAACTATGGGAATTAGTTTGCTTGACACTATGACATCGGATGTAGATAAGTTATGCAAAAAGATTAGTGATAAAATCTTTTCATATGCAAATGAACTTGTTAAAGTAGGAAATGATATTTCTGATGAATATGGGATACCAATTATCAACAAGAGAATTGCTGTGACTCCAATGTCAATTATAACTTCTTCAAGTTGCAAAAAAGATGAAGACTATATCAAGGTTGCAAAAACTCTTGATGATATAGCAAAGAAACTTAAGGTAGATTTTATAGGTGGGTGGTCTGCTATAGTTAATGGAGGAATGACAGATAATGATGTGCGATTTATAAAATGCATTCCTAAAGTTTTATCTCGGACTAATTTGTTATGCAGTTCTGTAGTAGTTGGTAGCACCAAAACTGGTCTTGACATGGATGCTGTAAAACTTTGTGGAAATGTAATAAAGGATACGGCATATCGCACTCGTGATAAAGAATCTATTGGTTGTGCAAAGTTTGTAGTATTTGCAAATGCACCTGATGATAATCCATTTATGGCTGGAGCATTTCATGGTGTAAGTGAGGGCGAAGTGACTATAAATGTCGGTGTATCAGGACCTGGGGTTGTGAGAAAGGCACTTACTAATACAAAGGGACAGGATTTTACGACACTTTGTGAAACTATAAAAAAGATTGCTTTTAAAATAACAAGGATTGGACAATTAGTTGGACTTGAAGCATCTAAAAGATTAAATGTTCCTTTTGGAATTATTGATTTGTCACTTGCACCTACACCAGCAAAAGGTGATTCAATATCAGATATAATTGAACTCATGGGGATAGAAATTACAGGTGCACCAGGTACTACTTGTGCTCTTGCAATACTAAATGATCAAGTAAAAAAAGGTGGCATAATGGCTGCCAGAAATGTTGGTGGATTAAGTGGAGCATTTATACCTGTTTCTGAAGATGCTGGAATGATTAATGCGGTAAGTAAAAAGGCACTTACGATAGAGAAACTTGAAGCGATGACCTGTGTATGTTCCGTTGGTCTTGATATGATAGCAATACCTGGAGACACAAGTGAGTCAAGTATTTCAGGAATAATTGCTGATGAGATGATGATAGGAATTATTAATCAGAAAACAACTGCAGTTCGTATCATTCCTGCTTATGGGAAAAAAGTTGGAGATAAAGTTAATTTCGGAGGCTTACTAGGTATGGCACCAATTATGAAAATAAATAATTTTGACTGCAAAGATTTTATAAATCGTGGTGGGCATATACCGGCTCCAATTCATTCGTTTAAAAATTAATCGTATTAAAACTAGTTTATAAAGGGAGGGTAGTTATGTTTAACAATGTGTTTTTTCTAGTGATAGTTGTATTTATAGTATTCATTATCTTGTCTTGGCTTGTTATCGTACCAGAGAAACAAGAAGTTATAGTTGAGATGCTTGGTAAATACCATAAGACTATGAAAGCTGGAGTTAATTTTAAGTTGCCACTAATTCAGACTATAAGAAACCGTGTAAGTTTAAAAGAACATATACATGATTTTCCACCTCAATCAGTTATAACAAAAGATAATGTAACTATGAAAATAGATACAGTAGTTTATTGTAAAGTTTTTGATAGTTATAAGAATACTTATATGATACAAAATGGTGTGGACGCGATAGAAAAGATAACAGCTACTACACTTCGAAACATCGTAGGAACTATGGAACTTGATGAACTGCTTACTGCAAGAGATAAAATCAATAGTCATCTTCTTAAGGAAGTTGATGAAGCAACGGATGTGTGGGGAATTAAAATCACTCGTATAGAGATAAAGGATATAATCCCACCTGCTGAAATCAAAGAAGCGATGGATAGACAGATGAAAGCTGAAAGAGAAAAGAGAGCGACTATTCTTGAAGCAGAGGCTATAAGACAAAGGGATATAACTGTAGCAGAAGGAAAACGAGATGCTATGCTTATGGAAGCTGAAGCGAAAGCGAAGTCAATAGAACTTGTCGCAAAAGCAGAGGCAGAGGCGGTAAAACTTATAAATGAACAAAATCCATCAGAAGCATATATAAAACTTGAGGCAATAAAATCAGTTGAAAAACTTGCAAATGGACATGCAACCAAGATAGTGGTTCCATCTGACATTGCAAGTCTCACGAGTGGGATTGTGGCAATAAAAGAAGCATTGAAAAATGATGCAAAGTTGCCTTAAGTCAAAAATTTTAGTAAAGGCACCTGTATATAGCGAGTATTAAACAAAGGAGTTGTAGGAAACCTATGAAATATTTTGTTAATATTGAAGAAACTGTAAATGGTGTTTTTGAAGTTGAAGCAAATTCAAAAGAAGAAGCATATGCTATTGCAAGAGATAAATATAATAATGGTGAATTAGTAAATGAGCCTGGGAATGTGACATATAAACAAATCGCAGTGGCGGAAAAAAGTGGAGATTATATTGAGTGGGAAGAGTTCTAGTATGGGAATAAGATTTTTGACAAGAGAAGAAGTAAGAGATGCCGCTATTGGTTCTTTGGGAAAAACATTTAGAGAACTTAAAGATAAGAATTTCAATTATAATAATAAAGGGACTCTTGGACAGCTTGTTGAGAGGTCGGTATTCAAGTTTGCAAATAATTCTCGACCAGAACCTGATTTTGCTGATGCTGGAATTGAATTAAAGTTAACGCCATATAAAATAAATAGAGATGGGACATTATCAGCAAAGGAACGCTTAGTGCTATGTCTTATTGATTATATGAATGAATATAAATATAGTTTTGAAAATAGTTGCTTTTTGCATAAAAACAAAAGTATTGAATTATTGTGGTATTTATACGATAAGTCAAAGAATAAATTAGATTACATAATAACTAATGAAATGTACATTTCATTGGATGATAAAGAATTTGAAAAAGATGCAGAAATAATAAAGTCAGATTGGACTTTTATCATTAATAAAATAATTGATGGTAAAGCACATGAATTGTCAGAGAGTGATACGATGTATTTAGGTGCATGTCCTAAAGGCAAGAATAGTAGTGATAAAATACAGCAACCATTTAACGATATTTTAGCAATGCGAAGAGCATTTTGTTATAAAGTGTCATATATGACAATGCTTGTTAGGAAATATATTGCTGGTGAAAGAATTGAAAAAATTGTAAAAAAGCCATTAAAGAATCAAACATTTGAAGAGTATATTGTTAAAACTGTAAAAAAGTACTATGGAAAATCGGAATCACAATTAATGAAAAAATTAAGAATTGATACTAATGCTAAAAATAAGTTTAGTATAATTTTTGCAAGAATGTTAAAAATAGATGGTGACATAGAAAACACAGAAGAGTTTTTAAAAGCAAATATAAAAGTAAAAACTATTAGAGTTGAGAATGATGGTAAAATAAAAGAAAGTATGTCTTTTCCAGCGTTTAAATTTGAGGATATTATTAATGAAAAGTGGGAAGAATCTTATTTATACGATACATTTGAAAATACAAAATTCATGTTTGTAGTTTTTAGGAAAAACGATAGAGATGAATATGTTTTTGATAGAGTAAAGTTGTGGAATATGCCAGAAGAAGTGTTACAAGGTGAAATAAAAAAAGTGTGGCTAAAAACGAAAAAGATAATTAAAAGTGGTAAAATTGTTAAAAGTATTAAAAATGGTGAAAAAGAAACAAATTTTCCAAAGTTAACTGAAAATAAGTATTGCCATGTAAGGCCACATGCTAAAAATTCTAGAGATACATATATATTGCCAGTAAATGATAAGTTGACTGGTGCAAAAGAGTACACAAAACAATGTTTTTGGCTTAACAATAGTTATATTAAATCCATAATTGAAGAGGTGTAGATGAAAACAAGAGTTGTAGAATTGTTTGCTGGTGTTGGTGGATTTAGGATAGGGTTAAATGAGGTTAAGTTAGGCAAAAATGGTAAAGCCATCGAAAAACCTAATTTTGATTTTGTGTGGGCTAATCAATGGGAACCTGCAACTAAAGAACAAGAGGCTTTTCAATGTTATAAAACTCGTTTTTGTTATTCTGATAAGAATATAAAAGAATTTTCTAATGTTGATATTGCGAAAGTAAATAAAAAAGATATACCAGACTTTGATTTATTAACTGGAGGTTTTCCTTGCCAGGATTATTCTGTGGCAAGAAGTTTGATTCATGAAAAAGGAATTGAAGGCAAAAAAGGGGTATTATGGTGGCAGATAGATGAAATATTAAGAGTGAAAACACCAAGTTTTGTGTTGCTTGAAAATGTTGATAGGCTTTTAAAATCTCCATCAAAGCAAAGAGGAAGAGACTTTGGAATAATGCTTAGATGTTTTATGAATAATGGGTATGCAGTAGAATGGAGAGTTGTTAATGCTGCAGATTATGGGATGCCTCAAAGAAGAAGAAGGATTTATATATTTGCTTATCATAGTGACACTAAACATTATAATAAAATAAAAAAACATAGTGCTAATGATATAATTCAAAAAGAAGGAATTTTTGCAAAAGTATTTCCAATTAAGAGTATTTTGATAACTGGTGAAAGTAATGTTAGAAAATATAATGATTTAATACAAGTATCAAATGAGTATAAATTTGATTTTGAAAATACTGGATTTATGATAGATGGGAAAATAACAACAGCAGATTTTGATGTGAAAGAAATAAAAGGCATTACGCTAAATGATATATTAGAAAAAGATGATATAGATAAAAAATGGTTTTTAAGTAAAAATCAAGTTGAAAAGTTTAAGTATCTAAAAGGAAGTAAGCGAATAAATAGGACAGCATCAAATGGACATAAGTATATGTATTCAGAAGGGACTATGGCATTTCCTGACAATTTAGATATGCCAGGCAGAACAATGCTTACAAGTGAAGGTACTGTAAATAGGAGTACGCATGTTGTTAAAGATGCTAAAACTGGAAAGAAACGATTTTTAACCTCTATTGAATGTGAAAGATTAAATCAATTTCCTGATAATTGG
This sequence comes from Lachnospiraceae bacterium, assembly GCA_017634065.1. Classification (GTDB taxonomy): domain Bacteria; phylum Bacillota; class Clostridia; order Lachnospirales; family Lachnospiraceae; genus UBA3633. The sequence continues at coordinate 21,741 of JAGBOC010000010.1, read as the reverse complement.
ACTGATACAATGAATGATAAAAAAAGACATTTCGTAATGGGAAATGCACTTGTGACAGGTATAGTAAAAAAATTAGGTAAAGAAATAAGAAAATACTTGGAGACTGAATAATAATTAGTATATTAGAATATTGGGTTAGTAATGTCAATTGAAAAAGCAAAAAACTATCTAAAACAATATAATCTTGATGACAGAGTTATGGAGTTCTCTATCTCATCTGCTACTGTAAAAGATGCAGCCATTGCTGTAGGTTGTGCAGAAGATGAGATTGCAAAATCACTCACTTTTTTAGTTAATGATGAACCGATAATGATACTGACATCAGGAAATTCAAAAATTGATAATGCAAAATATAAGTCTGAATTTCACACCAAAGCTAAAATGATACCATTTGAAGATGTAGAAAAATATATAGGATATGCAGTTGGTGGTATTTGTCCATTTGGAATTAACGATAATGTAAAAGTCTATCTTGATGTTTCACTTAAAAAATACGATATAGTATATCCAGCTGCTGGAACTGATAAAAGTGCTGTAAAACTTACTATAGCAGAATTGGAAAATACATCAAAATATATTAAATGGATAGATGTATGTAAAATAAATAGTGATAAATAGTTTTGTATTATGACTAATTGTTAAATAGGATTGTAAATTGAAAATTATTAATAATGTTTTAAAAGGGGATTAATATGAAGAGACCTAAAGTGTTTTTTGCAATATTTTTAATTTTGGCAATGATAATTACATTATTATCATGTGCGAAAAGTGATAGTAGTATTAATGTAGAAGATGAAAATGTTTTAAATACTAAAACAACTTATCATGGTACTGCCATGGGTTACAATGATTTAATTAATGTAGATGTAACTCTTGATGATGGCAAGATTTTAGATGTAGAAGTTGTAAGCCATAGTGAAACTCCTGGCATAGGTGGCGAATTAAAAGACATTGATGGGAAGCTCGTCTCAAATGGTGGAGAAGCACCTATAACTCTTATACCTAGACTTATGGTAGAAAATCAGTCAATAAATATAGATACAGTGACGGGAGCAACAGTAACTTGTTATGGAATAGAACATGCTGTAGCTGATGCAATGGTTAAAGCAGGGTTAAGAGTAGATGCTGTATCATCTGCTACAGAAGAAAATGATGATTTTAAGAATAAAAATGAATTAGTTTTACCAGAGAAAACGAAGAAAGAACTTGAAAAATATTTGGATAGAGTACATTTTGATATAAAAAATGAGGATTTAGCGACTGATGTAGTAGTTATCGGAAGTGGAGGAGCAGGATTAACTGCCGCCATAAGTGCTTCAAAAAATAATGCTAATGTAATAATTGTTGAGAAAAATGGTGAAGTTGGTGGAAACACTTTGGTGTGTGGTGCCATCTATAATGCCCCTGACAAAGAATTGCAAAAAAAACTTACTATGATGAGTGAAGAAAAAATAGGAGTGATTGAAAAGGCACTGAATGAAACTCCAGTAAGTGAAGAACACAAAAAACTTCAAGATAAAGTTAGAGTTGAACTTGAAGAGTTTAAATCTCTTAATAATGAATTAACTGGTGGAGCAGGAGTGTTTGATAGTGAAAGTTGGTTCGCTCTCCAGACATTTAATGGTGGTGATAAAATTGCTAATTTAACTTTGGTTGAGACATTTGCAGATAATGCATTTAAAACATTGGAATTACTTAAAAATATGGGATTTAAAATATATGATGGCATTTCCCAAGGTGCTGGAGCATTATGGGAGAGAACACACACTTCAGTTATGCCAATGGGAACAGGAATCATTTCAACCCTATTAAATGAAATTAATAAACATAACAATATCAAAATATTAACTCATGTAGAAGCAAAAGAAATTATAGTTAATGATAATAAAGAAGTTATAGGTGTAAAATGTATTGATAAAAATAAAAATGAGTTCACTATTTCAACTAAAAAAGGTGTCGTGATAGCAACAGGAGGTTTTTCTGCTAATAAAGAAATGTTAAACGCATATAACACAAAATGGAAAGATTTAAATGATGCTACAACGACTAATAGAGAGACTTCTTCAAATGGCGATGGTATAAAGATGGGTATAAGTATCAATGCTAATACTGTTGATATGGATCAGATTCAACTTTTATACCTTGGGAATGTCCAAAATGGAAAGTTGACAAGATATCCTAAAAGAGATGTTAATGCAGTTGATGAGATAATATTTATAGATAAAAATGGAAATAGATTTGTAAACGAGGGTGATAGAAGAGATGTAATTTCAGAAAGCATTTTAAATCTTGATGAAAACTTTTTCTATATTCTTGAGTCAGGTGATGGAGATGACTATGTAGATATATATGGAAATGACTTTGAATCGGCTGATGGATTCAGTTTAGATTATCTAATAAAAAATGAATATATCTATGTAGGAGATACATTAGAAGAACTTTGCGAAAAAATTAATGTACCAGTGGAAAATCTTAAAGCAACGCTTGAGGACTTTAATAAGTACGTAGATGGAGAAAAGAAAGATACTTTTGGCAGAACTTTATATTCAACAAAACTCACAAAAGGTCCTTATGTTGCTACTCCAAGAAAAGTATCAGTTCATCACACTATGGGTGGATTAAAAATTAATGAAAAAGCTCAAGTACTTGATACAGATAATAATGTTATAAAAGGCTTATACGCTGCTGGGGAAGTAACTGGCGGAATACATGGAGCAAATCGACTTGGTGGAAATGCTGTAGCAGATATAACAATATTTGGAACTATAGCTGGAGACAACATTTCTAAAGAATAGTATTTTTTTGTATTGCATTTGGAAGGATAAATATTTATGTCAGAAAAGATTTTAAAAACAGAGTTTAGTGAGGAGATGAAGACAAGTTATATTAATTATTCTATGTCTGTCATCACTTCACGTGCTATCCCAGATATAAGAGATGGCCTAAAACCTGTACAAAGAAGAGTTTTATATGGAATGAATGAGCTTGGAGTTCATTCAAATAAGGCTACGCTTAAGTCTGCAAGAATAGTTGGTGATGTAATGGGTAAATATCATCCACATGGTGATTCATCAATTTATGAAACTCTTGTAGTTATGGCACAAAGTTTTAAGAGAATGATGCCACTTGCTATTGGACAAGGTAATTTTGGTTCAATAGAAGGGGATGGTGCGGCAGCACAAAGATATACGGAAGCTAAACTTTCAAAGTTTTCTGATGACATAATGTTACAGGATCTTGATAAGACTGTTGACTTTATGCCTAATTATGATGAAAAGCTTAAAGAACCAACTATACTTCCTTGCAGATTTCCTAATTTCTTGTTAAATGGTTCAGAAGGTATCGCAGTTGGAATGGCGACAAGTTCGCCATCACATAATCTTTCTGAAATTTGTGATTTAGTTATAGAGTATGTAAAAAATGAGAATATGACATTAAAATCTATGCTAAAAATACTAAAGGGTCCAGATTTTCCAACTGGTGGTATCATAGCAAATATGTCTGAACTTCCAGAAATGTATAAAACTGGAGTAGGTAAACTTAAACTTCGTGGCAAAATCGTTTATGAGATGGCTAAAAAGTCAAGAGAGAAAGATAAACTTGTCGTGACTGAAATACCATACACTATGATTGGCGATGGCATTGGCAAATTCATGGCTGATGTAGGTGCTCTTGTTGAACAGAAAAAGATAACTGATATAACTGACATTTACAATCACTCAAGTAAAGACGGTATGCGTATTGTAATGGAGTTAAAGAAAGATCTTGATAAAAAGAAGATTGAAAATATTAAAAATATTCTATATAAGAAGACAAGACTTGAAGATACTTTCGCTGTAAACATGATTGCTATTGTTGATGGTAGACCAGAAACTATGACTCTTAAATCAATCATGGAAAACTTTGTAAAGTTCCAAAGAGAACTTATCGCAAGAAAATATAAAAACTTATTAGATAAGGAAAATGAGAGAAAAGAGATAGAAGAAGGTTTAATTAAGGCAGTTGATTTAATCGATGCAATCATAGCTACACTTAGGGCTTCAAAAACTCGTGAAGATGCAAAAACTCATCTTACTACTGGTAAATGTAAGAACATTAAGATAAAGGATAAGAAACTTGCAAAAATCGCAAGTAAGTTCAGTTTCACAGCTCTACAAGCGGATGCAATTCTTGATATGAGATTGTATAAACTGATTGGACTTGAGATAACTGAACTTAATAATGAGTATAAAGATACTCTTGCAAAAATAAAACTTTATAAATCTATACTAAAAGAGAAGAGTAAAGTTGATGACTTGATAATCGATGACATGAAGAGAATTAAAAAAGAATATGGTGTTGATAGAAAAACATCTTTTGAAGATGCAGAAGAAATAGTGATAGAAGAACCAAAAGCTGAAGTTATAGATGTAGTTTATTGTCAGGATAAATTTGGTTACTGCAAACTTATGGATCCAAATCTATATGAAAAGAATAAAGAAACTGTTGACACTAATAACCAATACATATTTAGGGCAAAAACTGATGAACGTGCTATAATATTTGGCAGTAAAGGGTTTATGCATCAAATAAGACTTGATAAAGTTCCAATGCTTAAAACTAATGATAAGGGAAAGCCAATAGATAATCTTTCAAAGTTTAAGAGTGATGAGGAATCAATAGTTGGAGTTGAAACTTCAAAGTCTATAGAGAATGCTTATTTGTTTTTTGTTACAAAAGATGGTCTTATCAAGTTTTCTGATACATCTGAATATGTGACAGCAAATGCAAAAGTTGTCGCTACAAAAGTAAATGGTGATGATGAAGTAGTAAAAGTACTCATTTGCTACGCCGATAAAGATTTAGTTTTAAGAACAAATGAGAATTACTTCTTAAGACTTAAACCTGATGAAGTGCCACTTCTTGGTAGAGCGACAAAAGGAGTTAAAGGTATAAAACTTGGCAAAGAAGATTTTGTCACAGATGCATATATTCTTTCTGATGATACAGTTGTGAATGTTGATGGAAAAAATAAAGATTTGAATCAACTAAAGAGAGGGACTAGAGCAACAAAGGGAAGCAAATTATAAAATATGCAAAATAAGAAAAACAATTTATTTGGTAGTATCGAAATACTAATAACTGGAATCATATGGGGCTTTATAGGTTTTTTTGTCAAAGAACTTTCTTTAATGGGTGCTTCATCTGAACTTATTACATTTTATAGAGTATTTTTTGCTTTTGTTTTTGCATTGATAGTAGGACTAATCATTTATGGACCAAAGTCATTTATTCTAACGAGGGAACAATTATTTTGGTGTTTTCTTGATGGACTATTGACGCAAGGTATTTTTAATTACTGCTATTCAATATGTGTAGAAAAATCTGGTGTCGCAATTGCTGCTGTCTTGTTATATACTTCTCCAGTTTTCAATGCTATTATTTCGTATATAGCATTTAAGGAAAGATTAGGAATTAAAAGAAATCTAATATTAGTGTTAAATATGATAGGATGTATAATTGCGGCTACAGCACTTGATTTTAGCTTTAAGTCAGTTTCAATTATCGGAATTTTAATGGGCTTAATGTCTGGTATAACATATGGAGCATCGCCAGTTCTTGGTAAATATGCCAATAAAAACCCCAATTTATTTGTAGTTATAGCATATAATGAACTTTTTGCCAGTCTATTTGTTTTGCTCTTTTTAAAGCCATTTAATAATATAGAAAATATTTCAAAAAATATGTGGATTTATGGTATAATGTATGGGGTGTTGATTACTGGACTTGCATATATGTTTTACTATGATGGTGTAAAGAGAATGACAGAGATGAGTATAGTACCAGTGATTGCATCAATAGAAGTTGTAGTTGCAGCATTAGTGGGAATATTAATTTATAAAGAGCCACTTAATGTAATCAATTATATTGGAATTATAGTTGTGATAATTTCTATAATACTTATGAGTAAAGTTAGCTCTGCTCATAAAGTATAACTTTAAATATATTTATAGTGGAGGTGGAAAATGAATAAAGAAGATATAAAAGTTAATGAACTTTTAGATTTATCAGAAACAGAGTTTAGTTTTTTATTTAAAGGATTGACATATCCATATGAAGTGTTGCCACTTATCAAACAGCGATTTGATGAGTGTGTTCGTTCACTAAATAATTATGAGTATAATAGAATTAAAGATGGTGTGTATGTTCACAAAAGTGTGACGGTGCTTAAAAGTGTTTATCTTGGTAAGAATATAATAATTGGTAAAGATGTTGATTTAAGAAATGCAGCATTCTTAAGAGAGAATGTAATAATTGGTGATGGATGTGTAGTAGGAAATTCGTGCGAACTTAAAAATGTTCTTATGTTTAATAAAGCGAAGGCACCACATTTTAATTATGTAGGAGACACTGTTATGGGATATAATTCTCATATTGGTGCTGGAGTTAAAGTTTCAAATCTTAAGTTAGATGAGTCGACAGTAGTTTTAAAAATTGGTGATGAAGTTGTAGATACAAAACTTCGAAAGTTTGGAGCTATTGTTGGTGACAATGTACAGGTTGGTTGTAATGCAGTATTAAATCCAGGAACTATTCTTGGAAAGAATACTTTTGTTTATCCACTTGCAAATGTAAGAGGTGTCATAGGTAAAGATTCTATATGTAAGACTCCTGATTTAATCGTTGAAAAAAAATAGGTGAATAATATGAAAAACAAGGGTTTAATAGCAACAATAGTAGTTTTGATAGCTGTGATAATAACACTTATTGCAGTTTTAGTTCTTGTACAGATGCCTACAATTTTATCAAGTGATGGAATTGCGAGTAAGATTCTTAATAATAAAAATGAGACAAGTATCATTTCGACAGCAGAGACAACTGAAAATAACGAAACTTCAATAAACGAAACAACAGAGGAAGTTGTAAAATTAAGCGCTAAAATTGAGAATTATACAGCGCATAATGGTAGAGTTAGTATTGATTATCCTAAAATAGTAGGAATGAGTGATAGTAGCTTTGAAGAAAAGATGAATAATAAAATCAAGACTAATGCACTTTCAATTGTGCCACTTTACCCAATATCAACATCAGTTCAGAATCTTACTATAAGTTGCGAAGTTAAAAGACTTGATGAAGATTTTATAACTATTGTGTATGAAGGAAGAGTCGTTGGAGATAAATTAGACGGAAGTAGCACTCCTAAAACTAGTTCTTCAACTAAAAAATCTACACAGGCTCCAGACCCATATTTAGATGGATTTGTTGACCCACTTACAGTTTTTGGTCAAAATAATTTTCAAATTAATTCTGCACCAGTAGCAAACTATGTGGTAGAATCTTCTACAAGTGCAAGAACTGAAATAACATATAATACAAATGTAAATAATAATGTTAATCCAGGTGTAAATAATACTGGGACAGCTGACAGAGGTCCAGTTACGACAGAAATAAAAGCACCTACGGCTCCAGCTCAAAATCGTTCTATAACTGCAGACAATGTAGCAGCAAATAATCCAACAGGTAATCCTGCTCAAGTCATAACAAATAATTATTCTTCAAATGGTGTATATTATTCTCAATCTGGTTCTCAAGTGGCACCAACTGAAACGAGTAACTATAATTCAACTATTTATAGTTTGCCAGTATCTGGATTTGTTAATACAAATGCAAGTGATATTGATCAGAAAATCTACTATACAAATACAATTAATCTCAAGACTGGTCTTGATATGAAACTTGGTGATTATGTATTAGATTTTGATGCGCTTTCAAAATATCTACGTTCCAGCAAAGTTGAATTTGCAAATATTGATGAATCTAATAGAAAAGCTGTAAGAGAATATGTCAATAAGACCATACAATCACGTTATGTTGAACAAATGGAATCAGCAGATTTTAGAAATGAAGGTGTAAAATCTTGGCCAAAAATATTTAGTTATATGGATACAGATGGTACAGTATATTTCAGCGTAAAACTAAGTAGTAAACTTGGAAATTATGCTATCGTAAAGTATAAAAAATAAAAATTGTGGAGGGCACAATGATTAAGTTTGATGAAAATGTTTATATTTTTGACCATCCGTTAATCAAACACAAAATAAGTATTTTAAGGGACAAAAGTACTGGTACAAATGAGTTCAGAAGTATTGTTGAAGAACTTGCTATGCTCATGGGATATGAAGCATTAGCGGATTTACCTACAAGACTTGAAGATATTGAGACACCTATAGCAAAATGTAAATCACCTGTTTTAGATGGTAGGAAACTTGCCATTGTTCCTATACTTCGTGCTGGTCTTGGAATGGTATCAGGTATGCTTGCTCTTGTGCCATCAGCAAAGGTTGGACATATTGGTATGTATAGAGATGAAGAAACATTGCAACCACATGAGTATTTCTGTAAATTACCTAGTCCTATAGATCAAAGAGTGATTTTAGTATTAGACCCAATGCTTGCGACAGGAGGTTCTGCTACAGATGCTATAACTCTTGTAAAAAATAGAGGTGGAAAGAAAATTAAATTTGTAGCAATAATCGGTTGCCCTGAAGGATTAAAGAAAGTTCATGAGTCACATCCTGATGTACAAATCTATTGTGGAACTCTTGATGAAAGATTAAATGAAAAAGGCTATATCGTTCCAGGACTTGGTGATGCTGGAGATAGAATATTTGGAACAAAGTAGTTAGATACATTTACAAATATTGATACATAAATGCCGATATGGCGAAATTGGTAAACGCACACGACTCAAAATCGTGCGGGAAACCTTGTGGGTTCGAGTCCCACTATCGGCACTACATGCAGTGCAATGTTGCGCAAAAAAATATAAATAGTTTTTTAAGAGAAACTCTCAAAGGAAATGAACTTCGAAAGACATATTATCATTTAAAGAAATGTCCTGAATGTAAGGAAGTTCTACTTGATGAGTTTTCTTTTTATACAACAATTAATGATCTTGATAAAGATTTGGATTTCAATTATGAAAAGAATCTTGCAAAGTTTATGAGTAAAATTGAAAAAAGAATTACTGAAAATGATTCAAATCTTATATTTAAATACTATTTTATAAGCATACTGATTTGTATTGTTTTCTTATTTATACTAATTATAGCTTTGAGGTTAATGTACAGATGAGTGATAAAAAAGAAAAAGTATTATTAATTGATGCATATAGCATTATCTGCAGAGGATTTTATGCCTTACCTTTATTATCTACAAGTAAGGGATATCATACCAATGCAGTTTTAGGGTTTTTGAATATTTTGTTTAGAACTATGGAAGAAGAAAATCCTAATTATATAGCAGTAGCATTTGATGAAAATGCACCTACGTTTAGACATAAGCTTTATAAAGAGTATAAAGGTCAAAGAAAACCTATGCCAGTGGAACTTAAAGAACAAGTTCCATATGTTAAAGAAATATTAACCTCAATGGGCATAAGTATATTTTCAAAAGTTGGATACGAAGCAGATGATATTTTAGGAAGTTTAGCAAGTAAACTCTCAAGTAATGAGGTTGAAGCGGTTATATTATCTGGTGACAAAGATATGCTTCAACTTGCTACTGATGATATAAAAATAAGACTTGTGAAGACAGTAAAAAGCAATTCTGATATATATACCTATTATGCTAAAGATGTAGAAAAAGAATACAATATGACACCGACGGAGTTTATAGAATTAAAAGCAATAATGGGCGACCCTTCAGACAACATACCGGGGATTAAAGGAGTTGGGAAAATTACTGCAAATGGTTTAATATCAAGATATAAGAGTATTGATAATATATATAATCATTTGGATGAAATAAAGAAACCAAGTATTGTGAAAGCATTTGAAAGTGGAAAAGAAGATGCTACGCTATTTAAAATCCTTGTCACGATAGTTAAAGATGTTGATATAGATGCCAAACTTTCAGATTTGAAAGTCGATAATATTTTTAATTCTAATTCATTTAAAGCGATTGAAAAATATGAATTAAAATCTCTATATAAAAAATTCGGCGCTTCATCAAATAAATCAAAAAAGATTCAAAGTGAAAAAGTAGATGGTTTTGTGAGCATCGATAATGATATAAATGACATTGAAAAAGCAACAGTTAAATATGAGGATAACAATAAAAAGTATGCATATAATTTAAAAAATAGATATAAAGAACTTGATAAAAGTAGCCTATATGAAAAGTTTACACCAAAAGAACGAATTGAAGATTTAACGCTTATATCATATCTATTAAATCCAATAAAAAAAGATTATAGTGATATAGAATATATAGAGCAAAGTAAATTATTTAAGGAATCATATAAAAAATTAGAAGCTTTGGAACTTGACTCTCTATATGAGACAATTGAACATCCACTTGTAAATGTTCTTTACAATATGGAAAAGATTGGTGTAGCAGTTGATGAGGGTGCTATAAATACATTTGGTGATACTCTTTCAAAAGAAATTAAGAAACTTGAAGAAAAAATCCATAAACTTGCTGGAGATACTACATTTAATATTAATTCTCCAAAACAGTTAGGTGAAATCCTTTTCAATAAATTAGGACTTGACTATGAGAGAAAAAAGGGAGAAAAACTATCAACTGGTGCAGAAGTTTTACAAAAACTTATTGATAAACATGATATTATAAAACCAATAATGGATTATAGAACTTATAATAAACTTCTTACAACTTATGCCGAAGCTCTTCCAAAATATATAGTAGATGGAAGAATACATACTAATTTTAATCAGACAGAAACAGCTACAGGTAGACTCTCTAGTGATAATCCGAATCTTCAAAATATACCTATTCGAACAGAATTAGGACGAAGACTTCGAAAGGCATTTGTGCCACGCGATGGTTATGTATTTATAGATGCAGACTATTCACAGATTGAACTTCGTATACTTGCGATTTTATCTGGGGATGAAAATCTTATAAATGCTTATAAAGGAACTACTGATGTCCATAGTGCGACAGCAAGTGAAGTTTTTGGTGTAAATATTAATGACATAACACCTGAACTTAGGCGAAAGGCAAAAGCAATTAATTTTGGTATAGTGTATGGTATTTCATCATATGGTCTAGGGGAAGACTTACAGATCGATACAAAAGAAGCAAAACATTATATTGATAAATACTTTATGAAATACAAAAAAGTAAAAGAGTATTTAGATAAAACAGTCGAAAATGCAAAGAATGATGGATATGTCAAAACATATTATGGCAGAATAAGACCTATACCTGAGTTTAAAGTTGGAAATGCTATGCAAAAAGCATTTGCGAAAAGAGTTGCAATGAATTCGCCAATTCAAGGAACTGCGGCGGACATAATGAAATTAGCTATGATTGGAGTTGATAAAGAACTTGAAAAACACAAGTTGGAATCAAGAATTGTTTTGCAAGTTCATGATGAAATCTTGATTGAGTGCAAAAAAGGTGAAGAGAAACAAGTGAAAAGTATATTGAAATCACAAATGACTGATGCTTTTGATTTTCCAGTAAGTTTAGATATTGAGATTAAAACTGGTGAGAATTGGGATGATGCACATTAGTTTATGAGTATGAGAGAAGATTTAAAAATAGCACTTTCAATGCTTCGAATTAGTTATCTTGATCAGTTGCCATTTAAGGGATCGTATAATGGCAAGAGATTTATGTTTAAAAAAGATAGTGATGACAATAAAGTATTAAAAGTATATCTATGGAAAGATTTATATAATTTTGAAAATACAAAAGAGGAAGATATCATAGTAAAATCATTTGAGTATTCAAAAGAAGGGATTGATGAGGGGATAACTTTTGTAGAGGAGACTCCTGTTTAATGGTTCTTGGCATAATAGGAAAAGTTGGTTCGGGCAAAAGTACGGTAGTTAAGTATTTACAAAAAGAGTATAGAGCAATATACTTTTCTTGCGATAAGATTGCAAAATTGATTATAGCTGAAAAAAAAATAAACCTTAATCATTTTAATCTAGGCGAATTATTCACAAACAAGAATGTGCAAGAAGAAGTTAGAGCGGTTTTGCATAAAGAAGTATTTAACAGAATATTTTTATATATAAATTATTTAATGAATAAATACAATAAAAATAATTTATTGAATAAAAATAATTATAGTGAATTACTTATAATTATTGAGTCCGCTTTACCAAATGATGATATGTTTAAAATGTGCGATAAGATGATTTATGTAAGAAGTAGTTTTGAAGATAGAGCCGAAAGACTACAAAGTTCAAGAGAATATACTATAGAAAAAACTAAACTTATAAGTGATGCACAGGATTATTATGAGAAGTTCTATGATAGAGCAGATTATTGTATCGATAATAATGGGACTAAAGAAGATTTGCTTAAAAAAGTTAAAGAGGTTATAGATGAGATTTATATCGTTAGCAAGTAGTAGTAAAGGCAACTCGGCACTCATTTCCTATAAGGATACAAATATTCTTGTAGATTGTGGCATATCAAAAAAAAGAATATTAGAGGCACTTGATAATTACAATCTAACATTAAGTGATATAAAATATATACTTATAACGCATGAACATTCGGATCATATATCAGGGCTTCCTGCGATTTTAAAAGATAATGATATAAAAATTATTTCACAAAGAGAAACACTTTCATATATTATAAAGTATTGTGCAGAAAAAGATGTGAAAGTAAATACTGATAATTTCAAGATTATTTCACCGGTAAATATTTTAAATGAAAATGTATCATTCAAACTTGGTGACATAGAGTTTTATCCGCTTAAAGGACACCATGATGTTGCATCACTTTACTATAAGTTTGTACTTGGAGATACAACTATTGCAATACTCACTGATATGGGTTCATATAATGAATATACAATAAGAACTCTTGATGATGTAGATTATTTAATGCTTGAGAGTAATTATGATGAAACTTTAATATTAGAAAATCAATATCCTTCTTGGCTTAAGTCGAGAATAATGGGAGAAGGTGGACATCTATCTAACAAAGATTCTGCAAATATAATTATGAAACTTGCAGGTAAAAGTATAAAGGAAGTATATTTGTCACACATAAGTGACGATTCAAATTCAGAAGAAAATGCTTTAGAATCTGTAAAGAAATATTTGTCAGATAATTACCATGGTGAAAGTGATTTGCCTATTATAAAAGTTGCTAAAAGACTTGACTTTACAGAAATAATTAATGAATAGGAGATATATAATGTTGAGTGAAATTACAAAAAGAAATGTAGCACTTCTTACAGATTTTTATGAACTACTTATGATGGAAGGATACTTTGATTTTGCAAAAAAAGGAATGAAGAAAGAACCAATAGTCACTTTTGATGTATTCTATCGCAACAATCCATTTGGTAATGGCTTCGCAGTTTTCTGTGGTCTGAATGAGATAATTGATTATATTTCAAATTTAAGATTTAATGATGATGATATAGAGTATTTAAAAAAGTATAATGTATTTGCTAGTGACTTTTTAGATTATTTGAAAAACTTTAAGTTTACTGGTAGTGTATATGCATTTGAAGAAGGAAGTATAATAAATAAAAAAGAACCAGTAATTAAAATCGTAGCGCCAATTAGTCAGGCTCAATTAATAGAGTCAGCTATGCTTTGCTTATTTAATCATGAAACACTTATAGCAACTAAAGCATATAGAATTTGCGAAGCAGCAAGACCTTATGGAGTCATGGAGTTTGGACTTCGCCGTGCTATGTCATTTGATGCAGGTATATATGGTGCGAAGGCGGCTTGTATAGCAGGATGTATTGGCACCTCCAATGTATTAACTGCAAAGATGTTTGACTTACCTGCACTTGGCACTATGGCACATTCTTGGATTATGTCATTTGATGATGAGTTTACTGCATTTAAGGAATTTGCTACAAGATATCCAGATATGGCTATACTACTTGTCGACACTTATGATACACTTAAATCAGGTGTGCCAAATGCGATTAAGACATTTGATTATATGAAGAAAAATGGTATAAGTAGTAAAAAGTATGGTATAAGGCTTGATAGTGGGGACCTCGCTTATCTTTCTATTGAAGCAAGAAAAATGCTTGATGAGGCTGGTTACAAAGATGCAGTTATTTGTGCATCAAATGATTTGGATGAAAGTTTGATAATGTCACTTAATGCGCAGGGAGCAAAAATAGGATTATATGGTGTCGGAACAAAACTTATAACTGGAAATGGTGCAACTTTAGGTGGAGTATATAAATTGTCAAGTGTCTATGATGAAGAGAAGAAAGAGTTTAATCCGAAAATTAAAATATCATCAAATGTAGAGAAAGTTACTAACCCTGGAAATAAAGAAGTTTATAGAGTTTATGATGAAAATGGAAAATTATTTGCTGATTTAATAACATTTAGTGATGAAAAAATTGATGAGAGCAAAGAACTTATACTTTTTGATCCAATAAATACTTGGAAGAAGAGAGTGATGGAGCCAGGTAAGTATAGAGTTAAAAAGATGCTAAATGCAGTTTTTGAAGATGGCAAACTTATATATAATAAAAAAACTGTAGCAGAGTTAAAAAAACACTTTGAAGATGAACTTGAGACTTTGTATGAAGACAATAAGAGACTAACTAATCCAAAAGAGATATATGTAGACTTGTCACAAAAACTATATGATACAAAAATAAAACTTTTAAGTATGTATAATTAATAGTCGCATTTTGAATTAGTAAATTAAAAATCAAAAGTTATATTTTAGAGTTATAGGAGAAATATACACATGCAAATGATAAAGACACCAGTAAATGGTATGAAAGATATAGAACCTCGCGAAATGGAGATTCGCCAATTCATTCTTTCAAAGATAAGAGAAGTGTACTCACGATTTGGCTTTACTGAAATAGAGACGCCAAATATAGAGCATATAGAAAATCTTTTATCTGACCAAGGCTGGGATAATGAAAAGTTAATATTTAAAATCTTAAAAAGAGGTGATAAACTTGAGAAAGCTTTTGAGTTAGGTGATATGAATGAAATAGTAGATTCAGGGCTTCGCTATGATTTGACTGTGCCACTTTGTAGATTTTACAGTAATAATAAAGATAAATTAACTATGCCATTTAAGGCAATGCAAATTGGAAATGTCTATAGAGCAGATAGACCGCAAAAAGGAAGATTTAGACAATTTTGTCAATGTGATATAGATATTTTAGGAGAAGCAACTAATCTTGGTGAGATAGAGACACTTCTTGCTACATCGACACTTCTTAAAGAAATTGGCTTTGATAAATACAATTTTTCTTTTGATATAAATGATAGAAGAATATTAAGAGCTATGAATAATTATGCTGGGTTTAATGATGAAGATTTTGAAGATGTCTGCATAACTCTTGATAAACTTGATAAAGTTGGTTATGATGGAGTAAAAAAAGAACTTCTTGAAAAAGGTTATGCTGAAGATAAAATTGATAAGCTTAATTTGCTATTTAAGGATATTTTGAAAAATAATAGTATAGTGCCAAACAATAATGTAGGGGCAAATGTAGGGACGAGCATTGCGAGTCCTATTGATGCGATTAGGGATTTACAAAATAAAATTATTGGTAAAGAAGAAAACTTTAATGATTTAGATAAAGAATTAATTGATATTTGTAATAACTTAATTGATATTATAGACACAGTTACAAAAAACATAGATGTCAAAATTAATTTTAACCCAACTCTTGTTCGAGGTATGGGTTACTATACAGGACCTATATTTGAAATAAAGTCTGAAAAGTTTTCTGGTTCAGTAGGTGGTGGTGGAAGATATGATAAAATGATTGGTAAGTTTATAGGAACTGACACTCCAGCACTTGGCATATCTATCGGTTTTGAAAGAATTATAGGAATATACATAGATGATGATTATAAGATACCAGGAAATATTAAAAAAATAGCATATCTTATAGAAAAAGGAATGAATAGTGATAAAAAGAGTGATATAATTAAGACTGCACTTGAAGAAAGAAATAAAGGCAACATAGTGTATATAGCAGAACTTGCAAAAAATAAAAAGTTTCAGTGTGAGAAGTTAGAAGCTATTGGGTATACGGAGTTTAAGACATTCAATGTGTAAATAAGTGTTAGTTTATTATTATATTTTAACTATCTACATTATATGAATTAAATTATTAGGAGATATAAAAATGGCAGAGAGTATTAAAGGTTTAAAAAGAACAAAAAGATGCGCGGAGTTTAATGAGAGTGATATCGGAAAAGAAGTTGTAGTAATGGGATGGGTTGAGAGGTCAAGAAATAAAGGCTCTCTTGTGTTTACTGATGTGCGGGATAGATCAGGTCTTATACAAGTTGTATTTGATGAAGCAACTACTGATAAGCCAGTATTTGAAAAAGCAAAAGAATTAAAGTTTGAATATGTTGTAGCTGTAAAGGGAGTTGTGCAAAAAAGGTCTGATATAAATGAAAAACTATTAACTGGAACTATAGAAGTTATACCAAATGAACTTCGTATACTATCAACTTCTGATGTTTTGCCATTCCCAATAGAAGATGAGATTCCTACTCGTGAAGAATTGCGACTTGAATATAGATATCTTGATTTAAGAAGAGCACCGCTTCAAAAGAATCTTATGCTTCGATCAAAAGTCACAGTGCTTGCAAGAAAGTTTTTGTCTGATGAGGGCTTTTTAGAAATAGAAACTCCAACTTTTTGTAAGTCTACACCAGAAGGCGCGAGAGATTATCTTGTTCCATCTCGTGTAAACCCAGGATGCTTTTATGCTCTTCCACAAAGTCCTCAACTTTATAAGCAACTTCTTATGGTTGCTGGAATGGATAGATATTTTCAACTTGCTAGATGTTATCGTGATGAAGATTTAAGAGCTGACAGACAACCAGAGTTTACTCAGATAGATATGGAATTATCATTTGTAGACATAGAAGATGTAATAGATGTTAATTCAAGATTTTTAAAATATTTATTTAAAGAAGTTTTAAATTATGATTTGCAACTTCCAATTCAAAGAATGAAATGGATAGATGCAATGAATGACTATGGTTCTGACAAACCTGACACAAGATTTGATATGAAGCTTATTGATGTAACAGATGTTGTTAAGAATTGTGGTTTTGGAGTATTTTCAAATAATGTAAAAGATGGTGGTGTTGTAAAAGGTCTTTGTGTAAAGAAACAGGCTTCAATGCCAAGAAAGAAAATAGATGCTTTAGTTGACTATGCTAAAGACTATGGAGCAAAAGGTCTTGCATACTTGTCTATAGAAGAAGATGGAACTTATAAATCATCATTTAGTAAGTTTATGACGGAAGATGAACTTAATAATCTTGTAAATACTATGGGTGGTGAAAAGGGAGATTTGCTTCTATTTGCTTCTGACAAGAAGAAAGTTGTGTGGGCAGTTCTTGGTGCTATAAGACTTAAACTTGGTGAAGAACTTGGACTTATAGATGAAAAAAAGTTTAACTTTTTATGGGTTACAGAGTTCCCACTTTTTGAATATAGCGAAGAAGAAAATCGACTTGTCGCCATGCATCACCCATTTACTATGGTTATGGATGAAGACGTAGATTCCTTCTTTAAAAATCCTGAAAATTGCCGTGCGAAAGCATATGATATAGTATTAAATGGCAATGAGATAGGTGGAGGTTCTATAAGAATACACCAACCAGAGATTCAAGAGAGAATGTTTGAGATTTTGGGATTCACAAAAGAAAAAGCACATGAACAATTTGGATTCTTACTTAATGCATTTAAATATGGTGTGCCACCACATGGGGGACTAGCATATGGACTTGATAGAGTTGTAATGCTTATGGCTAAAGCAAAATCTATAAGAGAAGTTATAGCTTTCCCTAAAACAAAAGATGCAAGTTGCCTTATGGTTAAAACACCAAGCCCAGTAGATGAAAAACAATTAAAGGAATTATCAATAAAACTTGATTTAAATTAAAAATATGAGTAGAGATGAATTTTTAAGAGTTTTAAAAGAATCTTTATCAGCTTCACTAGAAAACGATGCTATAACTGAACAACTTGATTACTATGATAAATATATTAGTGATGAGATTGATAAAGGTAGAAGTGAAAAAGAAGTTCTTGATGAACTTGGAGATCCAAGGTTAATTGCCAAGACAATAAAAACTGTAAATAATGCTAGTGGCACAGTTGACCAAACAGAATCGCATAGTAAGTCATATAGTACTGATGGCTCAAGAGTTAATAGAGATTCAAATAGTAATAATAAAACTTATAAAAGATATGTCGATACAACTGGTGTAGGATGTGCACTTGTAGGGATTATAGTTTTTATTGTATTTATGCTTGTGATGAGAATGTTTGGATATATGGCTTATGGTCTTGGAAGTCTTGCATTTAGTGGACCACTTGGGTTTATAATAGTGGTTGCGCTATTTTACTTATTCTTTGGTGGGAAAAGAAGATAACTGATAGTTTTATAAAAGTATGGATAAACTAACATTTGTTTTAGTGTGTCACTTTGGACTTGAGAAAGTTTTAAAAAGTGAAGTGAGAAAATTAGGTCTTGAGATTGTAGAGGTAACTGATGGTGAGATAAAAGCATCGGGAAATCTTTATGATATACCAAGACTTAATTTTAATTTGCGAACATGTGAGCGTGTGCTTATTGAGCTATCTGCTTTTAAGGCAGTTGAGCCTAATGAATTATTTGAAAATGCTAAACTTTGTGAGATAGAAAGATTTGTACCTGCAGATGGAATGTTTATAATTGCTAAAGCAAGTCAGGATAGAAACTCTAAGTTTAAATCGTCAATGATAAATCAAAAAACAGTTAAAAAAGCATTTTCTGAAAGGCTAAAAAAAGTTTATAAAACTGATTTTTTGCCAGAAGAAAAAGGTAAATATCCATTTAGAATTAAATACAATAAAACTATATGGAGTATAAGACTTGACACTACAGGTGATTCACTTCATAAAAGAGGATATCGAATAAAATCTGGACTAGCACCTATTGAGGAGACACTTGCTTCAGCACTTATCAAACTTACGGATTTTAATTCTGATACAGTTTTAATTGACCCTTTTTGTGGTTCGGGAACGATACCTATTGAGACAGCGATGATAGCAAGTAATATCCCACCATCGCTTGATAGAGCCTTCATAAGTGAGACTTGGGATGTAATACCAAAAGATGCTTGGAAGAAAGCACGAAATGAGGCACTAGAAAATATTAGACAAGATAGACTTTCTATGAAAAATATAAAAATCTTTGGCTTTGACATAGATGAAAATATGATAAGGATAGCAAGAGAAAATGCAAAAAGAGCAGATGTTGAACAATTGATACATTTTGAAAAATGTTCTGTGAAAGATTTTTGGAATCTACCTTGTATAAAAGAGATTGATAGTGGCATTATACTAACTAATCCACCATATGGTGAAAGACTTGAAGATAAAGAGAAAATAATACCTATTTATAAAGACTTAAAGAAATCATATGATTATTTAAAAGAGAATAAACAAAGTTTTAATATGCATGTGATTACATCATATGATAATATGGCTAAAATATTTGGTAAAGAAAGTAAAAATCGTAAAATATATAACGGGATGATAAAGACATATCTTTATAGTTATTTAAATATATAGTGAGGTGTTAAGATGAAAAAAAGAATTTCTGTAGTTTTTATTTCTTTGATTACTATAATCACTGTGCTGTGTGGATGCGTAAGTGGAGTGAAATCAGATAATGAAACAGTTTCAAATGAAAGTAGTAGTATGATAGAGAATGGCTCTGCACTTAAGCATGATTTGAAACTTATTGTTACAAGTGATATACATGCTGGAGTTGAAGATAATTTTACTTTACCTTATGTCTATGAATTAAGAAAGAAGTATGATGATGAAGGTAATTATACTTTGCTTATTGATAATGGTGATTTGTTGCAAGGTGGACTTTTATCAAGTGAATCAAAAGGTGAAGATCTTATAGATATAATGAATACTGCGGGATATGACATTATGACTATGGGAAATCATGATTTTGATTATGGAATGGAACAATTCCTAAAGAATGCATCAAAATTAAAAAATCCATATATTTCATGTAATTTCAATAAACAGGGGGAACTTGTTTTTGAACCATATATTTTCAAAGAATATGATGGTGTAAAATTTGCATTTATTGGAATTACAACTCCAGAAACTTTCACTACATCACACCCTATATTTTTTCAAGATGATAAAGGTGATATAATTTATGATTTTTATCAAGGGAATGATGGGAATAAATTATATTCTAAAATACAAGAGACAGTGGATGACGTGAAGGAGAAAGGTGCTGATTATGTTATAGCAGTTGCACATGTTGGGGCAAAAGAAACATCAGTTCCATATAGATATAACGACATAATATCAAATGTTTCTGGCATAGATGTATTTTTAGACGGCCATAGTCATGACCATGATCAAGTTACTATGAAAGATAAGGCTGATGAAGATGTATTTAGGATGGGAGTTGGTACTAAACTATCAAGCATTGGTGTAGTAACATTTACTACAAAAGGGGAAATAAAACATGAATTATTGACATATGAAAAAGAAACATATGATACTGAAATTGCTAAAATTGATAATGTAGTTAGTAAATTAATTGATGAAAAAAACGCTAAAATCGGCGATAAGATGAACACTGTAATCGGTAAAACTGATTTTGATTTAGTAATCAATGATCCAAATGCAAAGGATAGTGCTGGTAAGCCTATTAGGATAGTAAGAAGAATGGAAACAAATCTGGGAGTTTTAATTGCAGATGCATTTAAAGAGAAAGCAGGAGCTGATATTGGATTAATGAATGGTGGAGGAGTAAGAGAGAATATTGAAAGCGGTGAAATAACAGCTAAAGATGTAAAAAGTGTTTTACCTTTTGATAATACAGTGTGTTTGCTTGAAGTAACAGGACAGCAAATACTTGATGCAATGGAATGGGGATGTCATGTAACACCAGCTGAAAGTGGAGGTTTCCCACAAGTTTCTGGAATCACATTTGAATTAGACACATCTATTAAAGACCCATGCCAAAAAGATGCAAATGGCATTTGTATAGGAATAAATGGTGAAAGAAGAGTAAAGAATCTTAAGATAAATGGTGATCCAGTTGTTTTAGATAAAAAATATAAACTTGCAACACTTCCATATTTATATTTGGACCATGGTGATGGATATACTGCTTTTGATGATTGCAATGTATTGGAAATAGCGATTTCTGAAGATTATTATTTGTTAGTATCTGACTATATCAAAGAAAACCTTAATGGTGTTATTCCAGAAAAATATTCTGATGTGTACGGGGAAGAAAGAATAAAAATCTCATAAGGCTTATACCAGTAAGTTGCCA
Source organism: Lachnospiraceae bacterium (assembly GCA_017634065.1). GTDB lineage: Bacteria > Bacillota > Clostridia > Lachnospirales > Lachnospiraceae > UBA3633. Next base: position 419 of record JAGBOC010000010.1, on the reverse strand, counting down.
CAATTGTACCAATTTTTAGGCCTATTTTATAAAAAGTTTATATGTTAATATCTACACATAAGTCATAGGGAAGACATAATGGTAATCTAGAAATAATCTAAAATGATTAAACCTGGTCTCCCTATGATTTTATAAATTAGGCCTCCTTTAATTATATATATGCAAGAAAATTGCAAAAAACACCGCAAATCCCATATATGCGGTGTTTTTTTGTGAAATGGTTTAGTGTGTCAAGTTTTGGAGAAAGGTTATATGAATTGTAACATCCCTTTCAGAATCTGAAAAAGTAAAGAAAAAGTATACACTTAAGGGGTGCAAAAATCAGTGATTTTTGCTGGTAAAAGTTTAGTATTTTCATAGAATTGTTTTTTGTATTGCATAGGTGTTAAGTAGTTAAGAGCAGAGGCAGGTCTTTCGTT
>JAGBOC010000002.1 GCA_017634065.1 Lachnospiraceae bacterium | reverse complement strand
CCATCAGATATTCTTTTTATATCTATTTTATAATTCAATTAAAAGTTAATCCTTTCTTCTTCAACAACTAATGGTCTTTTCATCACACGTTGATTAATTGCCAAAATGTACTCGCCAATTATACCAATAAATAGAATCTGAACTGAACCCAAGAATAGCATACCAAGAAGCATTGGTATCATACCAGCTTGGAACCTATCCCACCATATAAACTTCATAATTAAATATATAATTGCAATAATGACAGAAATCACAAGAACAATCCCACCAAAAAAAGTCGCAATACGAAGCCCAATTTTAGTATAACTTGTAAATGATAACATGGCAGCATCATATAAACTATAAAAATTATTTGATGTCTTGCCTTTTTCTCTTTTTCCTTGATTAAACTCTATCTCTTTTCTCTTATAACCAAGTTCTGCAACAATCCCCCTTAAAAAAGGAGTTGGGTCATCAAGTTTTCTCAATATATTTACAAAATCCTTATCATACAAACCAAATCCAGTAAACATTTTAATTTGATCTACATTTGAAAACTTACTAATTAAGTTATAATATACTTTTTTTAATGTTTTTAATATAAAATTATCAGTGGATGTTTTTCTAACACCAATTGCAATTTTATATCCATCTTCCCATGCCTTAACAAACTCTGGAATTAATTCAACAGGATCTTGAAAATCAGAAGCCATTGAAATAACTGCATCTCCCGTAGTATTTAACAAGCCATAATATGGCGAATTAAATTGTCCAAAGTTTTTAGCATTAAAAATCGCTTTAGCCTTTTTATCCTTTTTACATATTTTTCTTATAATATTTCGTGTATTATCTTTTGAGTCATTATCAATAAAAACTATTTCATAATTAAAACGTTTTAATTGTTTCTTAAATAGTTTTATAATTTCAAAATATATTTTTTCTATATTACCTTCTTCATTGAAACTAGGTAATACAACGCTTATCAGTTTTTTCTTCATTTTATCCTTCCACACAAAAACTAGACACAAAGTGCCTTATATTATAAGTCAATTATATCATAAATATAACTATTTTACCACAATTTTAGAGAAATGAATTACTGCTAAACTTAAGTTCTATTCAAATATGAAATGTAAATAGAATTAGTTTTTTTATATTTCTATAGTTTAATATTTTGACAAGTTTAATCATATTCTTATTTCAAATATATAAATAAAATGTATCAAATAATACAAGTTTAAAAGTTTAATATATTAAGCACAATTTAATAGTATTAATTTAACTTATTAATTCTTGTATAATTAAACCAATATTGCTGAATCATTCCAGCATATTTCTCATATTCTTTTGGGATTTTACCATTATACTTTTTATCAAGAACTCTGCCTATCCACACATCTATAGGGCAAATGCTCATCCTGTGATATGCAAATAGTGCGACACACGATGCTACTTTTATTCCAACTCCCTTTATAGATAAAAGAGTATTAATCAATTCATCATCAGATAATTTAGTCATTTTTTCTAAATCATATTTTCCCGCCATATAATCTTTACAAAAATCAATTATATAGTCAGTTCTATACCCCATCCCACATGATAAGAGTTCGGTTTTGGATAACTTTAGTATTTCTTTTGCACTAGGGAAAGCATAAAACTCTCCATATTTGTTTTTTATCCTTTTCCCAGATAATTTGCACATCCTTTCAATAGATGTTTGAATGGCTTTTACTGATTTTCGTTGAGATATAATAAAAGAAATAATCATTTCAAATTTATCTTGATTTAAAATGCGTAAACCTTTACTAAAATTGATACATTTCTGTAAAAACTTATCAGATTTTTTACATATTTTACTATACTTATCATAATTATCTAACAAATCAAAATAATATTCGTAATATTTAAACTCTTTTTCAGTGCAATCAAAATCATATTTATTATTTAACTCCATTCTTACTCTAACCATCTTATCTTTTGATAATACATTGAAAACATTTTCATCGACTTCGTAAATTCTAAAGCATTGACCTGAATTGGCTATTGTTCTTAAATCAAAGTTTTTTATATGTTTAATCATATTATAAATATCCAAATAAAAAATAAAACTAATTGTAGTAATAACATTGTTCTAATTTCAGGATGAAAATTGTTATATAGATATACTTCAAGAATAATATTGAGCATAGAGCCAATATTAAAAATAATAGATGATATACCTAACCCCGCAATAATGGTAGGTGCTTCACCTAATAAGATATAAGAAATAAGTATTGAAACTAAAAGCAATAATACTGCTACGGCATATAGTATTATTGCTGCCTTTGTTCCATCAGACAAAGTATGTAACTCATAATTATAAATGATTTTATTTTTTCTAACTATTTCTCTCATATATACTTACTATCTTATAATAGCTGTCTCTTCAAAAGATTTAATCTGATATTCTATACTACTCATCTCATTTAATACATTTTTTGTATCATCAGTATTGTAACGACCATGCTTATTTTCATATATGTCTTTTGATGTAGGCCATATTACTACTTTAGGCTTAAGCCTTTTATATAGTTCTGGATCTATACCATTTTGACCATGGTGAGCTAGAACTAACACTTCTATAGGATGACTTGTATAATGGTTTTTATCTAAACTATGATATGAAATATTATAATCTGATTCATTTGCTAAAAAATTATCATTAAAAAGAATATTCCCACCTTCATAACCTAAATCACCTAATAGTAATAAATTAATTCCTTTTATAGTCAATAGATAGGTTATTGATGTGTTATTAATCGGGTCGCTGCCTAATTCAAAATGATTGTTCAAGACAGAAACCCACATTTCCTTACCAAAAAAATAAAGTGATATATTATTATTCTTGTGTAACATTGTAATAGGAACTCTATTATTTTTAATTAAAAACTCATTATAGTTTTTTATCGCATTTTCGAACAAATAATATATTCCTGCATCATTTCCAATTTTTTCATAATACCACTCAAAACTTGCAAAGTCATAATAAATCTGTTTTATTTCTATATCTATTCTTTTATCATTTAGTATTTTATATAAAGCACCTATATGATCATCATGTATATGTGTTATAAACCAAGCACTAACTACACCACCATTTTCTTTTATTAAATCACACAAATAATCTGCATCTTCAACTCTTCCACCATCAAAAACGATTAGATTTCCATCGCTATCTTGAGCAAGTATTGATAAACTTTGTGATAAGGTTTGATTTTTAGGTACAATAATTTTAGCAGGGTCTATATTGAACAATTCATAATACTTATATTCAGTTCTTGCTTCATTTTCAGTTTTATTTATTACGATATTATTTTCATTTAAACTACTTTTAAAGTTAAAATTACACGAAAATAATACTATTAATAAAAAGATAAATGTTGCCATATATTTGATTTTATTTTTAAATTGCACTTTAGATATATTCCCTTTTAATTATATTATATCACAAAAAAAGAAATCTTGCGATTTCTTCTTAAGTGTGCCTGAGGGGATTCGAACCTCCGACCCACGGCTTAGAAGGCCGTTGCTCTATCCAGCTGAGCTACAGACACAAAAGCACTATTAATTTTATCATATATTTTTAATTTGTCAATAATAGTATTATTTATTTCACTTTACGATGTTTTACTTGCTTTAATAAAAATGTATATTATTTACTTAAAAAATATTGACTTAATTCCTATGCAAAAAATTAACAAAATGATTAATGGCAAAATTGTCCTGCAGTAAAGGTGTAATCCTTTTGGCATTTTAATTCCAGAACCAGAATTTGCTTCTTTAATAAAGCCATCCCATCCCCAACCAATTTTACTTGTACAATAAATAACATAGATTAGTGAACCTAAAGGTAATAAGCAATTTGAAACTATAAAATCCTCAAGGTCCATAATGCCAGTTCCTTCTCCAAGTGGTTTAATATTTGACCAAACATTAAACCCAAGTGCACATGGGATAGACAATAATATTATGAGTATACAACATATTAATGATGCTTTTTTTCTTTTTAATCCAGTTAAATCCATGAAACAGGCTAAAATATTTTCAAAGACAGCAAGAACTGTTGAAAATGCTGCAAATGTCATAAACAGGAAAAATACAGCACCCCAAAACTGTCCCAATCGCATATTCATAAATATATTTGGTAATGTTATAAAAATAAGTGATGGTCCAGCCCCTGGTTCAACATTATATGTAAAACATGCAGGGAAGATAATTAACCCAGCAACAAAGGCAACAAATGTATCAAGAATTACAACATTTACTGATTCACCTAACAATGCTCTTTCTTTATTTATGTAACTTCCAAATATAGCCATCGCACCTATACCAAGACTTAAAGTAAAAAATGCTTGGTTCATGGCAGCCACTAACACATCACCATTAATTTTTGAAAAATCAGGGACTAAATAAAATGTTAATCCTTCTTTTGCTCCTGATAAAGTAAAACTATTAATTGCTATAATTATCATTAAAACCATTAAGGCAATCATCATTACTTTTGTAACTCTTTCAAGTCCAGATTTTAGTGAAAAAGATAAAACAAAAAAACCAAGTACAGATATTATAATCATAAATATAACTAATATTGATGGATTACCAAGCATAGAGCCAAAATAATTACCAATGTCATCGCTTGAAAGCCCAACAAACTTACCTGATACCATAGAGTAAAAATAATATAGGAGCCATCCAGCAACTACTGTATAAAACATCATCAAAACGATATTTCCTATGAAGCAAAAAACTCCATGGATACCCCAAGCCTTCTTTTCAGGAGTTATAGCTTGATACATTAGAACAGGGCTTTTTTGAGCGGCTCTGCCCATTGAAAACTCCATTGTCAAAACAGGCAACCCCAAAATAATAAGAAATATTATATAAACTATTACAAATGCACCACCACCATATTGCCCAACCATCCAAGGAAACTTCCATACATTACCAACTCCTATAGCACACCCTGCGCTTAAAAGCAAAAAACCTAATCGTGTAGCTAATCTTTCTCTTTGCATACTTCCTCCATATATTCTAAAAATTATAAATACTGATTATATACTGTAAAAACATTATTATACTGAAGTTTTTCAATCAAAAACTTTTCAAAGGATTTTACAAATATTTTTTCAAGACCATAATGTGTTGCATTAATATATGATATACCTGTTTCAATTAGATCAACAATTTGATTATGCTTTAAATCAGATGTAATAAGTAAATCAGGTTTTTCATTAATCACCAAATCAACATCTGAACTTCCACTTCCAGGTATAATGATCAATTTGTTAATATCATTGTTCAAATTATAGCATGAAACTTTATCAATACTTAATCCTAATTTAGAAATAATTATAGTAAGAATTTCGTCAAAAGTAAACTTTTTATTAAATGTAGTTATATCTCCTATGCCATATTGAGTATCATCAATCAAATACTTTTCAAGTAAAGAGTGCTCTTTTATTACTGAATTATCAAATAGCACATTTAATAAACTTTTACCCATTCCATAAGATAAATTAACGTCAAAATTAGTATGTACACTATATGCACTAATCTCATACTTATTTAGCAATTTAATGCGTCTAGCAATAGGAGTATCATTAAGATTCTGAATTTCATTAAAAATCAACGGATGATGTGAAATAATTAAGTTGGCATTCTTTGATTTAGCATATTCAATTACTTGTAATGTTACATCAAGACAAACTACTATACCTGTAACCTCTGCATAGCTATCAACAACATTTGCACCAGAATTATCAAAACTCATTGCTGAATTTAATGGAAAGTATTGTTCAATTTTTTTTATAATTTCACTAGTTTTCATAAATGATTAATTAAACACATTTTTTTCTTTGCTTTTAAAATATAATAATACTTTTCATCATCATAAAGTGTTTCTTGCTGTACAATTTCAATATTAATGTTCTCAAGATACTTAATTAATTCTACAATTTTTGTATGGGGTGAAAGAATAAGATATTTAAAATTATAATCATTTATACTTTCAAGGATATTCTTCATATTGTCATATCCTATACCAGTAATTATTATTCCTAATTCATTTTTCTTATCTTCCACTGTTAAATTATTAAGTCCATCACTAAGTAAAGTCTTAAACTCTACATTGTCATTATTAATAAAAAGCTTTGCATTCTTTTCACAAGATTGTAAAGGTCCTTCCTTATTATCTATTGCAATTACTTTTTTTGATAATCCTTTATTTGCTATACTAATAGCGACTTTGCCATGATCAGTTCCAACATCAATAATTGTATCAACAGTATCACACATCTCGACAATTTTATTAAGTCTTTTAGAAAGTTTGAAACTCATACAACGAACTTTTTATTATTAATTTCCTTAATTTTTATATTGTTCTCAAATACCAAATCCAAATTATTTTTTGAAGAATTATTTAAGTGTCTAATTTTAATTTGACGAATTATTTGATTTAGACTTTCTATGATTTTATTTCTATCATTTTCAATATCAGAATTAGAATCAATTATAGAATTAATTGCATATTTTTCCTCTTCAGTCTTTTCATCAAGAAAATTATAAATATCACTTATACTTTTTCCCTCTAAATACAACTTATATAAATACTTATATGTTTCATTAAATAACTCATTTGCATCTACACAGTTTTTAATTTGTTCCTTACAATCAGGCACTAAAAAAATAAGATAAATAAAATTAGAATCGATTTTAGAATACTCCGTTTTGTTATTTGTTGAATCAATTTTATTTATACTCTTTTCATTATAAATCTTAACTTTGTTGCCTTTAAAATAGTTATTTAATAAACTTTTAAGTACACCTGCATCAAGATTCTCTTGAATAGCAATTTTTTTAATATAATTATCTCTAACAAAACTGTTATTTATCTTGGCAACTTCTCTTATAATGTCATCAAAATATTTTTCTTGCTCATACGGATTACTTAAATTATACTTACTCTTTAATGTTGAGACATAATACAATATTGTAGGGATAGGTGATGATAGTCTTTTTTCAAACTCTTGCACACCATAAGTATTAATAAACTCATCTACATCTTTTGAAGGCTTAAAATCAAGTACATATGTCTCGATACCAGCATTTTTAAGTATTCTATCAGAACTAATAACAGCATTAATTCCAGCCTCATCAGTATCCTGACATAAATAGACCTTCTTTGTCTTTCTTTTAATTAAATTCATCTGATTCTCATTAAATGCTGTCCCCATAGTAGCCACAGCATTATCAAAACCTGACTGATGAATTGTTATAGCATCCATATTACCTTCACACAATATAAGGAAGTCTTCTTTAGAAAAAAAAGCATAATTCATCGCATAAAGAAAACTTTTTTTGTGGAAAATTAATGTATCTTCAGAATTAACATATTTCCTTTCTTTTGGTTTTGGGTCAAGTGTCCTACTTTGAAATCCTACAACATGTTTATTTATATCAACAAGTGGAAACATAACTCTATTATAAAATGTATCACATGGTTTATCATTATATAGCCTAAATAGTTTTGATTCAAAAAGTAAATTATCATCATAACCTTTATCTTTCATAAGATTATACATATATCCAAAGCTATTTGGTGCATAGCCAAGTCCAAACTTTTTAATTGTCTCTTTACTTAATATTCGATTTTTAAAATAGTCTAAACCTGGTTTACCAATATCAGAAAACAATGTCTTATAATATGCATTAGCAACGTCTCTATATAAATCATATAATCTTTTCTTTTTTTCTTCATTAATTTTGTATTGCTCATTAAATGAATTATCATCATCAATATCAATTCCAGCTTTTTTCGAGAGCATTATAACAGCTTCCCTAAAAGAAATATGAAGATACTCTTGTAAAAAGGTATAGATATTTCCACCTTTATTGCATTGTCCAAAGCACCTATAGATTTGTTTGGCATCACTTACTACAAAGGATGGTGTATCCTCATTATGGAAGGGACACAAACCAATATAATTACTTCCGCTTCTTTTTAAAGAAACATATTCACCGATAACATCGACAATGTTTAATCGTTCCTTAATTTCTTGAACTGCATCCCTAAACTTCATTTTCTAACTTTCCATCCAACAGGAATATATAATTCTTTGAATTTATTAATTGCAAAATCATCAGTCATACCAGAAATATAGTCAGCAACAATTTGAAATTTATCTTCGCCATTATCTAATAATCTGACATATTCTATCGGCATTTCATCAATATTATTTTTATAATGATAAAACAAAACTTCTACAATATTTTGTGCTTTTTTTTCTTCAGTTTTTGCAATATTCTTTTTATTGTTATTATTATAAAGATTTTCAAATAACCAAGCTCGAAGCTCTGAAATTGCTTTTTCAACTGTCTTACTCATCAAAATATCATTTTTATCATAAGAATTGTAAACAATATCTTTTACTAAAAAATCAATGCGTGATTTCACAGAATTGCCAATTACATCCGTAACATCTTTTGGCAAATCGCTTTCTTTTAATATTTTTGCAGAAATAGCATCATCAATATCATGATTTATATATGCAATTTTATCTGAAAGTCTTACAATTTTTCCTTCTAAAGTTTTAGGTTTTCCACTTGTACGATGATTTAATATACCATCTCTAACTTCTTTAGTAAGATTAAGACCTTGACCATTTCTCTCAATTTTCTCAACTATTCTTACACTTTGTACACAGTGCTCAAACTTTTGTGGCAATAATCTATTCAAGACAGATTCTCCTGCGTGTCCAAATGGTGTGTGACCTAAATCATGACCAAGAGCAATGGCTTCAGTCAAATCTTCATTTAGCCTTAATGATTTCGCAATGGTTCTTGCTATTTGACTAACCTCAAGCGTATGAGTCAGCCTTGTCCTATAATGATCGCCTTCAGGAATTAAAAAAACTTGAGTCTTATGTTTAAGCCTTCTGAATGCTTTACAATGTATTATTCTATCTCTGTCTCTTTGAAATACAGTTCTTAAATCACATTCCTTTTCCTTCCGATCTCTTCCTTCACTATTTGCAGATAAACAAGCATACTTGGAAAGTGTATTCTTTTCTAATTCTTCTAATTGTTCTCTAATTGTTAACATTATTCAACTGTGCATTAATAAACTCAATTTCATGTAATGCACTTTCATCTCCTGGATATTGTTTTAAATAATAATTAAATGCATTTAATGCATTTTTCCATTCACCTTTTTTTTCATATAAAACCGCTTGATTATACATTACCGATTTTTCATGTTCAAGTCCAAGTTCACTTAGTTCATTAAAAATTTCTTCAGCGCGAGTAATGTTATTATTATCTATTGAAGTTTTAAATTCAACCAAGTTTACAATAGAACTAACATTATTATAAAGTTCTTGATACTTTTTATTTTTCTTATCAATATCTAAAAGTATAGAATATGTATCTTTTGCTTCAGTATATCGTTTTAACATAAAAAGGCATTCGGCTTTATATAGTAAAAGTTCATATTGAGTTCTTCCCACTTCACCATCACCTAGTTTTATAGCTTCATTAAAATATGTTAAAGCTTCTTCGTAATTTCCATTATCAAGATAATCTTTCCCATAGCTTTTATATTGATTTATTCTCTTACTTGTACATGAAGATAAAGTTAAAATTGTGATGATAATAATTAGTATATTCTTTTTTATATGACTTAAAACCATAATATTATATAAAATAATCTGCAGAATATTTGATTGCTATATTTGACAATAATAGAATTATACTCTGCAGATTCTCATTAACTATTTATATGAAAAATCTTTTTTATAATTCCTATTATTTTTTGCCAAATTGATTTAAAGAAATCTAGCAACCTACGGCAAACTCATCGCGGTGCTTCGCCTATGTCTTCGGTGTTTACTGCATTATTTTCTAAACTTTCTTTTCTATCATTTTCAGTATTTGAACTATCACTACTTTCTCCCTTATTTATATCATCATCCATTTTAGGTCTAAGATTTGTGGTTACATTTTCTGTATACAAGTCTTTATCTATTACTACTGGCTCACCAAGCGATTCTGATAATTCTTTTTCAACTTCATTTTCTAATTCAGCAAATTTAGTAGCATCCAAAATTGGCAAATCATCAAGCGATTCAATTCCAAAACGAAGCATAAACTCTTCAGTTGTGCCAAAAAGAATTGGACGACCAGCTGTCTCTTGTCGACCTTTTTCTTCAATCAAGCCATATTCTAATAATCTATTACATGCATAATCTGATTTTACACCTCTAATATTCTCAATTTCTGGTTTTGTTATTGGTTGTTTATATGCGATTATTGATAATGTTTCTAATATAGATTCTGTAATTACTGGTTTTTGAGGGTGTGAGGCAACTAATACTAAATTCTTAAAATATTTATTATTTGAAACCATTTGATATTTTGATCCGAGTTTTATTACTTTCATACCTCTATCTTGGTACTCATTTTGATACTTATTATAGAGTCTTTCTGCAGCTTCTTTTGCCACATCAACAGTAGATTCGATAGCAGTAGCTAACGTATCAACAGAAACTGACTCTCCCATCATAAATAGAATTGACTCAATAATGTTTTCTTGCTCCAGTAGCGAATATGTATTGCTACTGGTAAACTCATTTCCCATATTAGTCATCCTCCAATAGATCAAAATCAACAAAGCCGGTGGCACCCTCTACCACCTCTATAAATATTTCAGAGAAGCTATTCTCTTGAGTAACTTTAATCCTTCCAACTTTCATAAGCTCAAGAACTGCTAAAAATGAAACTATAACATGTGTCTTATCATTTTGTTCTTCAAGCAATTCTTTGAAACTGAACTTTTTATTTAAATTAGCATATTTTATAACTGATATAATAGTGTCTTTGAGTGGAACTTTTTCTTTTTCAAGTTTACCAAACCCAGCACGCATTGTATCAATACTATCTCTTTTACGTCTCAAAACTTCAGTAAAAACTTCATTAAGCTTATTAACATCAATGCCCTTTAATAATTCTTCATAATCTATACTTGGTATATATGACTTAACATCTTGTGGAATAGTAGGTTTTTTTAACATATATTCTGGTGCATCATCTTCAAAATCTGAAAGTTCATAACCAAGATTTTTATATTTTTTATATTCAAGTAATCTTTCTACAAGACTTTGTCTTGGGTCGATTTCTTCACCATTATCATCTTTTACAAACGGAAGTAACATTTTAGACTTAATCTCAAGTAAAGTTGAAGCCATAACTAAAAAATCAGATGATAAATCCATATCAGCTTCTTGCATCTTACCCATATATTCCAAAAATTGATTTGTTATCATTGCTATCGGTATATCAAAAATATCAATCTTATTTTTTTCAATAAGATGTAATAAAAGATCAAGTGGACCTTCAAATTTTTCTAATTTATAAGTTATTTTTTCCATCAATAAATATTTATTAGACAAATCTCTGGTTTATTGTTAACTCTTATTTTTATAAAATGCTCCCCAATTCCAGAAGAAACAATAACATTTTTATTTTTGTACAAATAATTTCCATGGTTATATTTAGGAAATAATTTTAAGTCAGGTGATAAAATAGAACCAATAAATGGAAAATTAATTAACCCACCATGGTTATGACCTGATAAAACAAGATCAAATCCATAATCAATTAAGTCTTCACAATAATCTGGTTTATGAAATACCATGATATTAAATACTTTTTTATTAATACTATTAAAATATTTATCTAAAATAGCATAATCAATACTTTTGCGTACATTACTCTTTTCAAATAAGTTTTTATAATAGCCTTCAAATAAGCTTAAACCCGATAGCGTCATATTTTGCGAGATGGAAAAAGTTTTATTATCTAAAATTTGAATATCATTATTTACCAAGCAACTAATAAACTTATTATAAACATTTACTAGATATTCATCATCAACTCGCGATTTTAGTCTTAATTCATGATTTCCAAATCCAAAGAATATACCCTTAAAATTATAATTAATTTTACTTTTGTACTCTTTACTATATTTAGCTATTTTTTCTATAAATAATAGTGAGTTTTCATATTTAACACTTTTTGTTTTGCTTTGAAAGGTTGAAAAATCAACAAAATCTCCACCAAATACAATACAATCTGGATTTAACTCAAAAACTCTTAAAATTAAATCATCATATGTATTTTTAAACATTTTATTGTGAAAATCAGAAATATAGATTATCTTTAATTTATCAGCATTTTTTAAGTTTTTTATATTAAAAGTGCTGATTTTACACTGTTTACACTCAATTTTTGATATTACGTAAATTATAATATAAAGGGTCAAAATTAAAATTAAAAATATTAATATTTTAGAATTGAAAATAGGCAATATTTAACTCCATATTTGATAAAATACACTTATGATTAGTTATGCGCCATTTTATAAAACTTTGTTAAAAAAAAGAATATCACAATACCAGCTTATAACAAAATATTTGATATCCAATGGAACATTACAAAGAATTAAGAATAATCAGAATGTAAGTTTACAAACTATAGAAAACATTTGCAAAGCATTAAATTGTAAAATAACTGATGTTGTAACTTTCATTTGATCTTATTTAGTAATTCTACGATCCTTTTAGCTCTATCAGCAGAGTCATCAATATAAAATGACAAATCGGGAGTCTTTCGCATATCAAGCTGTTCAGCAATCACATGTCTAACAAATCCTTTTGCATTTTTTAGTCCATCCATAACATCTTTTTTATTATCATTATCTATTTGAACAAAAACCTTACAATGCGAAAAATCTTTTGATAATGTTATCCCAGTAACTGTCACGTTTCCGAGAACTCTTTCATCTTGAATTTCATACCCTACTACTTCTTTAATAAGGCGCTCAACTTCAAGACTTACTCTTTCAAACTTATATGGCTTACTTTTCTTATTAGTCTTCATAATTTATCTTCTTCTCTTCCATTACATATACTTCCATTAAATCATCAACCATATAATCAGAAAATCCATCCAAAACAACTCCACATTCAAACCCAGCCTTAACTTCTTTCACTTCATCCTTAAATCTCTTAAGAGAAAGTATATTTCCATCAAAAATAACATTGTCAGATCGTTTTAGTCTAACCTTTGCATTTCTTCTGATTTCACCTTCATTAACAAATGATCCAGCAATATTACCGACACTTGATGATTTAAATACTTGTCGAACTGTTAGATTTCCAATAATTTTTTCTTCATATACAGGTGCAAGCATACCTTTCATTGCTTTCTCGACATCATCAATAGCATTATAAATAATATTATAAAGTCTTAAATCAACTTTTTCTCTTTCAATTATTGACTTTGTATTAGCTTCAGGCTTTACATTAAAACCAATAATAATAGCATTTGATGCACTTGCTAAAGTGACATCTGATTCATTAATATTTCCTACACCTTCATGTATTACTTTTATAACCACTTCATCATTTGAAAGCTTTTCCAAACTATTCTTTAATGCTTCAGATGATCCAGCAACATCTGCTTTAAGAACAATATTTAATTCTTTAAGTTCTCCAGCTTTAATCTGGTCAAATAAAGCATCAAGTGTAACTTTATGTTTACTCTCTTCTACAAGTTTTATCTTATTCTCACTTACAAATGTTTCAGCAAATGACCTAGCACTCTTTTCATCATCAAAACAAATAAATGTATCTCCCGCTTGTGGCACATCATTAAGACCTAAAATCTCTACAGGAGTAGATGGCAAGGCCTCTTTTAATCTATTACCATTCGCATCGGTCATAGCTCTTACCTTACCAAAACTCCTTCCCATAGCCACATAGTCGCCAACATGTAGTGTACCTTTTTGAACTAAAACTCTTGCTACAGGTCCTTTGCCCTTATCAAGTAAACTTTCGATAACTATTCCTCTTGCATTTCTATTTGGATTTGCTTTTAAATCCATAACATCAGCTGTGAGTAAAATCATCTCTAGTAAATTATCTATACCAATATTCTTCTTTGCTGAAACTTCACAATATGTAGTCTGCCCTCCCCAGTCAGCTGGGACAAGTTCATATTCAGATAATTGTTGTTTTACTCTTTCAACATTTGCTTCTGGCTTATCTATTTTGTTTATAGCTACAATTATTTCGACATTTGCAGCTTTTGCATGATTGATTGCTTCTATAGTTTGAGGTTTTACACCATCATCTGCAGCTACAACAAGAATCGCAATATCAGTGGATTTAGCTCCTCTTAATCTCATTGCTGTAAATGCTTCATGTCCTGGAGTATCTAAAAAAGTTATAAGTCTATCTTTAATTTTAACCTGATATGCACCTATATGTTGAGTTATCCCACCTGCTTCTTTAGCAATAACATTAGTGTTTCTTATAGTATCTAATATTGATGTCTTACCATGGTCTACATGACCCATAACAACAACTACAGGAGGTCTTGTAACTAAACTATTTGGATCTTCTTCTTGTTCCTTCAATAATTCTGCAATTACATCAACTTTAACTTCTTTTTCACATAAAATGTCATATTCAACAGCTATATTCTCTGCTTCTTCATAACTAAGTTCTGTATTTACATTTACAATTTTGCCTGTAAGAAATAATTTCTTTACTATAACAGAAGGTTGCATTTTAAGTTTCGAAGCTAAAGCTTTGATAGTAATTATTTCTGGTATAACGATAGATTTAATTTCATCTTCTGGTTTCTCTGGTTTTGGTTCAGGTCTTTGGAATGCACCAGCTCCAGATTTTGTTTTAGTTCTTACTTTTTCTTCACCATCATATGTTAATAAGTTTTTATTGTACTTATCAAACTTGTCTTTTCCACCTTTTCTGCTTTGTTTTTGTTTATCATTATCTTTATTATATTTATTATCTTTTTTTGTCTTTCCAATATATCTCGTATTAGTTCCAGTAGCTATACTTGCATTACCTGGATTGAATGTGCTCTTGATATTATTTCCATCAAAAGTACTTGGTTTAGGTTTTTGATTTGACTTGTCTTTATAAAACTTATTCTGTTGATTTTTATTTTGTTGATTTCGATTTTGTTGATTCCTATTTTGTTGGTTCCTATTAACTTGCGAAGTTCCACTATGTCTATTATTCTGATTAGTACTAATCTTAATATTTTGCCCTTGTACATTTGTTCGAGATTGATCTTCTGGTTTAGTTTCAGATATATCTACTGATTGTTTTTTATTAACCTCATTTTTTTTCTTAAGTTGTTCAATAGTTGAGATAGGAAGTGGGTTGCCATTAGGTGAATTATTATATTTTTTTACTTCTTTTGTTTTACCTTTAATGTTTATTTTTAAATTGACATTAGAATTCCCCTCCCAAAATGGCTTATTAGGAGTTTCTGGTTTATTATCAGTAGGTTTTGCTGGTGAAGATACTTCTTCTGATTTTTTAGATTCACCAACAGAAGTAGTTTTTTGCTCCTCATTATTTGCTTTTGTTTCATCATTAACAAACCTAATCGTTGTAGGTCTTGACACATTTTTAGTAGGAATGTTGACACTACTTTTATTAACAAAAGCTTGTATTATTTTTTCTCCATCTCTTGTTAATTTATTAGTGATTTTTGTAGCATTCTCACCAGCATCAGTCAATGCTTTCTTTATATCGTCAACTAATTGTTTATTTTCTTTTAAATCAATTCGTAATTCAGTTAATTTATCTTTAATTGTCATTATATCCTCCAGGATGTTCAACCTATGATTTATTCTTACTTATCCGAATTATCTGTTTCACTCTTGTCTTTGTTACTATCCAAATTTGTCTCTTTGTTTTCTAAAACATCTTTGAATTTACTATGATCGTATTCCACTCCGAACTTATCATAAATACCTTGAGCAACTGCTTGAGTTTCAGATTTTATATCTATCTTATATTCAGTTAATTTTGCTGCAAGTCTTGCATTTTGTCCTTCTTTACCAATCGCAAGTGATAATTGCAAATCTGGAACCACTACTAATGCTGCTCTTGCATCTTCATCCGCAACAATGATTGTTGATTTGGCAGGGCTTAATGCATTTCCAATAAAATTACTTATATCTTCATCCCAATTTACAATGTCAATTTTTTCACCACTTAACTCATCTACAACAGCATTAACCCTAATACTATTTACTCCCAAGCAAGAACCAACTGCATCTACATCTGGATTATTTGAATAAACAGCCATTTTTGTTCTTGACCCTGCTTCTCTCGCAATAGATTTTATAACAACAATTCCATCTTTAATTTCCGTTACTTCTTGTTCAAATAATTTTTTTACAAGATTTGGATCAGAACGTGATACTTTAATCTTTGGTCCTCTTGTAGTTTCTGTAACATCTTGAATATATACTTTAATTTTTTTGTTAAACTCCAACTTTTCATCTTTAATTCTGTCAGAATCAAGCAAGATGCCATCAGTTCTACCTAGGTTTATATTAAATGCATTCTTCAATCTTCTACTAACGGTTCCTGTAACTACAGTTCCAACTTTTGCCTTATATTCATTGAAAAGAGAACTTTTTTCTTGTTCTCTTAATTTATTAATAATAAGTCCTTTAGAGTTTTGAATTGCAATATGTCCTAAATCAATTCTTGGCGCTTCAACATAAACCCAATCTTCAACTTGAGCATTCTCATCATATTTTCTTGCATCACTTAACTTTATTTCTGTTAATTCATTCACTATTTCTAAATCATCAGGGATAACTTCTTTTGCAAGAAATATTTCATAATCATAACTATCTTCATCGATAACAACATTTATAAAGTTTTGATCCTTTTGAATCATTTGCGCTAAAATTTTATCACCATTACGATTTGCATTTCTAACCAAATAATTTCGATATGCATACTCAAGTGACTCTTTAATAGATTTCAATATTAAAGATTTGTCAATGTTTTTCTCTTTTTCTAATAATTCTAAAGCCTCTTTTAATTCTCTGTTCATATTCGTCCTTCCGGCTAAGTGCCAAAAAATACTTACAAAAACTTAAGGAGCGATTACTCGCTCCTCAATATTATTATACAATATTTAATTAAAAAAATCAATTAAAATAGTCGATTTTTATCACTTTTGGTGACATTTTAAGTGCATTTTTACTAATAAATAATGAATTATTTTAAATATATAACTTATTTGTTTTTAGAGAACTTTGAAACAGCAAACTTAAAGTAATTAATTAATTCATCACGAAGTAATGCTTGTTCACTTTGCTCTGAAGCAGTTAATTGATTACCACTTTCAACTTTATTATAAAGTTCATTTAATCTATTTACTTTAGTTTTTAAACTATTATCCATATAAACTCCTATATATTATCAGCTACTACAGATGCTGAAGAATATGCCAGTTGCAAATTATACCCTCCACATATTCCATCAATGTCTAAAACCTCTCCTGTAAAATACAAACCTTTAACAATCTTTGATTCCAAAGAGTTACTATCAACTTGAGTAATATCTATACCACCTAAAGTAATTTGTGCATCATCAAAATCCATGCTATCAGATAAATTAAGTTCTAAAGAAATGATATTTTCAGACAACCTTTCAAAATCATTATTCTTAAAGTCCAATATATTTTTATTACTTAAATCTGAAACATTTAATAAAACTTCACTTATTTCATTTGGCAAAAATCCACACAAGAAATCTTTAGTATGCCTATATTTTGTATGTTGCCACCTATCAAAAAGTAATTGACTTACAAGTTCTCTTTTTGTATCTAAACTTATAGATGATTTTTCATAAATGTCTTTATCAGCTATTGAAAAGCAATTATTGTAACATTCTATAAATGATTTTGAAAAGTCTAATCTGATTATTTTTGTTTTGTTGTCACTTGTAGATCGTCTTATGATACTTGATAAGTTTAAAACAGGGATACCTGATATAATATTATCTCTAAACTGGATTTCACCATATTCAGAAAAACAATTATTTGAATCAATATAATTTAATGTTGCATTTATTCTGCATTTACCACTAAACTTGATTTTTCTATTTGCAAAATCAAATTTGAGTGATGTAAGTCCTGGCGAAGTAGTTTTAATGTTATGTCCTAAAGATATAGCAAGTCTATATCCTGTGCCATCTGAACCAGTATGTTTATAACTTTGCCCACCTGTTGCCAAAACTATTCTATCATATTTTAATACTCGCCCATCATCAAGAATTACATTAAAACAGCTACCAATCTTTATACTTTTAACATATGAATTATATTCTATTTTTACATTATTAGATTTAATTTTATCAAGTAAACAATAATAAACATCTATTGACTTATTTGAATTAGGATAGACATACTGTATATTTTTATGAGTTTCTATTTTAGGAACAATCCCAATTTCTTTAAAAAAGTTCATAAAAGAAAGGTTGTCATATTTCTTATAAAGGTTTATTGCAAAATCATTATTAAAAATAGTATTTAAATCATCAAAACACATATTAGTAAAATTACACTTGCCATTACCTGTAAGTAGTAGTTTCTTTCCAAGTTTATTGTTTCTTTCAATTAATGTAACATCATGATTTGTTAGTTTTGATGCAAGTATCATACCACTTGCTCCACCACCAATTATTCCTATCCTCATACTAACCCCTTAAAAAAATGCTAAACTTTGAAATAAATGGTATGTATTGAGCATCACGTTTTCTAACGACTCCAAGCATAACAACAAAAAAGCAATATACAAAAACAGAAATTACTATACAAATTATCAATCTTACTAGCAAACTTGGAAATGAATCTGATTTGAATATAACATTTTTAAGAAAGCCATTCACGTAATATGTTACCACTCCCATAATAAATGCACTTAGAATCATCAAAAAATATGTTAATATATACCTTCGTTGAAAGTTTGAATTCTTATAACGAACTATTCTATTAATCTCCATTTGATTTAGTACAGCCAATATAGTTGCAAATATTATCATTGAAATAACTATTCCATATATATTCAAGTTTAATGGTATCAAAAAGATAAAACATGCGATAATATGAATTATTAAAGCAATCACTGCATTTTTTAAAGGAGTTTTGTAAAACCCAAGTCCATGTAAAATACCATTAGTGACAGTGGCAAATGAAAAACTAACTACTGCAATACTGCCAGTTTTTAACACATTAATTAGTATATCTATATGTTCTTTGAATAATACTCTACATATTGGATCTGCCAATATAAATAAACCTACAAACGATGGAATCACAATTAACATCGTGTATTTTACGGAATACTTCACTTTCAAAACTACTTCTCTTACATCATTTTTAGCAACTGACATAGAAATAGACGGAATAATTGATGAAGTTAAACTGCTTGATATTGCTACTGGTATATTAAATAATAAATGGTAATTGCCAAACACACCCCAAAGCACGACAATGTTTAGTTGAGACTTCATAAAAGTTAAAACATTTGAAAAAATTAAATCATCTACAACAGTTGTCAAATTGTATATTGTACTTGACATTATAATTGGTACCATTGTCGAAAATAGAACCTTGTATATAGTTGCATTGCTCTCTGGAGGATAATTGTTATTATTTGATAAGAATCTTCTATATTTTGCACTTAATGATAAAAACATAAAGAATAGTATTACTAAAGCAGTAAATGCTCCTATGCCAGTTCCGATTGCTCCACCCTCGGCTCCTAATGCATATGAAAACTCTGTAGACTCATATATAAGATTTGCAATATTGCCTCTCTTAAACAAAACATACGCAAAAAAAATGCTTGAGATAGCATTTGCAATTTGTTCAAAAATCTGGGAAATTGCTGTTGGAATCATATTTCCCATTCCTTGGAACACGCCTCTGAGTATACCAAGAAATGACATGATAAATAGAGTTGGGGCTAAAGCTCTAAGTGCAAATTTGAGCAAACGTTTTCTATGAAAAATGCTTATAAGTTCTGATCCAAAAAACATAATTAAAAACATTATAATGCCAACAAAAAATGCAAGTACAAATGCGTTTTTAATCACATTCTTTACATCTTTAAATCTACCTTCAGCAAGTCTTTCAGAAATAATTTTTGAAATAGCGGATGGAAATGAATATGAAGATAATATAAGAAATAATGAATAAACACTATAAGCCGAAGTATAGTAACCGCTTCCTTTAGTGCCAATAATTGAAATCATAGGTATCCGATAAAGTAAACCAATTATTCTCACAATAATACCAGCAATAGCTAATATACTACCTTGCATTAAAAACTTATGTTTTCTATATTCACTTTCGTTCATTATTATCTATATATTTTCAAATCATCTAAAATCTGTTTTTGTTTATTTATCATTCTTTGTTCATCTTTGCTTTTTATATGATCATACCCTATCAAATGTAGCATAGAATGAGTAATAAGAAATGCAAACTCTCTTTTTACAGAATGACCATATTTTTTGCTTTGAGAAATTAATTTATCATAGCAGATAACAATATCGCCTAAAAAATAACTTTTAGAAGTATAATCATATGCTAATGATTTATTACTCTCAAGTATTTCATCTAGATTACCAGGTTTTTTTAGTTCTAGATTTGGGAAAGATAATACATCAGTAACTTTATCAATTCCTCTATATTTTTCATTCATACATTTAATTTTATATGAACTTACAACTAAAATATTCACTGACACATTTTTATTAATATTTTCAATTAAAAGCACTCTTTTTAATACTTTTTTTGCTAAACTATATTCATCAAAACTAAAGTTTTTATTATTAGAAAGAGTTAGAGAAATGCTACTTTTTTTTCTTTTTATCATAGTTTTCATATGCCATTACTATTTTTTGTACTAATGGGTGTCTTACCACATCTTTAGATGTAAGCCTTATAAAACTTATGCCATCAATATTTTTAAGAACTTTAACAGCACTATCTAGACCAGACATAACATCTCTTGGTAAGTCCTTTTGAGTATCATCTCCCGTAACAATCACTTTAGAATTAAATCCTATTCTAGTTAAAAACATTTTCATTTGAGGAATAGTGGTATTTTGAGCTTCATCAAGAATAATAAATGCATTATCCAGAGTTCTACCTCTCATATATGCAAGTGGTGCAACTTCAATTAACCCTTTTTCCATATTTGACTGAAAACTTTCTGCTCCCATTATTTGATATAGTGCATCATAAAGTGGCCTTAAATATGGATCAATCTTACTTTGTAGATCACCTGGCAAAAACCCAAGCTTTTCACCAGCTTCAATAGCAGGTCTTGTCAAAATGAGTTTTGTAACTTCTCCTCTCTTAAAAGCTTCTATTGCCATACACATACCAAGATATGTTTTTCCAGTACCAGCAGGACCTATACCAAATGTAATCATATTGTTCTTTATGCTATCAACATAATTCTTCTGACCGATTGTCTTTGGTTTAATAGGTTTGCCTTGGATAGTTCTTGATAAAACTTCATCATCAAGCTGTATAACATCATTTTTATTAATTTTTATATTTTCCACTATATCCATACAATAGTTTAAATCCTGTTCAGTAATATCATTCCCTTTATTTGCTTTATCTATTAAAATCTCTATTAATTCTTTTGCTAATAAGCAATTAGCCTTCTCACCAATAATCTTAATCTTTTCATTACGTATTACAGTTAATACATTAAACTCTTTCTCAATTTTTTTAATGTTAACATCAAAACTACCATAGATTTTTGGTAATATCTCATGATTAATATTTACTTCTACAAAAAAATTAGTTGCCATAAAAAATATGCCCTATCCATATTCAGAATAGGGCAAAATCTTAAAAATTAAATTTCCTTTTACGAGCTGCTTCAGATTTCTTTTTTCTTTTTACACTTGGCTTTTCGTAAAACTCTCTTTTTCTTATTTCTTGTTGAATTCCGGCTTTAGCACAATTTCTTTTGAATCTTCTTAATGCATTATCTAAAGTCTCATTCTCTTTAACTATAACGCTTGACAATATTCTCACTCCCTTCTTTATATGAATTATAACAAATATATATATTTTTGTAAATGATTTACTGAACAAATTAATATGAGATTTGAACCATCGGTCTAATGCCATCATCTACACTTGTGACACTTGTTCCATCTGCATGAATGGCGCCATTTTCAGTTACAAACGACTGAAAATAATCTGCATAGACGTCATTATACCATTTTCTTCTTCCAGGTAATCCAGAAGTTCTTAAAAAGTAATTTCCTGCACCAGAATATTTACTCTTTTCACTCAAGACCCTAACTCCCCTATTTTTTGCATATTGAGTTGCATAGCAAACTCTTATAGCATTTGGTTTTGTCAGTTCATTTATCCTTGCTTCATTTACAAAATTAGCATTTGAAAAAAAAGCTAACATCTCATCTATTCCGGGGATAAACAAAAAATCATATGTTTGTGAACCACTATAGGCTCCGTTAAATATGTTTTCTGAATTTAAAAGAAATGTAGGCAAGATACAAGATAATTCGACTTCATCAAACATTTCAACAAGCATAGTTGTATTCATATAATTTCTTAAAGAACAATTTTCCCATGTAGCTTTAGTATTAAATGCATTAAATGGAAAACAATCAAGTATATACTTTGAAATAAGAATTGCAGAATCATTATTTACATCCTTTTTCAGTATTATCCATTCAATTGGCTCTTTACCATCACTTTCAACGCCATTTTGCTCATAATTTCCAAAAAAGATTGATTCCCCAATATTTCTCAAATCCATTTGGCTTCTAACATACTTTTTTTTGTCTAAAACACAACTTAAATCTGCATTAGCAAATGTTATATTTAGATTAAAAATATTAAGTATATATAAAATAATTAACAAACAAAGTATGCTTTTTTTATAAAGAGCGACCATTATTTTCGAAGTTCAATACCAATAGAATTAAGTGCTGTAATAATCTTATTTATAGCAGTATCTACCTCTTCATCAGTAAGACTATGATCATTTGACCCAAATGTTAAATTATATGCAATAGACTTATATCCTTCTTTTACTTGCTCACCTTCATAAATATCAAAAAGTTCAAAACTTTCAAGTAGATTACCACCATTTTTAATTAATACACTTTCAATTTTGTCGGCAGTAATATCATTTGGTACTGTCATAGATAAGTCTCTATCTGATTTTGGATATTTGCTGATTTCATGATATTTAAATACAAAATCCGAACTCTTAATTACAGATTCAAGATCAAATTGCAAAATATAGACTCTTGTTCCTATATTGTAGTTTTTAGTAACTATTTCATGTACCTCTCCCAAGTAACCTACTTTCATATCACCAACAAGAATATCAGCTGTCCTTCCAGGATGCATATAATCAATATTTTCGTTTTTTACAAACGAAATCTTACCACATACATGAGACTTTGAGAGAAACTCTTCTGCATAACCTTTAAATACATAAAAATCTAAATCTTTACCATAACCACCAAGTATAAATGTTTTCCGTTCATCAGGCAAAACCTTTATATCTTTGTCTTTAGGCAAATATATATTTGCAATTTCAAAAAGTTTAGAAGATTTAAGTCTACGATTATAATTCGTTGATAGTGATTTTAGAATACCATTCACAAGTTGAGTTCTCATGATTTGAAACTCTTCACCAAGTGGATTTTGAATAACAATATAATTTCTCTCAAATGCATCAGCCTTCAAATTAAGCATATCATATACTTTCTTTGATTCAAAAGAATAATTCATTGCTTCGCTAAAACCATTGAATGTAGCAATCTCATACGCATAATTCTCAATGATTTCTTGTTTAGATAAAGAACTTGGTGATATTTTGATATTTGGAATAGTCTCCCCTGCCTTGTCATAACCATAAAATCTCATCACTTCTTCAGCAATATCCGCATAACCTAAAATATCTTTTCTAATTGTTGGAACATTTATTTTAAGAGTATCGCCATCAATATCAGTCTTTAAATCAATTTTATCAAGTATATTTTTCATTTCTTCAGGTGAAATGTTTGTTCCTAAAAGTTTATTAATTCTTTTTGCTGAAACTTCAATATTTCTATTTATATTCTTGCTTTCTTCAGGATATACATAGATAAAATCTTCACAAATTTCACCACATTTCAAATCTTCAATTAATGCACAGGCTCTATTTATAGCTTTAATTGCATTATTTGGATCCAAGCCTTTTTCAAATAAGTTAGATGCCTCTGTCCGAAGTCCTAATTTTTTTGATGACAAACGAATATTTGTACCATTAAAACTTGCTGCTTCTAAGAGTAGATTCTTACAAGAAGATGTAATCATAGAGTTTTCACCGCCCATGATTCCACCTAAACCAATAGCACCTTCTCCATCGCAAATAGTTAGAATACTATCATCTAATTCACGAACCTGTCCATCTAAAGTAGTAAACTTATCTCCATTATTAGCTCTCTTAACGATTATCTTCTTTTTTCGAATAGTGTCATAATCATAAGCATGCATAGGTTGTCCAAATTCCATCATAACAAAGTTTGTAATATCAACAATATTATTTATAGGTCTTATCCCTACGGCACGTAAAGAATCTTGTAACCATTCTGGAGAATCTTCAATCTTAATATTTCTTACAAATCTTGTAGAAAAAAGTGGACATAAATCTTTATCTTTTACTTCAATCTCAATATAGTGGTTATCTTTAAAACTTGGTGTGAAAGTAGTTTTTGGCATAGTAAATGATTTATTAAATGTTGCAGAAACTTCTCGAGCTATACCTATCACACTATAACAATCAATTCTATTTGACGTAATTTCAAAATCATACAATGTGTCATCTAAATGAAGAACTTTTATGGCATCGTCACCAACTTTACAATTTATCTTTGACATATCAAAAATGCCATCTGCTCCACCATACAAATCAGCTGGTCTACCAAGTTCTGAAATTGAACAGAGCATACCGTGAGATTCAACACCACGAAGTTTTCCATCTTTAATTGTGATACCATTAGGATATTCAGCACTATCATGAGCCGATGAAGCCACTTTTCCTCCAACAAGCACAGCAGGACATAACATTCCCTCATATACATTTGGAGCGCCAGTAACTATTTGTAAAGTGCCATTTCCAGTTTCTACTTGACAGATAACTAATTGATCAGCATTAGGATGTTTCTCTATTTTATTAATTCTTACAACTATTATTTTGTCAAGATTTTTATCTAGTTTTTCAAAAGTTTCAATCTTTGTCCCAGTTAAAGTAATTGCTTCAGCAAATTCCTTACCAGCAACATCTAAATCTTTGACATAATATTTTAGAAAATAATTTGAAGCTTTCATATATTTCCCCTATTAATCAAATTGGTTCAAAAAGCGAACATCATTTTCATATAATAATCTCATATCATCAATTTCATATTTAAGTAATGCAAGTCTCTCAATACCCATTCCAAATGCAAATCCTTGACACTTATCTTTATCAAGTCCACATAGTTCATAGACTCTTGGATTAACCATTCCACATCCAAGTATTTCTATCCAACCTTCATTCTTACAAAATCTACACCCTTTACCGCCACACTTAAAACAGCTAACGTCCATTTCGGCACTTGGTTCTGTAAAAGGGAAATGGTGTGGTCTAAACCTTGTTTTAATGCCTTCACCAAAAAATGATTTTGCAAAAGTAGTAAGTGTTCCCTTCAAATCTGTAAATGAGATATTTTCATCTACAACAAGACCTTCAATTTGATGGAAAGTAGGAGAATGAGTTGCATCGACTGAATCAGACCTAAAGACTCTTCCAGCTGATATAATGCAAATTGGCAATTTACCTTTTTCCATTACTCGTGCCTGGACAGGACTAGTCTGTGTTCGAAGCAGTACTTTTTCATTAATATAAAATGTATCTTGTTCATCTCTTGCAGGATGACCCTTTTCAATATTAAGTTTCTCAAAATTATACTCATCAAACTCTATTTCAGGTCCAGTTACGACAGAATAACCCATTTTTTCAAAAATGTTCTTAACATCATTAAAAACAATGGTACATGGATGCAGATGTCCAAGACCAATTTTCTTAGCTGGGAGTGAAACATCAATAGATTCTTTTTTTAATTTTTCATTTAAGACTAAAGAATTAAAACTATCACAGCGTTCTTTAATCAAATCATCAATTGACTTTTTTGCATCATTAATTATTTGGCCAAATTTTTTTCTATCTTCAGTGGCCATATCCTTAAAATGTTGCATAAGTGATGTAATTTCACCTTTTTTGCCAAAATAATTAACTCTAATATCTTCTAAATCCTTTAACGATTTAGCATTATTAATACTATCAATTGCTTTCTCTTTTAATTCTTCAATATTAATCATATTTACCTTCAACTAAATATTAAAGCTTGATATACCTATAAGGGCGGATATAATCCGCCCTTATCAACTAATTTCTAAAAATCAATTATTTTAAGTTTTGTTTTGCTGTATCAGCAAGTTTTGAAAATGCTTTCTCATCACTTACTGCTAAATCAGCAAGTATTTTTCTATTTAAAACAATATTTGCTTTTTTCAATCCAAACATAAACTTACTATATGATATATCATTAAGTCTGCATGCTGCATTAATTCTTGTAATCCATAATTCTCTAAACTGTCTCTTTTTCTCTTTTCTTCCTCTGTAGCTTTCAGTAAGTGCTCTCATAACACTTTGTTTTGCTACTCTATACTGTTTAGATCTTGAACCTCTAAAACCTTTTGCTAATTTTAAAACTTTTTTGTGTTTTCTTTTGGCATTCATGCCACCTTTTATTCTTGCCATATCAATATCCTCCTAAAATGCTAATCCCATATTACAAATATGGCATTATTTTTTTCATAGTCTTAACATTTGTCTTATCAACAATAACATCTTTTCTCAAATTTCTTTTTCTCTTTGTCGTTTTTTTGTTAAGAATATGCGACTTGTTAGCTTTCATTCTTACCAACTTACCAGTTCCAGTTTTTTTAAATCTTTTTGAAGCTGACTTATTTGTCTTGACTTTGTACTTTTTCATAATTGCCTCCAAATTACTTTTTTGGTGCTAAAACAATACTCATATTTCTACCTTCAATTTTTGAAGGTTTCTCAATAACAGAACAGTCTGATAATTTACTAGCAAAATCAGTTAAAACATGTTCAGACTCTTTCATATGAGCCATTTCGCGACCTCTAAATCTTAATGTTACTTTCAATTTATGTCCATAAGTTAAAAACTTTTTACCCGCATTAATTTTTGTATTTAAATCATTAGTGTCAATATTAGGTGTCATTCTTATTTCTTTTAGTTCAACCTGTTTCTGATTCTTTTTGGCTTCTTTTTCTTTCTTAATCAATTCGTATCTATATTTCCCAAAATCTATTATTTTGCAAACAGGTGGATTAGCATTTGGAGATATCTTTACCAAGTCAAGTTCCATTTCAGCAGCTTTATTATAAGCTTCACGGCTTGACATTATACCGAGTTGATCTCCGTCTGGCCCGATAACTCTAACTTCAGGATCTCTAATCCTATCATTAATTTGTATCTCTCTCTCGTTAATAAACTTCACCTTACCTTTCACTAAACTTAACAAAAAAAATAGTGGACATAAAGATGACCACTAATTAAACTATTATAACCATAGTCGCTCTCGCTTCTAGGTGAGATGTGGACATCTTCTTAACTATTGTATTTTACAAAAAAATCAATTTTTTGTCAATATGCTACTAAAATGAGATATTCTTTACTGGAGACTTCATTTTACTACAAGTTTTCATTACAAAAATAGATTATTACTGCCCTCTCATTTTTGCTATAAAAGTATTCATATCTTCATTAGTTATATCTAAAAATTGTAAGAAACTCGTTGGATGTTTTAAAATGTCAAGTGTATTATATGAGAAACCTCTAATTGATGCTATGTCATCTTGCATTTCACCTTTTACAATCTTATAATACTGATCTGACCCTTTTTTCACTTTGTAAAAGTTCTCATAAGTCTTCATAAAATCTTCAATTAATTCATTTTTACTTGCTCCAAGCAAAGACTCAAATATTGCACATACTGCCCCAGTTCTATCTTGTCCCTCCATGCAATGTATAAGATATGGTCCTTCATTTTCATTTATAAAATGCATTGCTCGAAGTACACATTTACCAAAATTATAAGAAGTCACATCTGCATTTGTATTTAAAAATAGAATTTTTTGTTTGCTATAATACGTATCATTATAGTTTGGAAACTTTTTAGTATCATCTAGATTATTATTCAAGTTAATTATCGTTTTGACACCATACTTTTTCAAGCACTCATCAGCATATTTATCTCGTTTCATAAATGGGTCTATTGGTGATGATGATCTATATAATATTCCTTCCTTAAACCTACCACCTTTTACTGTTCTAAAATTACAATATTCTTCATCACTTAGATCAGAATAGTCTTCTCTATTATTTGTTCGTATAAGATTATATACCATAAACTCTTCATGATATCCTTTCTTTTCAGCAAGTTCCAGTCTAAACCTAATAGGAAACTTTATTCCCTTTGCAACGAGAATATCAATATCTCTATCTTCATTCTCCAAAAAAACTGCAATTCTCTGTTTTTTTACAAAGTTTGAATGGAATGCAATAAGTGGAATTGTTTTAAACATCTTATTGCCTACAAGAACATTACCACCAGAATGAGTACACCTATAACTTGGAACATAAGGTACTATTAATGACTTATCCAAAAATGAAACTTTGATTGTATCTTCAAATTCAAATCCAGCTTTAGCAAAATCATCCATTGTAAATGGAGTCATAATATCTCCATGAAAACCAATATCTTCATATTTTGCATCAAACTCTAAAACTCCCATACCTACTCCTTACCTGTATATATCCATATACATGGTCTTATCCCATTTCCTCTTGTAGCTACACCATCTCCACCTAGTCCTATGTCTCCAGCCGCATGGATAATAGCTGCTGAAGACCATGTTTTCCCAGGGCTTCGAAGCCACCAAACACTATAACCATCACTTGTTTGGTATTTGGATATCCATAAACCTTCCTTTTTAGCATATTCTGTACCCTTTGCCATTAAATCTCTACTTGTATTATAATATTTCTTTGCTTCTTCTATACTTAATAAAAAAACATTATCTTTTGTTAAAAACTCTTTTTTAACTTTATATGCAGGGTTGCCAGTATTTGCAGTTGTTACTTTTTGGATTAGTTTTTTTTCATCATAGTTAAATGCAATATCGTAAAAATCATAATTTAACCAAACTCTTATATTTGAAACTTCCCAATTTGTAGGACTCCACGAGTAATTATAAGGCATAGTTTTCAAAATGTCTTTTGAAATTAATAGGGAAAAATCATTTAATTGCTCTAAAACTTGCCACTTAATAGGTACTTTTACTATTTCTTCATCGACTATATCATAGAACTTCCCAAATTCAATAATATCACCTATTTTAACACCATCAAAATTATTCTTTTCGCTTCCACTTATTTTACTTGCTTCTGATAATGATGAATTAGTAATATCACTATTTGCATAATTAGATGAATAATTTAATGATAATAGAAGTATTAAGACAAAATATATGAATATTGTTTTTAGTGTTTTATTCATATTAGATTCTATTTTTAAACAACACAAAAAATATAAAAACATTTGCAGCACTACAAATTATAGCTACTCGTCCTTCTACACCAGATGAAAGAAAAGAAATGAGATATAATAAAATCTCAACATATGCGAAATACTTTGCTTTTATTGGTATAAAAAAGTATAAATAAAAATAAGAATCAGGAAAAGTTAATGCAAAAGCGATAATGATAGAAAAAAAAGAATAAGTTGGATATATAATAATATTTTCTCTTAATACAAAATATACTAAAAATGCTCCAACGATTTGACTTAAAAATCCAATCAATAAATATAAATTGAATTTAAAATTGCCCCAAATCATTGTTAATGTTTTAGTAATGGAATAATAAACATAAATCATAAGTAATGAAAGTAAAATGGATCTACTTGCTGATGGTGGATAAAAGACAAATGTAAATAATCTCCATACCTGTCCAGATAGAACACGTTCAATATTGAGTGATAAGTTTAAGAAATAAAAATAAGGGTTGATGACATCCATAGCAAGTCCAAGAAAGAAAATAACTGTCATATACTTATAAAGATTATTAAAAGACAACCATGCACATTTTCGCTCAAGTTTTTCTAATATACTCATACAAATAATATAGCAAAAAACACAAAATTATGCTATACTAAATTAACAAATTAGTGGAGGTATTTTTATGGGAAAAGGTAAAGGCATAACATTTACGATTTTTGCAGTACTTGGTGCTATAACTGGATATGCAAGTTATATGGCAAAAAAAGATGAGTTTTCTGAAGAAACAAAGGACAAATATAATAGTTTTTTAAACAAAGCGAAAAATGTAGGCACAGATATTCAAAGAACATATACATCAATAGGAGACAAAAATGAGTTTACAAACAATACAAAGAATCTTTCTATAAGTGCTAAAAAACTTGCAAATAAAGCTGGTGATTTAGTTTTAAGTGCAACTGCTGATATATATCGCCATGCCAAATCTCAAGTTTCAGAGACAATCGAAAATGCAAAAAATGATTTTGACGATTTAAGTATCTCAAAAATTAAACATAAATCAGCTAAAAATATAGTTAAGAAGAAATCAACTAATAAAAGCACAAAACTCAAAAAGAAGAATAATTCAAAAAAATAAGTTGGACTTGCGTCCAACTTTTTTTATTTAGTATTTGGTTCAACTTCTACTTTTCTTATAGTCTTATCATCTATTTCTTTAGATATCATAGTTATAAAATCTGACACTTTGCAACATCCTTCATCACCCTTAAAACGACTTCTAACTGATACTACATTATCTTCTGCTTCCTTTGGTCCAACTACAAGCATATATGGAATCTTATGAGTTTGTGCCTCTCTTATCTTATATCCCATCTTTTCTGCTCTATCATCAAGATGTACTCTTATACCAGCTTTTTCAATTTCATCTTTAACTTTTTTAGCATAATCAAGAGTTTTATCAGATACTGGTATAACTTCTACTTGTGTAGGAGAAAGCCAAGTTGGGAATGCACCTGCAAAATGCTCTATGAGTATTCCCATAAATCTCTCTATCGAACCAAAACATACTCTGTGAATCATAATTGGTTGATGTTTTTCACCATCAGCACCTATATATTCAAGATTAAATCTTTGAGGAAGCTGTATATCAAGTTGAATTGTACCACATTGCCAAGTTCTGCCAAGACAATCTTTTAAGTGAAAATCAATCTTTGGACCATAAAATGCACCATCACCTTCATTTAGAATATATGTCATACCATTATTCTTAAGTGCATTTGCTAGACCTGCTTCTGCTCTATCCCATTCCTCATCAGTTCCCATTCTATCATCAGGTCTTGTTGAGAGCTCTACGAAATAATCAAATTTAAATATTTTATAAATCTCATCAATTATCTTTATAATTCTTGTAACTTCTTCTTCAATTTGTTCTTGAGTTATATAAATATGTGCATCATCTTGAGTAAAGCAACGAACTCTCATAAGTCCATGAAGTTCACCAGACTTTTCATGTCTATGAACTATGCCAGGTTCAGCAAATCTTTTTGGAAGATCTCTATAACTTCTTGGTTCATTCATATATACAAGAATTGATCCAGGACAATTCATTGGCTTTACGCAGAAATCTTCATCATCAATTCGAGTGCTATACATATTTTCACCATAATGTTCCCAGTGTCCTGAAGTTTCCCATAATTTTTTATTTAAAATTATTGGAGTCATTATTTCATCATAGCCATTTGCCTTGTGAATCTTTCTCCAGAAATCCATAAGAGTGTTTCTAATAATCATTCCATTTGGAAGAAAAAATGGAAATCCAGGACCAAAATCACTAATCATAAAAATCCCAAGATCTCTTCCAATCTTTCTATGATCTCTCTTTTTTGCTTCTTCCATCATAGCAATATATGCATCTAAATCTTCTTTCTTGAAGAAAGCTGTTGCATATATTCTTGTTAGCATTTTATTTTTTTCATTTCCTCTCCAATATGCTCCTGCAATACTCATTAATTTAAAATGCTTGAAATCAGATGTATGGAGAAGATGAGAACCACCACATAAATCAATAAAGTCATCTTGCTTTGCAAAATATACTTTTTCATTTTCAGGTAAATCATTTACTAGTTCAACTTTATAGTCTTCATTTCTATCCTTAAAGAATTGTACCG
This sequence comes from Lachnospiraceae bacterium, assembly GCA_017634065.1. Taxonomy (GTDB): domain Bacteria; phylum Bacillota; class Clostridia; order Lachnospirales; family Lachnospiraceae; genus UBA3633. Next base: position 46,326 of record JAGBOC010000002.1, on the reverse strand, counting down.
CAGCAGCCCTATCCATTGTATATCTTTCCATGGTTGCATTTTCTTTAATGATTTTTTTCATTTCATCTTCAATCTTTGGGAAATCTTCATCAGATATCTTTTCGTTTCCAAAATCAATATCATAATAAAATCCATTGTCAATATATGGACCAATAGCAAGTTTAGCATTTGGATACAATCTTTTTATGGCATTTGCCATGACATGACTTCCAGTGTGCCTTAAAGTTTGAAGTGCATATATATCACTTTGCTCATAATCTTTTGTACTACCATCTTTTTCAATAATTCTAATCATACTTACCTCTCTAAAATACTCTAATATCAATTTTAATATATCTTGTAATAAATATCAATATTATAAATAATAACAAAATTAAATAAGTTATATAGTCTATTCTCTTATATTTAAGTGGTTTGAGCTTCGTCCTATTATTTGCATTTGAATAGCACCTTGATTCCATAGCATATGCCAAGTCATTAGCCCTTCTAAACGAAGAAACAAAGAGTGGAACTAATAGTGGAATTAGTGATTTTGCCTTCTCAATAATACTCCCTTTTTCAAAATCAGCCCCTCTCGACATTTGTGCCTTCATAATTTTGTCTACTTCTTCTATCAAAATGGGGATAAATCTAAGTGCAATCGACATCATAAGAGCAATTTCTGCAACTGGAATCTTAAATACATTTAAAAATGAAAGTCCCTTTTCTAACCCATCAGTTAGTTTACTTGGTGTAGTCGTAAGTGTCAGGATTGATGAACCTATGACAAGATACACTAGTCTTATCGCCATTTTAGTTGCTATTATTAATCCTTCTTTTGTTATGCTTAAAGGTCCAAAGGAAAAAATTGTTTCTCCAGGTGTCAAAAAAACATTAAAAATAATTGATATAAAAAGTAAAACTAAAAGTGACTTCAGTCCTCGAATAATAAATAAAAATGGCACATTGCATAAATAAATCACAGCGAGTAAGAAAACTGTAGCTAAAATATAAGCAAAAATATTTGTTGAAATAAATAAAGAAATTAAAAATACAAGCGTCGCCATTAATTTCACTCTTGGATCAAGCGTGTGAATTACGCTTTCTGTTTTATAATATTGTCCTAATGTTATATCTCTAATCATTTGAGTCCTATAAGAGTTTCTTTCAGCTCATCAAATTTTAGTTTTGATATATCTATCTTACGACCTAATTTTAATAGTTCATAATATATCTCCACTGCATATGGCATATCAAGATTTGCTTTTGACATTATTTCTTTATCAGTTAACACTTCATATGGCTTTCCTTCTTTTAATACAGTTCCTTCTTTTAGAACGATAACTTTATTTGCATATTCAATTACATCATCCAAATTATGAGTTATATATATGATGGTAGTCTTATACTTTTGATTTAACATCTTAAGTAGTTTATAGAATTGATCCTTTGAAACAGGGTCTAATCCTGCATCTGGTTCATCAAAAATTAGTATATCTGGATCCATGACAAATACACCAGCAAATGCAACTTTTCTCTTCTCCCCACCAGATAAATTGAAAGGAGTTTCATCTTTTAGATGATCTATACCCAGCATTTTTAATACTTCTAATGATTTTTTATATGCTTCATCTTTAGATAAACCTTTTTTTATAGCACCAAATGCCACATCTTCCAAAACAGTCTCTGAAAACAATTGATATTCTGGATACTGAAAAACAATACCACATTTAAATCTTAAATTAGTTAAATTAAAATCTTTATCATAAATACTTTTACCTTTAAATAGTATATCACCACTATCCGCCCTATATAAACCATTCAAATGACTTATCAGTGTGCTTTTCCCACTTCCAGATTCTCCAATTAATGCTGTAAACTCACTTTCATCAATACTAAATGATACATCATTAAGTGCATACTTTGATGATTCATTATATTTATCATATTTATATTTTATGTTTTTTACTTCAAGAATTGACATAATTCCTCTGCAGTGAACTCATTACCTTTAAGATTTTTACCATTATCCCTTAAAACTGTAGCAAGGCGTGGTATATATGGAAGTATAATGCCTGATTCAGATAATTCCTTTTGCCTTAATACTATATTTTTAGGTGTATCATCCATAGTTACTTTTCCATTATTTAGAACAATAACTCTATCAGCATAGGAAATCTCATCTATATAATGAGAAATTAAGATTATAGTTATATTCTCTTCTTTATTAAGTTTCTTTACTCTATCAAGTAAATCATTTCTTCCATTTTTATCAATCATACTTGTAGGCTCATCAAGAATCAAAATCTTTGATTTCATAGCCAAAATCCCAGCAATTGAAACCTTCTGTTTCTGTCCACCTGATAGTTTTGATGTAAGTGAGTACCTTAATTCTTTTATACCAAGGCTATCTAAAGATTCATCAATCCTTTCATCCATTATTTCAGAACTAATACCAAGATTTTCCATACCAAATGCAATATCTTCTTCAACTATACTTGCAACGATTTGATTGTCAGGATTTTGAAATGCCATTCCAATCTGTCTTCGAATATCTATCGTATTATTCTCATCTTTGGTATTAAGGCCATTGATTATCACATCACCTGAACTAGGAAGTATTAATGCATTTAAACATTTTGCTAATGTTGATTTGCCACTACCATTTCTTCCTACTACACAGACAAACTCACCTTCATTAATTGTTAGTGAAACATCGTCAATAGCACGTTTTTTTGAAATTACATTTCCGTCATTATTTAATACATCAAAATCAACTATTAAGTTTTTTACTAATATATTTTGCATATAATATTTATAGGGGCGGAAACTTCCGCCCCTATACTCTAAAAAACAAATTACTTATAATTTAAAATTAAAATATAAAAAAGCTGAACTAATTCTGAATCCACCTGCCATCACTACCGATATTAAATCCATTTATCGTTGTGCTTGTAGCCATAAATCCAAATAATCCCTGTGTAGTGCCTCTTGGATAAAAATAGTAAAATGCAGTATTTCCATTTGAATCAGCAATTTGCTTCCATCCAGTTACCATGACTCCATTTTCATCAAAGTAGAAATATCTATTTTCATATTTCACCCATGAATTAGTGAGCATAGCACCATAGTTATCTCCAGAAGTTATGTCAAAATAATAATATGTATCATTTATATTTACCCATCCAGTTATCATAGTACCATCAGAACCGAGATAATAAGTTCTATTGTTGATGTTTTGAAGACCAACTTTCATCTCGCCTCTTTCATCAAGATAATACCAATTATTTTGCCATTGAATCCAACCATTTCTAACCATTTGACCATCAGGGCGATAAAAATACCAAGTATTATTCATCTGAACCCAGCCAACTGTTGTGGTTCCACTATTTATAGCACCAGCACCACCTCCACGAGCTATCATTGAAATGATACTTGCATCAACATTTATGCCACCAGATTCCACATACTCAGAACTTTTTCCATATGTTGCTTGTGCATCACTACCCGCTACAGTTCTAACCTTAAATGAATAATCACCTTCTTTATTGAAGTATCCAGCAAAATTATAACTATTTCCACGGTACTTATCAACTCTCGCTACAACAGCGGAATTTCTATATAAAACTATATCATAATATCCTGAATCACTGATATTTGGTGAATCCCACCTTGCAGTTCCTCTCTCATCTTCCCAATATGCATTTTCAGGTGCATTAAATGTTCCTTTAAGCCCTTGAAGTGCAAAAACAACTTTTAAGTTAGAATTAGATAATCTTGAAGCAGATACAAAAGTTCCCTTTGAAATATAACAAGTTGAACTTGAATAAGAACTTAAAAATCTATAATAGTAATCGTTATTTCCACTATAATTTGATGTATCATATTCTTTAGTAACAAGATATACAACTACTTTAGGTGTACCACCAATTTCAAACTCTCTTTCACCCTGTGAATACCACTCACATGATTCTATCTCATATTTTGCATTTGAATAAATATAGACCATATCTGAAGTATTACCATCACTATTATAAGTTATATCTGGTAATCCTTCATTGCTGATAGATTCATAATCAAATTCAAAATTCGTTCTTATGCTAATAGATGCAATATCCTTATAAATTACACTTGCAGTTGATACAATTGTTGCTAAAAAAGATGCAACGACATAAAACAAGACAGCAATAATCTTTTTATTTAGCTTCATCATTTACTCCTTTCAAAGTCTCAAATAAAAAAGCAATAAGACATTGCCCCCCCCCTTTATACTTAATTATATATATACCTAATATTACCTTATTTTAAATATAAAGTCAATGTTTTTCACAATTTATTCACATTTTTCTAACAATGAATACTTTGTACTAAACTTTTTCACTAATTGCAACTGCAACAGCAACAGTCATTCCAACCATAGGGTTATTTCCGGCACCAATAAATCCCATCATATCTACATGCGCTGGAACAGATGATGAACCTGCAAATTGTGCATCTGCATGCATTCTACCCATAGTATCAGTCATTCCGTAAGATGCAGGACCTGCTGCCATATTATCTGGATGGAGAGTTCTGCCTGTTCCACCACCTGATGCTACAGAAAAATACTTCTTACCTTGCTCAATTCTCTCTTTCTTATATGTTCCAGCAACAGGATGTTGAAAACGAGTTGGATTAGTAGAGTTTCCTGTGATAGAAATATCTACATTTTCATGGTGCATAATAGCGACACCCTCTGTCACATCATCAGCACCATAACATTTAACTTTAGCTCTCTCTCCACTTGAATATGATTTTGAACTAATCTCTTTTAATTCATTCTTAAAATGGTCAAACTCTGTTTGTACATATGTAAAACCATTAATTCTTGATATAATTTTTGCAGCATCTTTACCAAGACCATTAAGTATAACTCTTAAAGGTTTTTTTCTTACTTTATTAGCATTATTTGCTATTCCTATAGCACCCTCTGCCGCTGCAAAACTCTCATGTCCTGCAAGGAATGCAAAGCACTCCGTATCTTCAGATAAAAGCATTGATGCAAGATTACCATGACCTATACCTACTTTTCTATTCTCTGCAACTGAACCTTCTACACAAAATGCTTGAAGACCAAGTCCTATATTTTGAGCTATCTTATATGCTTCCTTATCACCTTTTTTAATAGCTATAGCAGCACCTGCAACATATGCATAACATGCATTTTCAAAGCAGATACCTTGTATTCCCTTCACAATATTGTAAACATCTACACCAAAATCATCACAGATCTTTTTTGCATCATCAATGTCTTTAATACCATATTCATTTAATGCTTTATTAATTTTATTTACTCTTCTATCATAGCCTTCAAATGTTATACTCATAATTACTCCTTTCTTGGGTCAATTATTTTTTTTGCATCTTTAACACGACCGTATTCACCTTTTGATTTTTCCCATGCATCATTTGGACTGTCGCCTTTTTTTATGAAGTCAGTCATCTTGCCAAGAGATACATATTGGTAACCAATAATCTCATCATTTTCATCAAGAGCAATTCCTGTCACATAGCCTTCAGCCATTTCAAGATACCTTGAGCCTTTTGCTTTGGTTCCATACATTGTCCCGACTTGTGATCTTCTGCCCTTACCAAGGTCTTCAAGACCAGCACCTACGGCAAGACCATCATCAGAAAATGCTGATTGAGTTCTACCATAAACTATCTGCAAAAAAATCTCTCTCATAGCTGTATTTATAGCATCACATACAAGGTCCGTATTAAGTGCTTCAAGTAATGTCTTACCAGGTAATATTTCAGATGCCATTGCAGCTGAATGAGTCATACCAGAGCAACCAATTGTTTCAACTAATGCTTCTTCAATGATTCCATTTTTTACATTGAGCGAAAGTTTACATGCGCCTTGTTGAGGAGCACACCATCCTATACCATGGCTAAATCCGCTTATATCTTTTATTTCCTTTGCATGAACCCATTTACCTTCTTCTGGAATTGGTGCATTTTCATGATTTGCACCTTTATTCACTTTACACATGCATTCAACTTCTTTAGTATAAATCATAGATACCTCCATATTTTGGTCTCAAAACATTAATGTAAAATATTGAAACCTAATTTCATTTTATCATAAAAATGGTCGCCCGTAAAGACGACCAATTTCATTACTTTCTCAAGTTTAACTTCTTAATCAAATCTCTATATGCATCAAGATTAGTAGTCTCTAAATATTTAAGTAATTGTTTTCTCTTACCAACCATCATGAGTAGACCACGATTGCTATGAAAATCTTTTGGATTCTTTGCAAGATGGGTGTTTAACTCTGCTATTCTCTCTGTAAGAAGAGCTACTTGAACTTCTGTGCTACCAGTATCATTTCCATTCTTTCCAAACTTTGATACTATTTCAGCTTTTTTTTCTTTTGAAAGCATAAAACCTCCTATAATTGTTTTTATCGCAACCCACAGCAACCGTATATAGGATTTTATCAGTAACCGCAGGAAACGCACTACCATTATATCACATTAAAAATAAATGTCAATCTTTTATAAACACTTACTAGCTAAGTCACTTTTTAAGTTACAACTTGCTTTTTAACTTCTTTATACTTTATAACTCTATTTATTTAATTCATTGTAGTATTGATTATCAATTCGTAAATTATCATATTCATGTAATGCCGTTATGTACCCTTTTAAATTTGTTGTTATTGAATTAGCATATACATAATCTCTGTAATCTATCACATAATATCCACCACTTAATGCTCTTACAGCAAGTTTGTCAAATTCATAATATTTAAACTCGTCATTTGCAATAGCATTTAAGAGTCTTTGGGATTCATTTGCTCTAGCGACTTCAGCAAATTTCATAAACTGTAGTGGCTGTTTTTCCACAAATATTTCAAGAGATTTGCCATAATAATCAGTTATTCTACGACAAAAATCGTTTGTCCCATCAATATCAGCGATGAAAAGGTAATCATCCTTTCCTTCGCTATTTTTATATAGTAACGAATCAGTAGCGACATAAGTACATTTTACTTTTCTAGTTTCTTTTTCATTAAAGGTACTATTCTTAACAGGAATCTCTAATTCAATCTCATCCCCAATTTTTAAACTCTCATATTTTTTTTCATCTATTGTAACAGGCTTATAAATCTCACATTCCGCTTCACAATATATATCATCAAGTTCAGACATTGTTGCTGTAGACATATCTACCCTTATACTCATAAGTGGCATACCTTGCAAACTACCAGAATTATATTTTTTTATTATATTACCACTTCTAGCATTTGGAATTTTATAATACTCATCATACTCCTTTTGCCTTTCCTTTTCTTTTATCTCGTTTGTTGTATTAAGATCTTCAGTATACATAGCTATCCTATTCCTGAGTAATTTATAATTAGCATTTCTATATCTAAGTTCTCTATAAAAATCATTTTTCTGTTTTTCAGTAATTCTCTTCGCTTCTGCGGATGTTGACGTATTGTCATAAAAGAACTTTGTTAATTCATTGCCATAAAGTGCTTGAGCATTTCTTATTTCTCTATAATTGTATGGGATCAAATCTGCTATACTATAAGTTCTCTTTTCATAATCAGGTAAAATATTATCAATGGCTTTTTGAGATGGTGAACAAGATGATATAATCATATTTATCAAAATGATACCAGCAAATACTCTTTTATTTCTAAAAAATCTCATGTTACACTCCTAAATACTATATTTTAAAAACTCTATTTGATAAACTCTTTAATTCAGCATTCTCAAACTTACTAAATCCAATCTTGTAGCATATAAGTCTTTGTGTTCTAAAACCATATTTAATAATATTTGATTTATACAGTTTAGAATCCATATATTTCTTATCTGCAACAAGTGGAAATCCAATGTAAGAAAATTGTGCACGAATCTGATGCGACTTTCCAGTTATAAGATTTATATCTATATCAGTAGTTTCAGCATTTCTTTTTATAACCTTATACTTAAGCTTTATAAGAGAATACCCATCAAGAACTTCTCCATTATAATTTCTTAATATCGCCTTATTACTTTTACTATCTTTTTTATATAAATGAATTAATTCTCCTTCATCATCTTTCATAACACCATTTACTGTAGCCATATATCGTTTATCAAGCTTATTATTTTTAATCATACTTGATATTTCTTTTGACGCGATATAGGTTTTTGCAAAAATGATCAAACCTTCAGTATTCCTATCCAAACGATTGACAACTGATGGTTTAAAAGAAGAAGCATTATCTCCTATATAGTCATTTAATACCGAATTAACTGATTCATCATGGCTTTTATCGCCTTGAGACAACATTCCTACTGGCTTATTAAAAATAATCACATTATCATCTTCATATACTATTCTATCAACATATTTATTACTATCTCTGTGACTATTTTTTTTATCAGCTTTAGCAATATGAAACTTTTCAAAAGTATCATCAGAAAGAAAGATTGAAAGAACATCATTTTGTTTTAATACTTGATCTCCAGATGCTGTTTTGCCATTTATTTTAAAATACTTTTTTCGAATTAACTTTTGTAGTAATGCATTTGGAGCATTAAATATCTTTCTCAAATACTTGATTAATGTAAGTCCTTCTTCACTTTTTGAAATCGATATGTTCTTCATCTATCCCCAAGCTGGGCGACTAAAACTATTATCTTGTACATTTGACAAAGCTATACTCTTTTGTAATTCATTTCTCGCATTAACTATTTCATTTAATTTATTACTTAAACTCTGAAGCTGTGTGCTCATTATGTTTGAAACATCAGTGCCTAATGTTTGAATAAAGTTTATCATAAACACAAGTGAGTCATCATATTCTTTTAATGATCTCTCGTGAAGTTGTCTTGCACTAATTTCTGCATTTGAAAGTAATTCATTAGATCTTCTTGTCGCCTCATCAATTATCTCTCGAGATTTTTGTTCAGCTAACTTAATTTGCTCACTTTCATTTAGCATTCTATCCTTCATATCATTTGCTTCCATCATAATTCTTTCAGCATTTTTTCGTGCAATTTCTAACTCTCTATTTTTAGACTGTTCAAGTTCCCTTGTTTTTTCATTATATTTTTTTATTTCATCAGGAATAGACGTTTTAAGTTCACCCACTAACTGTCTCAAAGTATCCTTTGGAAGCATAACTCGTCCTCTTGTGTCAGGTCTAACATTTTCAATCATTTGTTCAATATTATCAATTATTGTCTCAAGATTACTTATTGCCATATTATTCTCCTCGTAAATAACTAAAAATAATGTTATTACAACCTTACAATTATAACACTTTTTTCAAAATAATTCTATCTAATCAAACTACATATTTGTTATACTTTTTTTTCAACATATCAGCAACATATGGTGTCACGAATTTGCTTACATCTCCATTATATGAAGCTACCTGCTTTACTGCACTTGATGATAAATAAGAGTATTTTAGATTTGTAAGTAAAAACATAGTATCAATCTCATGATATAACTCCCTATTTATTTGTGCCATCTGAAGTTCATATTCAAAATCAGTCACAGCTCTTAAACCCCTTATGACTATTTTTGCATTTTTCTTTTTAGCATAGTCTACAAGTAAGCCTTCAAAACTTTCAATTTCTACATTGTCATAATCTTTGACAGCATCCCTAATCATATCAAGTTTTTCATCGACAGTAAATAACGATTTCTTTTCTCTATTGTCTAAAACTGCTACTATCAATTTATCTGCAATCTGTGATGCACGATTGATAATATCAATATGTCCATAAGTTATTGGATCAAATGATCCTGGATAAATACATATCTTCATAATTTACCTTCAAACTTTCTTAAAAAAAATATGTTTATTACTTTTATATTTTTTAATTTTTGTTATCTTAAACCCTAAATCATCAATCCCGACAGCATCATCTTTTAATGCAACTTCTAAAATAATAATAGTATTTTCATTAACTATATTACTGTCTTTTAATCTTTCAAAAACTGGTCTATATAAATCCTTATCATAAGGAGGATCCATAAAGATAATTCCGTACGGTTCATTTTCTCGCGATATATTTTCAAGTGAAAGACTGGCATCACCTTTTATAACTTTAGCTCTATCTGTAAGACCAGTATGTTCCAAGTTTTCTTTTATAACCTTTATTGCTCGTTCATTATTATCAACAAAAGTTGCTTCACTTGCACCACGACTTAATGCCTCTATACCAATAGCACCAGAACCAGCAAATAAATCAAGAAACTTTTTACCTGGAATGTCAAATTGAATCATATTAAAGAGTGTTTCTTTAATCTTGTCAGTTGTTGGTCTAATAGATAAATCATCAAGTGTTTTTAGCAATAAATGTCTTTTTTCTCCTGCTATAACTCTCATATTATTTATTATATTAAATGATTATATTATAGTCAAGAAATAGTCTTTTTTTTAATAATATGCTATAATATTAGGATGTAAGAGGTCATATGATAAAACAAATTATAAAAATACATATATTCGCGTTTCTTATAACTTTATTAGTTTTTCCATCATTTTCTGAAGAAACCATAAGTACACTTGGAAATATTATTAACATAAAAAATCCATACTATACATATTGGAAAAATGACTTTATTATTTATGTGGACAACTATCTTGGTGATATAAATAATGTAAGTAAGAAAGATTTATCTGGCGACAAAGGTAGTAGTAATCTGTTTATTTTTTCCAAACTTACAGATGAAGATTACACTATAGACACATTACTTAATGACATGAATAATTCAGATGTTTCGACAAATCTTCACGATAGAAAGCCAATACTTGTCCATCTTCCAAAAAGTGCAAAGAACAATGAGTCTCATGCCTTATTAAAAAGTGATGAAGAAAAAGGCAAACTACTGTCTGGTGGTCCATATTCTAAATATGCAAAATATGCAAATGGGTTTTACTATAAAAACAAATTGCTCTCAAATGAAGAATTAAACAAACTACTTTTAGAATATAAAAATGAAGCAAAGAAAATAACTGATAGATTAAATCAAATAGAAAGTTTTAGCATAAAAGACTTATATAAAAATGTGCACGTAACTTATTTGACGAATGGTGCTACAAGTGTTGCTGGTACACCAGATGCTAAAATATATTTACTTGATGTAGATAAAAAAATAAACCCTTACAATTTATCAATTCGAAATGTTATTACAGATAACAAAATCACTGGTGAAGCTACAAAAGACTTTTTGCCTGACTGGCAAATTGAAACTTTATATATCTATAATAGCGAGAACAAGTTAATAGACAAAATTACTTTTGAGACTTTTAGAAACTATCTATGGCTAAAACAAGACAAATCTATCATTGAATGGCTCACCAATTTAAATAATTAGCCCCTTCTTTACATAATCTTTGAGTTTCAATTTCAAAGGTTCAGTTAACTCATACTTTTTATCTATAAACTCTTTTGCATCCACACTTGCAAATCTAAATAACTGTATATCTGTATACATATCGGCAAGTTTAAAATCCATTTCTCCAGATTGCTTAACACCAAAAATATCTCCTGGTCCTCTTAACTTTAGATCCTCTTCAGATATATAAAAACCATCATTTGAATCTTTAAGCACCTTTAACCTTTTTGCTGACTTCTCACTAGGATTTGTGTCTACAAATAGTGCATAGCTTTGAGTATTTTCCCTACCAACTCTGCCTCTTAATTGATGAAGTTCTGCAAGTCCAAAAGCTTCAGCATCTTCCACCATTATAAATGTTGCATTTGGAACATCCACACCTACTTCAACTACAGTTGTTGATACCAATATATCTATATTACCTTCTTTGAAACTCTTCATAACCTCATATTTTTCATCTGTTTTCATTTTTCCGTGTAAAATACCTATCCTAACGTCATTGCCATAAAAACTTTTTAGTCTTTCTGCATAATCATTTACATTCTGATAATTTGCAAAACTTCCTAAATCATCATTATCACTTCTTTCAATAGCTGGACAGATGACATAAGCCTGATGACCTAAATCAATTTGTTTTTTCATTGAACGATAAGCCTTTTCTCTTTCATTTATATTTGCAACATAATTCTTTATCGGTAGTCGGTTTTGAGGTTTTTCAGTAATTCTGCTTATATCCATATCAGCATAAAATAACATGGCAAGAGTTCGTGGAATAGGTGTTGCCGACATAACTAAAACATTTGCATTATTTGACTTTTCTTCAAGTAATTGTCTTTGATTAACTCCAAACCTATGTTGCTCATCAATAATACATAAACCTAGATCATGATAAACTACATCTTTTGAGAATAATGCATGTGTACCTATTATTATATCTATTTCGCCACTTGCTAACTTTTCAAGTATTATTTTTTTATCTTTTAATTTAGTACTTCCAGTTAATAATGCTATGCATATACCATTTTCAGAAAAAATATTTTTTGATTCAGATGCACTGTTACTTTTTTCAGAATTATTTATCGCTTTTTTTTGATTGGCACTCATAATTAATGATTTTACTGAGTTAAAATGCTGTTCAGCTAAAACCTCTGTCGGAGCCATAAATGCTGTTTGAATTCTCATATCCGCAACTAAAAATGCTGACAGAAGTGCAACAATCGTTTTGCCAGAACCAACATCTCCTTCAAGAAGTCTATTCATTTTTTTTCCAGCTTTAAAATCACTAATTATATCATTGATAGCATTTCTTTGCCCATCTGTAAGAGAAAAAGGAAGTTTATTTATGAAAGAAGCCATTACACTCTCTTGTACTCCTTTTAATTCCATTCTTCCATCTCTCATCTTTTTATCCTTATTTGAAAACATAGCAAGTGAAAAAATAAAGAACTCATCATAAACAAGTCTTTTTCTTGCCTTTTTCATATCTTCAATATCATTTGGGAAATGAATATGTTTGATTGCATAGTCAATGCTACAGAGTTCTCTTTCTTTTATTATTTCACTACTCAAGTACTCTGTAAAATACTTATTATTTAGTTTATCATCATCAAGTAATGCCCTAATCGCCTTTTTCACAGTGTTATTAGTTAAGCCTTTAGTTAGTGGATAGACTGGACTTAAGTTTCCCTTAAAACTATCATAAACCTCTTTTTTGTATATTTTACATTGTGAAAGTCCGATGCCATTTTTAAGGCGACCAACTTTCCCTCTAAATATCTTACTTGTGCCTATCGTAAGTGATTTATTTATAAATGGAATATTGAACCAAAATGCCTTTATTCTTCCAGTGCCATCATCAAGCCATAGTGAAGTAATATTGGTTCTGCCCTTCTTAAATAAACTTGGTTTTGTCACAACCATAGCATTGATAGTAGATACCTTCCCAGCTTCAAGATTTATTATATCTACTGGCTCTTCAAATGTCTCATAATCTCGCGGAAAAAAATACAATAAATCTCTTACATCATTTATACCGAGATTTATAAAATACTTTTCTATTTTGGGACCTATCCCTTTTACACTTGATAGATTTGTCATAAAATTAAACGAGCGGACTTATGTCCGCTCAATTACTATTCAATAGATATATAATAATAATATACTGGCTGATCCCCTTCATAAACATTAACTTCAAGATTTTGATACTTTTTCGAAAACTCATCTTTAATCTTATTTGCATCTTTTTCTGTCACAGAATCTCCAAAATATATGGATACAACAGTGTCTTTATCCTCTTTAATTTTTTCATAGGCACCAAATATACTTTTTACTATATCCGAATTAGTATAAAGCAGACCTTTATCTCCCAATGAGATATAATCATTTTCTTTTATATCTATGCCATCAATTATAGTATTTCTGATTGAATAAGTTGTTTGTATTGTCTTAACATTCTTTATACTGGTCTTAAATTGCTCAATCATATCCTCTACTTTTTCTTTTTCAGTAAAGTATATCATGCAATTAATTCCCTGCAAAACATTTTTTGTCTCTATAACATACACTTCTTTATCCTTTACAATATCTTTAGCTTGTTTTGCTGCCATAATTATATTGGAATTATTTGGGAATATAAAAACTTTTTTAGCATGAACTTCAGAAATTGCATTCAAGAAATCCTCTGTCGATGGATTCATAGTTTGCCCACCAGTTATAACTTTATCACAGCCAAGTTCGTTTAAGAATGTAGTAATACCTTCACCATTTGACACAGCTATGAAGCCTACTTCTTTTAGTTTAACTTGTGCCTTCTTTTCTTCTCCATGCTCTTTTGCAAACTCTTTTGCTTTCTTTTCTGCATCTTTTATAACTTTCTCTTGATGTTCAAGTTTAAGATTATCTACTTTTAAATTAGTAAGAAAACCATATTCAAGTCCCTTTTCAAAGACACGACCTGGATGATTAGTGTGAACATGTATTTTTATATACTGTTCATCTCCTACAACTACAAGTGAATCACCTATTCCTTCAAGATAATTAATGATTTCTTCAGTTGCATTATCTTTAAACTTCTCTGCAGTATTTATAATGCACTCTGTACAATAACCAAACTTTATATCTTGGTCTTCTACAACCTTTAGATTTATATTTGATGACTTGGACATAGTTTTTTCATCAAAACTAATGTCAACTTTTTCACCTTTAATGTATGACAAAACCCCATGAGCAAAATACATAAGTCCCTGTCCACCACTATCCACAACTCCAGCTTCTTTAAGTATAGGTAGCATTTCAGGTGTTTTGCTTAAAACTTCATCTCCATATGCAACTACTTGCTCAAGTTTTTCTATATCACTTATAGAACTTCTTGTCATCTCTGATGCTTTTTCAGCAAGAGCATTTATAACAGTAAGTATAGTTCCTTCTTTAGGTTTTACGACTGCCTTATATGCTGTATCTCTTGCTTTTTGTACAGATTCAAGAAGCAATTTTGTGTCAATAACTTTCGCGTCCTTCATATTATTAGTAAAACCACGAAGAATCTGTGACATAATAACGCCAGAGTTTCCTCTTGCGCCACGAAGCGAACCACTTGCTATAGCTTTACACACTTCCTCTATGTTGTCATCAGAAGTAGCATTTACTGCCTCACAAGCTGATTTCAATGTCATTGACATATTTGTTCCTGTGTCACCATCTGGTACAGGGAAAACATTTAATTCATTTACATAATCTCTATTTTGATAAAGTAAAGATGCACCTGCGAGAAATGCACCTTTTAATTTACTTGCACTTCCCATCTTAATCTATTACCCTCACGCCTTCTACAAATATATTTATTTCTTTAACTTTTAAATCAGTTAATTCTTCAACTTTATACTTTACATTCTCAATAACATTATCAGAACATGCCTTTACATTTACTGAAAATGCAACTATGATGTGTAAATCAATTTTTATCTCATTATCAATTATCTCAACTACAACTCCTTTAGATAAATCTTCGCCAGTTAATAATGTGGTGAGACCATTTGCTATATTGACAGCTGCCATACCAACAACGCCAAAACTCTCACATGCCGCAAGACCTGCCGTTTTTGCTATAACTTTAGGACTTATAAATATTTCACCATATTTTGTCTCATGATGACCGTCTTTAATCTTATTCGACATAAATCCTCCTTCCATTAATTTGCATTACTAATTAAATCTCAAACTTATATTTTATCATAACTCATACAATTTATCAAATAGATGTCATCGGTCTCAACATTTTTTTACCAATAACCATATATGCAACAAACATAAATATTATTAAAATTACCCAAGAAAGTGGATATACAGCACAAACTGTCACATAATTAGGATATAAAGGAAATACTGTGAAAACCCACATTGTTCTAAACACAATTATACCAAATATAACTGCTACTGTCTGTATATATGGATGTCTCAAAACACGAAGTGCAGATCCATGAGTTTCATAAATTGGTTGTATAAATGAAAGAGTAGTCACTATATCAATTCTAATCTTTGCAATATTTACAACATCAAGATCATTAGTAAATATATTTAAAAATGGATCTGTAAATATTTTGATTATTAATACTATAATTCCATTGAATATCATAGAAAGTATTATACATTCATTAACTATTTTCTTACATCTAGCAAATTGTTCAGCACCATAATTTTGACTAAGAATTGTGAGACATGCCTGACTAAAAGCTGAAGTTATATAAAAAGTAAATGATTCAATATTTAGTGCTGCAGTATTGGCTGCTATAGTTTTTGTGCCAAGAGAGTTTATTGCGGCCTGAACACATAGATTAGATAGTGAGAATACCATACCCGAAATGGCACTTGGTATTCCTATTCGCATAATTTTCACTAATGAGTCTGGAACAATAATCCATTCTTTTATATTATATTTTATATCACTTTTTTCTTTAATTAGTAAATAAACTATTACTATAGCATTGACAACATTTGATAATGCTGTTGCTATTGCTACACCAGATACACCGAGTTTAAAAAACACTACCAAAAAAATATTCATTACAACATTTAGTAAACCTGTTGCTGTAAGTAATATTAATGGTCTTTTGGTGTCTCCAATACTTCTTAATATTGCTGCTCCAAAATTGTATACAACTATAAATGGTATAGCCACAAAGATTATCTGTAAGTAAAGAGTGGCAGGTTTAAGTATCTCATCCGGTGTGCCAAGAAGTATCAAAATATTTCTTGAAAAAAATAGTCCAATTATCATCAGGAATATACCAAATACATAAGCAAATGTCATCGCTGTATGCACAACATTATGAATCTTGTGTGTTTTCCCAGCGCCTATATAATTGGCTATCATTACATTTGCACCAATTGATAATCCCATAAATGAATTAACAAATAAGTTTATAATTTGAGAATTGGCTCCAACAGCTGCGAGAGCTGTACTACCTACAAACTTGCCACATACAATTATATCAGCAGCATTAAAAAGTTGTTGAAGTGAACTAGTTAAGAAAATTGGTATAGCAAAAAAAATGATGTTTTGAATTATGGGTCCATTTAAAATATCCATTTTTTTAGTAATTGTTTTAATCATACATTTTCCTAGTGTAATTTATTAATATTTTGTCAATCTCATCCTTAAAATCTTTAGTGAGAAAAGCTTCTGATTCACCATCTATCCGCACTCGCTTTTTCCCTTTAACTACTTCACCTATTTCAGCCATAACTTCTATATTCTCACTAAAATGAAAATAGCTTTCAACACTCATTGTATCACAATTTCTTTTCTCATCACCATCTTCAGTTGCAATTAAAAAAGAATTTTTAGTTAATAGTTTGTAAGGATTTATATCAAAATAATTGGCAATTTCTATAGTTCCCTGAAGTATAGGTATTTTTTTTAAACTATATCTTAATCCCCACTTATTCCTATCGCAGATTTTCCAAAGTGCAGTTAGAATTCCACCTTTACCAATCTCTTCTGCATCTACTACATTATTATCAGGCATAATTAAAGACGGACTTAATCCGCCTTTTGATAAAGATGTATCTAATTCACTTTGAACTTGAGCGATAAACTCATAATTAAAATATTTGATTAAGTCGGCTTGTTTTTTTTCAATTAAAACACTTGTGCCAAGGTTCCCTACATAACCAACTGAATACAGCCTAATCATCTAATTTAAATATGAAAGTATGCTAGACACACACCAAGAACCATCGCTATAACTAATATGATAGCAATAGCTGCTGCTATTTTCTTTGTCTGCTTTGGATTCATCATAACTTATTGACGCCAACGGGAATCGAACCCGTGATACCACCGTGAAAGGGTGATGTCTTAACCGCTTGACCATGGCGCCATATATGAAAGGCGACGATCGGATTTGAACCGATGATCAGGGTGTTGCAGACCCACGCCTTACCACTTGGCTACATCGCCTTAACATAGCCTATTTATAATATATTAAAATGACTTTTTTGTCAAGTAAAACGACACTATATCCTATCCATTGATAGGAAATCACAAATAAAATCAAAAATTACAAACTAGTAAGTATTTCTTTAATAAGTTTAAATACTAGTCACCAAAAATATCTCTAAATAAGGTTATGTAATCATTTCCCTTAATCTTTAAATCCTCTATGTCTACTTTAATGCTTTTAGATATAACTGACTTTGAATCAAGAACATTCTTTGCATCAGTTCTTGCTGAAATAAAACCATTTTTAATTAAGACATCCTGTCCTTTTTTTGAAAGAATGTAATCTATTAAGAGTTTTCCATTTACTGGATTGACAGAATCTTTAACTAAAGCTACACTCGTAGGCATAGTAACATTATCGGTTGTCAAGTAGTTAAATCCAAAATCTTCAAACTCTTTTGTGAAATTGACACTATTCTCATCATAGCAAAGTCCAAAACTATAAACTGCACCAACTATATTGTCAAGAACATCTCTTTCACTTGGTCTTATAACTATTCCATAATCCCGAAGTCTTCTAAAAAAAACATCTCCATAGTTTTTATTTTGCATCATAGCCATAACCCAAAACTTTACATAACTATCACTTCTTGGGTCAGCAAGAGCCATTTTACCGTTAAAGTCATTATTTAAAAAATCATTATAGGTCTTTGGTAAACTCTTCTCATCTATTCCAAATTCAGGATTCTTATTAAATGCTAAACCCATAGTTGTAACAGCACCAGCAAAATAGTAATTCTCACTATCTTTATATTCTTTTGGTATTTTTCTTGCTTCTTTTGACTCGTATGCTTCAAGTCTTGAATTATTTTTCATATCATCAATGTATAAGACATCTGACAGGAAGACAACATCAGCATTCATTTGACCAGATTCATATTCAGTGTCAATTTTTCTGCTAACTCTATCAATATCACCATAATAATAATCAAGTACAACACCTGGATACTCTTTCTCAAAACTTAGTTTTAGATCTGCCACTGCTTCTTCACTTATTGTAGTATATAACATTACCGAGCCACTATAAGTAATATTTTCATTTTTTTTGCAAGATGCAAACATTACAATAGTTAATGCAAAAACTAAAATAATGGATAATACTCTTTTCATCTAAACCTCTTAACTATGATCTCTTCAAATACTTACGAACATCAAATGCAACAGCTACAATTATAACTACACCTTGAACGATTTGTTGCCAATCTGAATTGATACCAAGATACTGCATTGATGTTTTTAAAAGTTCAAATACAAGAACACCTAATAATATTCCTGAAACTTTACCTACACCACCACCAGTAGATACACCACCTATAGTACAAGCAGCTATTGCTTCAAGTTCGTATCCTTGACCAAGGTTTACTGATGCACCACCTGATTTTGCAGCGAGTATAAATCCTGCAAGACCATACATAACACCAGCAAGTGCATATATCTTTATAATTGATTTTTTAACATTTACACCTGATACTTCAGCAGCATTCTCATTACCACCGATTGCATACATGTATTTTCCATAGCGAGTCATATTATACAAGAACCAGAAAACTATTCCACCAATTAATGCAAATAAGAATAGCCATTTAAAATTAAATGTTCCTATCTGGAAAATTGGAGCCGTCGCAATGCTTGTGTAGTCAGAACGAAGTCCACCTATAGGTTTTGCATTTGAATAAACTCTTGCAATACCATAAATAACTGTCTGCATACCAAGAGTTGCAAGGAATGGTGGCACTTTAAGATTTGCAATGATAAGACCATCTGCAAGTCCAAAGCACATAGAGATAAATACTACAAAGAGTGCTATGCCGAGCACATACCACCAAGTCTCTGGAGCTGTAAAATCTGCGCCAAAGAACTTATCAGCATAGTCATTTCTTTGAAGAAGTGTACATGATAAAACTCCGGCAAGTCCTACCGCACGTCCAGCAGAAAGGTCAGTACCTCTTATAATAAGTGCACCACTGACACCAAGAGCTATGATGAATCTTGGAGTTACATTTGAAACAGTATTTATAAGGTTTGCAAAAGAAAAGAAATTCTTTTGTGTGAACCCAACAAATAATACAAGTACTACAAGAAGTAATGCAATAATATTATCTTTAATTAAATGGACTAATTTTCTTTTTTGCACAAAAGAAGGGTTCATTGGTGATTGTTCATTCATCAATTTTTTTCCTTCTTTTTCTGTCAAAGTTTGTTTTGCCATATTTTCCTCCTATTACATAAACTTAGTTGCAAGTTCCAAAACTTTTTCTTGAGTTGCTTCTTTTCCATCAAGTATACCTGTAAGTCTTCCCTCGCACATAACCATAACCCTATCAGACATGCCAAGAAGTTCTGGCATCTCACTACTTATCATTATAATTGATTTGCCTTGTTTTGCTAAATCAGCAATAATGCAATATATCTCGTATTTTGCTCCTACGTCTATACCACGAGTTGGCTCATCAAGTATAAGGACATCTGGAGCATTTGCGAGCCATCTACCTATGATAACTTTTTGTTGATTTCCACCAGACAAATATTGTATAGGTGTATCATTATTTGGTGTCTTAATATTCATCTTTTTGATATTTTCATCAACAACTAATTTAAGCTTTTTATGATTAAGCACTATACCATAGTCAAGATATTTATCAAGTGAAGCTATACCTACATTATCAGAAACGGAAAGGACACCAAATATTCCTGTCGCCCTTCTATCTTCTGTAAGGAGAGCAAGTCCTTTAACTATTGCATCTCTTGGTCTTTTGACTACAAGTTCTGCTCCTTTGAAACTCATAGTTCCATCTATCTTATCTCTTATACCAAAAATTCCTTCCATAAGCTCTGTTCTTTGCGCACCAACTAATCCGCCTATACCAAGTATCTCTCCACGTCTAAGTTCAAAACTTACATCTTGGAAACTCTTTTTATTTGGTGAAGTATAGTGCTCAACCTTAAACACAACTTCACCTGGTTTGTTTTCTCTTTTTGGGAATCTATTTGTAAGTTCACGACCTACCATGTGTTTTATAATTAGGTCTGTCGTTAGTTCAGATGCTTTCCAAGTGCCTACATATGTTCCATCTCTCATTATCGTTACTTCATCAGAAATCTTAAGGATTTCTTCCATCTTGTGAGAAATATATATAAATGCAACACCTTTTTTTCTTAACTTATTTATTATATTAAATAATAACTCAACTTCATTTTCAGTTAATGATGATGTTGGCTCATCAAGGATGATAAGTTTTGCATCTGCTGATACTGCTTTTGCTATCTCTACTGACTGCATTTGAGATACTGACAATTCTCCTAATTTTGTAGTTGAACTACAATTAAGTCCAACTTCCTTCAAAAACTTGTCAGCTTCTTCATGCATTTTCTTATGATCAATAACTTTTATCGGACCAACTTGTTTTAGTGGATATCTACCACAAAAGATGTTCTCTGCTATGTCTCTTTCTGGTATTGGCTGAAGTTCTTGATGAACCATCGCAATACCTTTTTGAAGGGCATCTTTAGCATTTTTAATATCTACATGTTCATCATTATAAATTACTTCTCCAGAATCTCTCTTGTAGATTCCAAATAAGCATTTCATAAGTGTAGATTTACCTGCTCCATTTTCACCCATAAGTGCATGAACTGTCCCAGGACGAATATTGAGCGATACACCTTTTAGCACATAGATATGATTAAAGCTTTTGTAGATATCTTTCATCTGCAACAAATATTCACTCATGCATTTCCCTCCTTATAAACTACTACAATAATTTAGATAAAAAAACTGAGCAAGTTAAAATGCTCAGTCTTTTTATACAATTTATATCACTTTAATTTATTTATATTGACTAGCATTTTCTGGAGTAACTTTTACATAGTCTACCCAGTTATAAAGATCTAAGCTCTTTCCCTCTGCTGCATCAACTGCACAATCAACAGCTTTATGTGATTGACCAACATGGTCATTTAAAACTGTTCCTGTCATCTCTCCAGCTATAACTGCATCAACTGCTTCAGCAAGTGCATCAACACCAACTAAATAAATATTGTCATTGATCTTTCTTCCTGCTGCTTCTATAGAAACTTTAGCTCCCATAGCCATATCATCATTGTTACAGAATATAACTTCTATTTGATCTCCATATTGTGTAAGAGCATTTGCTGCAAGTCTTTGACCTTCAGCTCTTTGCCAGTTACCAACTTGATCGTCTAAACACTCAACATCAAGTCCTGCCTTCTCCTTATATTGAGAAATAGAGAACTGTGTTCTATATTGAGCATCAACATTCTCTGGATCTCCCTCAATCATAACATATTGAAGTTTTCCATCTCCGTTAATGTCACCCTTGTTTGGAAGGTCAGCAATTAACTCACCTTGGAATCTTCCTGATTGACGAGCATCAGCACCTACATAAGTAAACTTTCCAGCGAAATCTCCTGTGTTATGAGATTGCATATCTGATTCAGATGGCTCTCTGTTGATAAATACTACTGGAATACCAGCTGCTGCGCATTTATCCATAACTGTTGCTGCTGAAGTAGATTGAACTAGATTTAAAATAAGAACATCATAACCTTGTGTGATAAAATTATCAATTTGGTTAGTTTGCTCTGATTGGTCATTCTTTCCATCTTGCATAGTTACTTCATACTTAACTTGGTCATTGCTCTTTGATTCAAAATATTTTGCTAATTCATTTCTGTAAAGTGTCATAAATGCATCATCAAATGTATAGATAGATACACCTACTCTTACTGTCTTTGCTCCTGAAGCTGCTGATCCGCTATCAGTAGAAGCTTGTTTTTGCCCACATGCAACAAGTGATAAAACCATTACTGATGCAAGTAAAGCAGATAATAATTTTTTCATGTTTAAATCCCTCCTAGGATATATTAGTCCGTTTCACGAACATTATTGATTAAGTTATGTATATCATAACCCCAAAACATAAAATAGTCAAGTATTTTTTAAGAAAAAAGTAAGTTTTAATATTTCCAACTTTTAACATTTGGTAATTCCTTAAGTACAGCATCCACGCCAATAATTAAACATGCAAGTCCAATTAATGCAAGTAATACTATAAGTATGCAAAACTTTGATCTTGCAAAGTTCTTTAAGTTTTGATTCTTGGTGCCACCAAGTGAAAATACAACTAACATTATTAATCCAATTAAAGGTATACTAAACAATACCTCATAACCAAAATATCCCCACATTGAGATTGGTTTATATTCGCTTGGGATAGTGCTTTCATCACTTCTTTTGTTTACAGGTTTTGTCACATTATTCTCTTTTTCATTAGATGTATTAGTATTTGACTCACTTGCAGTAGCATTTTCAGATTCAGCATTAATTATTTCTTTATTCTCTTCCATAATGAAGCTCCTTAATGTTATTTTATGTAATTTTACCACAATTTTGCTAAAAAGAGTATATTTTTTTATAGTTTTCTAATTTGACAAAATATTCTTATACAAATCACACATATTGTATAGCAAATAGATCTATTTTATGATAGAATTAAGGCATCATTTATTACTTTTCTAATATAAAACTTTATTTAGGAGATGTTATTATGAAAAAATCTTTGACTTTTAAAGAGAGCATCATTATCGGAAGTATGCTCTTTGGAATGTTTTTCGGAGCAGGAAATCTTATCTTCCCAGTTCATATGGGGCAACTCGCTGGTACTAATTTTTTACAAGCATCTATTGGTTTCATAATTACTGGAGTTGGTCTTCCACTTCTCGGCGTTGCATGTCTTGGCACAAGTAGAAAAGATAGCTTATTTGAACTAGCATCGCTTGTCGGAGACAAGTACAAATATTTTTTTACAATACTACTCTACCTAACTATAGGACCATTTTTTGCAATACCAAGATGTGCTACAACTTCATTTGGTATAATGGAGCCACTACTTACTAATGAAAGTTTAATACTCCCAAGACTAATATTCACTTTTGTCTTTTTTGCTTTTGCCTTAATTCTTTCCTTAAAGCCAAATGGCATTATGAGTTATATTGGAAAAATAATCAATCCAATATTTCTATTTTTCTTATTTTTGCTAATAATAATGTCATTCGTTAATCCTATACCTCAAGTAAATAGTCTTGCACCAGATGGTGCATATGAGACACAGGCATTCTTTAGAGGTTTCATAGAAGGTTATAATACAATGGATGCGATTGCAAGTCTCGCATTTGGAATCACTGTAATCTCCGTCATAAGAAATCTTGGTATAACAAACGAATCAGATATTGCAATGAATACGATAAAAGCTGGTGCTTTAGGCTGTGGTCTTATGGCTATCATTTATTTACTTACTACATATATGGGCACAATGAGTAGAGGAACTTTTGAAATATCAGCAAACGGAACTATTGCACTATCACAAATAAGTTCACACTATTTTGGGAAACTCGGAGCTTATGTACTATTAATCACAGTTACTCTTGCATGTTTCAAAACATCAGTTGCACTTATAATTAGTTGTTCTGAAATGTTCAATACAATGTTCCCAAAGTTTTGGTCTGTAAAAGCATGGACTATTGCTTTCACCCTATTTTCATTTGTAGTTTCAAACTTCGGACTTAATGCAATCATAACTTATGCAGTACCTGTACTCATGTTTTTATATCCTTTAACAATAAGTATAATTTTACTTGCTCTATTTGGTAAGGCATTTAACTATGATAGAAAAGTATTTGCCACAACAAGCGCATTTGCCCTAATCTCAGCAATATTTGACTTTATAGTTTCATTCCCAAAAGATAGTATCATTCCTACAAGTTTTATAAATAATACATCAAATATAGCAAATAAGTTTCTACCATTCTTTGATATAGGGCTTGGATGGCTTATTCCTACAGTCATAGGTCTTATAATCGGTCTTATATGGGCTAAAGCTAGTAAGAAAGCTTAAAAGACTAAATCAATGAATTAAAAAAAGCGGTATATAACCGCTTTTTTTTATTTATATTTTTTTTAATTACTTCTTTCTTTTTACAGCTTTTTTAACTGCTCCTGCAACTTTTTTAGTAGTCTTTACTGCAACTGATCCTGCTTTTACTGCATAAGATTCAGCAAGATTTGTGGCATCTTCAACCTTTCTTTCTATCATTTCAACTATGTTATGTTTTTCTGCATAGCCAGTCAAGAATAATGTAAGAGCACCATCACTTGTTACATTACATGCTGTTCCAAATGAATCTTGAAGTGCAAAAATAGCAAGAACTAATGCTGCACCTGTTTCATCAAATCCAAGGATACCAGTTACAAGACCAAGAGATGCTACAACTGTTCCACCTGGAACTCCAGGAGCACCGATTGCAAATATACCTAAAAGAATAATAAATAAAATCATTGTCATGAGTTCTGGAAGTTTATCATATAGTATTTGAGAAATTATCATTACAAAAAATGTCTCTGTTAATACAGAACCACAAAGATGGATATTTGCAAAAAGTGGAATGCCAAAATTAACTAAATCTTTGCGAAGTACTTTGCTCTTTCTTGCACACTCAAGTGCCACAGAAAGAGTAGCTGCAGATGACATCGTTCCTACTGCAGTAATATATGCAGGACCATAGTATTTAAATACTTCTACAGGATTCTTTTTGCTATATGCACCAGCTATGCCATATAACAAAGCCATCCAAATAAAATGTCCTATAAGAACAATCAAAATAGCAATTATAAATACTGGGAATTGACTAAGAGTTCCCTCATAACCAAGATTTACAAATGTTGTGCCAATATAGAATGGAAGTATTGGTATAACACATTTTTCTACTATAGAAAGAACCATAGCCTGAAACTCTAAAAGCATTGCCTTCCATGTATGAGCTTTAGTCCATACTACAGCAAGTCCCATAGTTATAGATAAAAATAATGCGGTAATAACTGGCATAATCTGTGGGATAGGTAATTGGAATATAGCTGTTGGAAGTTCTGTAGCTTTTTCAGGTCTTGCAATTAAATCTTTAATTGCTGGTACAACTGCATATCCAATAATTGTTGACATGGTTGCTGCAAGAACACTTGATGCATAAGCAAGAAGAAGTGCTACTCCAAGTAATCTTCCAGCATTATCTCCAAGTCTTGTTATACTTGGCATTATAAATCCAAGAACTATAAGTGGTACGCAGAACATAATGAATTGTCCCATGAGTCCATGAAGACAAACAAATAATTGCATAAGACCTGCTGTTCCTGCCACATTAGATCTGCAGAATAATCCAAGTATTGCACCTATTACAATTCCAAGTAACAATTTAAATGGTAATGGCAAACTATTTTTTTTCATATTTTCCCCCTGATATATTAATTATTTATTAGATTTTTAATATATTCTTCAAATTGCTCTTCTGATCTAGCGCCAATAATATAGTTTTTTATTATTTTATCAGTTCCAACAAGATATGTAGTAGGGATTCCCATAATGCCAAATTTCATTGCATAGCTATCTTCTACATCATACCCTATAGGAAAAGAATATATCTCATTTTCTACTAAAAAATCTTGTATGGTTTCCTTAGTTTCTCCTGCATTAATCATTACAAAGTCAATCTTATCTCCATACTTTTCATATAGATTTTGAAGTCCTGGCATTTCCATTCGACATGGCGGACACCAGGTTGCCCAGAAATTAATTAACGCTGGTTTAGTAATTTTATCAAGATCAAACACATTTCCTTTATTAGTATCAACTTTAACATTTGGCATTGTCATACCCTCTGCTAAATCATATATCATATTGTCTTCATTTATGGTAGCATTTTTATCTGATGTAATATCTCCACTTAAGCTTTCATTATTAAGTGCTGATTCTTTATTATTACAAGATAAAATAGAAAAAGCAAATAACACTAAACTAAAAAGCACCACTATTTTCTTCATATCAATTCTCCTATATATATATCTCACAAAAATCATCCAACTATTTTAGCATAAATATTCTATTTACTCAACATTATATATTCTTTAACATTTGTTGAAAACAAGCCCAAATTAGTGTATAATGTATAATATAAAAAGGAGGCTTATTATGAAATTAATGTATATTATAGTACGCCAAGATAACGAATCCGATGTAGTAAATGCACTTATAAAAGAGAACTTTATGATTACCAAACTTGCTACATCTGGTGGATTTTTAAGAAAAGGAAACACTACTCTTTTTAGCTGTGTAGAAGATAAGGAAATTGATAAAGCTATCAATATTATCAAAAATGAATGTGGAGAAAGACAAAAAATTCAAGTTGAAATGCCTATAAATCTTCCTTCAACAGCAATCAACTACACTACTGTTCCTACTACTATTGAAATTGGTGGAGCCACTATCATAGTCACTGATGTTTGTCGTTTTGAAAAGTTCTAAAAACTAACCTGTCTTATCAATTGAAAAACTTGTTCTTGTAACTTCACCATCAGAAGCCATTATAGTTATTGTATGGTCACCAGTATTAAGTTCTATTTCTTTTTCATATGACTTATCAATACCTATAAACTCTTTATCAAGATACCAATATATGTTTTGATTTTTTAGATTTGCAATTTTGACTACAAGTTTTTGTTCCTTATCAATATCTTTTGGTAGTAAGATCTTAAGATTAGGAGTTGGATACAATATTTTTAAACTCTTCTCTTTTGATGTAGTATGGTATATTTCTGATATATCTCTGTTTTCTCTTATAAAGTAATTTACTACTTCAAGAGGATAATTCATAACAACTTTTTCATGACGTTTTGCAAAGTCTGGACTTCTTGAATCAATTTCTATGTCATCATCATTCACATATATTTTTTTATAATATGGCGAAATCTTCAAAGGTTTCGCATCTTTTGGGTATTTAATCTTTTTAGTTTCTATACCATCAAAACTAATTCTATATCCAGTAACTTTATCAACATCTATATTTTCCAAATCATAAATTGGTTCTGCAAATCTCTTATCACTATTATCAAGTTCTTGAAATACATTAAAAAGTAATCTTCCACCACTAATAACACCTGATAGATTTTCATTGCTTTTTCCAGAAAAATTACCGACCCAAACAATAACAGTATAATTTGGTGTCATACCACAGGCCCATGCATCTCGTTTTCCATAACTTGTTCCAGTCTTCCACGAAATTGGGTCTTTCCACTTATACAAATTATTTAGACCTGGTCTAACAAGTTCTTTAAGAGTTTCAAGAGTTAAATAACTCGCCCCTTTTGAAAACATCTTTTTATATCGCTTATTTGAACTATCATTTTTATCATCTTTTATATAATTAAGTTTCGTGAGATTGCCATAATTCGCAAGACCAGAATATAGTGTCGCAATTTCTTCTACAGAGAACTCTTTTGTGCCAAGTATTATGGAAAGGCCATACTTTTCAGGAGTATTCTCTTCAAAGCCTATCATATCTTTTAAAAAATAATAGAAATTGTATTCTCCATACTGGTCAAGCAAATGCACAAATGGAATATTTAATGAAGATATAAGTGCCTGTCTTGCTTCTATCATTCCAGAATACTTTTTATTTGCATTCTGTGGATTAAAATTCGCAAAAAACATTGGTACATCTTGAACAAGCGATTCTGGTGCTATCATCCCTTCATCTATAGATAAGGCGTATAGAAATGGTTTCAAAATAGAACCAGGCGATCTTTTTGCTATCACACCATCCACCTGTCCTTCATTATCCATGTCCATAAAATCTTGCGAACCAACATATGCTTTTACATCTCGAGTTTTATTATCAACCACAAGCATAGATGCATTTATAATGCCATCTGATTTAGTATACCCTACATATGATTTCACAATTTCCTGCATTCTTTTCTGTAAATCATAATCTATAGTTGTCCTAATAACTTTTTCTTTTCTTGTATTATATAATCTTCTCGCAAGATGTGGCACAACTCGTTCAAAAGAAAACCTAATATCCGGAAGTGGCTCATTTTTTGAAAGCATTAGCTCACTATCACTTAATTTCCCTTTATCGTGGAGTTTTTCAAGTAAATAGTTCCTTTTATTAATAAGTTTTTCATGATTCTTCTCTACATTTATTTCACCTGGCGAGTTTGGTAACACAGCAAGAAGTGCACATTCTGCCCAAGATAAGTTTTTAGGATCCTTCTGGAAGTACATTCTTGATGCAGTACCATATCCTATAATATTTCCACCATAGGGTGCATTATTCAAATAAAGTTTTAGAATAGAATCCTTATTAAGCTTACTTTCAATTTTTAGTGCCTGAACTATCTCAAGAAACTTATTAATATATGTCCTTTTTTTTGGCATTGCAAGTTTAACGACTTGCATAGTAATAGTACTTGCTCCACTTCTTTTTTTGCCAAGCAAATTGTTTTTAAATGCTCTAAAAATCGCAAATATGTCTACTCCATGATGCGAATTAAAGTTTTTATCTTCATAAGTTATGACAGCTTCACGTAAATTATCAGGTATCTCATCTTCAACTTTAAGGTGCCACTGTTCATCACTAGTTAGAAAAACATCCATAAGTCGTCCATTTGTATCAAGTATTGATGTGCTATACCTAGTTTCTATATCACTTTGCAATTTATCAACATCAAAACTTATATATATCGCAGAAGATAAAACCAAAAATAATAGTATAACAGATGTCAAACTAATTAATACAATTTTGAAAACCTTTTTTTTAATACTAATTTACCTTAACCCTATTACCTTTTTTGTATGCTCTATAACTTTCATCATACATAGCCTCAAGAACAGTGCCTGGGAAATCGTATTCTCCTTTTGTGACAGCATTTAATTTAGCAAAGAAAGATAATTCACCACTACCACCATAATTAAAGAACCACATAACTCTATCATCTCTTATATCTGTATATGATACAGTTGTTCCTTTTGATTTTTCTTCAACCCACTTTGGAGTTTTTGAATCCGTAACTCTTAAGTTCTCTATTTCCCATCCACTTGGTAAAATCTGATTAATAGCAATATTTTCTAATCTATCCATATTGCGCTTCGTTGGTTTTACATTTACTTCTAGCCAGAATACATCTCCAGATTTTACATTTGATGCATCTATAACCTTTCCATCATCATTGTAGAAAGTCCTATTTATGCTAAATCCTTCTGAATAGTCTTCCTCTTCACTATTTATTGGTACTCCTTCCCAATAATAATTTACATAAGTCATAGCATCTGTATTTGGTACAACCATTATCTTTTTTGCATCTTCTTTTATAGGGAACTTATATATGCTTGATGTGACATATGCAGTCTCAACTCCATCTACATTTATCACTCCCTGTATAGTATCTGCAACATTTTCAGTAGCTACATTTGAAAGTGAAAGTAATGAATATGCAATAGTTTGTGTAGAATACCACTTCTTTGTTCTCATCGCACTTAATATCTCATCAAATGCCTCTTGGTCTTTCTTTCCATAAATAGTATAATAACAGTCAAGATATACAGCGATTTCCCTAAGAAGTGAGCCATAGCTATAACTATAATAATATCTATCTCTCTCATAAAGTTCATCAAAAGCCTTCTTAATACTTGTCGTATTTATCTTCGAAGCAATATTCATAGCAATATCATTTTGACCTATAAGTTTATATGCAGCAGCAAGATACATTCTTGATGTGTCACTCATCTTATTTGCATAATAATTTTCATACATATAGTTCATTTCACTTACATTTTGTTTTCCAGCAAGTGCAAGAAGATATAGGGCATAACTCTTCCAACTTATGTCATAATCTGTTCTTAAGTTTGTACCTCGAACTGTCCTTGCTGTATAATTTATCCACTTATCATACATTGAATCAGGCATATAATATCCATTTTTCTTTGCACATATTAGGAAGTGTCCGACATAGTTTGTAGCCCAATCTGACCTATGACTTTCACCAGGCCAGTAAGAAAATGCTCCACTTGAAAGTTGAAATAGTTTTAATCTTGATATACCAGCATTTATGTTATCAACAACTTTTGTTTTATCATAATTTTGAGTTGTAGATAACTTATCTATAAATAGTTGAGGGAAGATTGCAGAAGTTGTTTGTTCCACACAACCATATGGATATCTTATGAGATACTTAAGTCTCTGATCAAGACCAAGCATCATTCTATTAGATATGGTAACGACACTATCTACAGTTCCCTTTACATATTCTCGGTCTTGAGTATACTCAACTACCTGTATGCCTTTTAGTTCACTATTTTCACTTATTTCCACAGGAGTATTGTTACTATTTATCGCCATTCCAACAGTTTCTTCATAATTGTATACATTTGACTTGACACCAATAGTAATCTTTTCATTGCCAATCTCATTTCCTATTTCTTCATCAAAATATACTATCTTTTTATCGCCTTTTGATAAGCTTAAACTTTGAGACTTTGTATTTCCCTTGAAAGTATAATATACTTCAACATTTCCTATTCCTTCTTCAAGTGCAAATACTGAAACAGGAATATTCAGCTTATCTCTTATTTTCATACTTCTTGGAAGAGTTGGTTGAACAATAAGTGGTGCTTTTACTATCATATCTTTTTCAGCTGAACCATAACTATTGCCACTTGTTGCTACGACCATTATACGAACTTGACCCATATAATTTGGCATCTCAAAATCAACACTCGCCTCACCATTTGCATCAGTCGTTAATACACCCTTAAACATTGACACAGGAGTGAATCTATCAGCATCTTCAAGTCCAAGCTCCTTAAGTCTTCTTCTTCTCGCCATCTCATCAAAAAGTGCCTCATCACCACCAACCTTAAGTATCTGATGAACAGCACCATAAGGTCTATCTATTATCTGGGTATAATTATCATAAAGAGTAAGTTTAGCTGCAAGTTTTTGGAAGAAATGTGTCCATGGATTAGGTGTCTTATAGGCAGTAATATCAAGTAGTCCTTCATCAACTACAGCAATAGTAAAGTCAACTTGCTTTAACTTATTATTCTTAATTCTTACATTAAACTTTTCATTTGGTCTGATATGTTCAGGCGCTTCAATACTTAAATCAATTTTTGTATCCTCATCTTCAACATTCAATGGAATGATACCATAAAGTCGAAGTGGTCTATCGTTTTCTTTTGTTTTATAGTCTTGAATAAGTGTCACATAGACATAGGCATTTGGAGCCATTTCTTTTGTGATAGGAATTTGTTCTATCATATCAGTGTCACTTGCATCCCTAAAATACTGATTTAATATCTTACCTGCTTTTTCAATAGTAATAATTGACTTGGCACCTTTAGCACCTTTATAAAATACTTGTGCTGTTTCACCAACAGAATACTTTTTCTTATCACTACTTACATTCAATGTTTCAACTTTTTTAGTAACACTTGGATCAACCCATTCACTTGACTGAATATTTACTCCAGTGATTTGTCCAGTAGCCTCATCTTCAATCTCTACATACAAGTATTCTGCATTCGGAATTACATAATCAAGAAGAATAGGTGTATCACCACTTGTAAATGAACTTTCTTGTATCAGTGTAGTATTCTTATCACTTTTAAATGACCTGATAAAATCACTATAACTTGAATAATCCCACCACCAATAGTGGTCATTGCTATAAACTCTATATTTGAGAGTCTTTCCAGGAACTAAAGTTTCACCATCTTCTGTCACACAAATAACTTTTAAGTTTAATGGTTCACCCGGTCTCTTATATGTATTTGTATTTTCTACACCTATATATGTGTCATATTTTTTTAGTTTTATATACTTTTTCGATAAAACATTTCGTCCACCATCTTCAGTAACTCTTCCTGCCACATCTACAAGCATATTAAGTGAACCAAAATTAACTTTACTAAAATCTGGAACTATATCCGCAAAACCATTTTTATCTAAAGTTCCTTCTAAAAATTCAGAGTCTGAATAGCCATAAGATGATGGTGCCTTAAATGCATATTCTTTATACTTTTCAAAACTTACAGGCTCTTCTCTTATTTCAAAATTAACCCCATATTGAAGATTACCTGCAGGTTCACCAAATAGATAATTAGCATTAATATTCCACCCACTTATTGTTTCATTATAATTTACAACTTCTGGAATATTGAGATTTACTTTAATTCTATTTGGAACTACTGTCTCAACTGATATATCTTTGCTAAATACTTGGTCTCCAATAGTTGCTTCTAATTTCCATATACCAGTTCTTGAAGAAGTGTCAGTCTTAAAAGTATAGGTATAAAATCCCTTCTTGCCAGTTGTGATGACATCATTTTCAATCATTTTTACACCAGTAGGATCATACACAGTTATCTTTACTGGTTGGTTATCTTCAAGTTCATCGTCTTTATTTCTTGCTATTATTGATACATATATTGGATCCCCTGGTCTATACACACCTCTTTCTGTATAGATATATCCTCTTATGCCATTTGTTGCATATGCTCCATCAACAGAGAAACCATTAGTATTTAATGCATTTTTTATTGGCAAAATAGATCTATTTGTTACATTATCAACTAAAATATAAAAACTATTTTTATGGTGGCCAAAATCTACAATCCCATCTGCATCAGTAGTTTTTTCTTCTAAAATCTGATTATTCATTGACATTAGATAAACTTTCGCACCACGAATTTGTCTATTATCAAGTATATCTAAAACATTTACTCTAATTCCATCATCATTCTTTTGTGCTAAAATGCCTATGTCAGTCAAAAGTATATTTCTTGATATTCTTCCATTATCTCTTATATAATCATAGTCATCCCAACTAAGGCTACCATTATCTCGCCTAGCAAACTTGTATGAAGTTCCATTTTCATCAAACTTTACAAATACTTGATATATTCCGTTTGAATCAAGAATACCAGTAAGGTCAATTGCAGTTTGCACCCAGGTGTCAATCTCATTTTCTATATCAAAATTGACATCATATAGTTTATCTCCCACCTTATCAAAGCCATCAATGTATGTATCATAGCCATATTCATCATAGTAATCTTCATTACCATAATCATAGTAATAACTATCACTTGAATAATAACCATTTCCAGAAAAATTAAAGGCTTGTAAAAATTGTGTCATGTTGTTAGCATAAACTTTTCTCACCACAATATTTACTTTGTTTACATTTAAAGTCCTTATATATATTTTTTTATCATTTACAGAAGGAAGTATTATTCCCTCATTTGTAAACATTAGTTTTGGAAGTTTTTGGTCAAATGCAACTGTCTCTGTTTTTTCTTCAGTGCTTACAGTTCCATCAATCGCTCTTATACCACTTAAAACAGTTATATCATATGTTTTCGCCGGATTGAACTCCCCTCTAAGTAGCAATTTATTCTCAACTTTTGACACAGTAAATGTTACATCAGGTTCAACTTTTACATATGAAGAAGCATCAAAATTATCTTGTATTTCTTTTGAAAACTGTATCTCAATGTAAGTCGATTTATTCGTATCTCTATATGCACCTATGTTTTGAATCTCCATCGGACTCAAAACTTCATGCACCTCTTTAACGATTGTCTCTTTACTCTCTTCAGTAGTTTCTACAGTGACATTAGTTTCAGATTCTACATTAGTTTCGCTTGGTTTCACATTGTCTACTGTCCTATTTTGACAAGCAGACATGCCAAGAACAAAGAGTGACATAAATAATACTTTTAAAACTTTTTTCATATTTCCCCCAAATCTATTTATCTATTGATAAATCATGCTAACATTATATCATATTATTTAAATATAAAATAGGGGCTTTAGCCCCCATTAATTGTCTTTCTATAATTTTCAAGTGCTGTCTTTTGCTCTTTATTTAGATTCGTTGGCACATTCACTACAATCGTGACATATTGATCGCCACGAATCTTTGGACTTCGAAGCAGTGGAACCCCTTTCCCCTTAAGTCTCATTTTGGTATCACTTTGTGTTCCAGGCTTTATGGTAAGCATTACATCTCCATCTGCAGTTTTGACTTTAGTCTCTCCCCCAAGTACTGCTGTTGGATAATCTATTGAAACCGTTGAGAAAATATTTACTCCTTGTCTTTTAAGTATTGGGTGCTGTGCAACTACGACATTTACAAGTAAATCTCCTCTTGGTCCCCCGTTCTCTCCAGGATTTCCTGCTCCAGTAAGTTTTACTGATTGACCATTATCAATTCCTGCAGGAATATGAACTTCAAATGTTTTTTGAACTCTATTATATCCAGTTCCATTGCAACTACTACATTTATCTTTTATAACTTTTCCTGTACCATTACATTCTGGACAAGTTGATACTGACTGCATCACTCCAAATGGAGTTCTTTGTTGTACAGTAACCTGTCCTCTACCACCACAGCGACTACAAGTGACAGGACTTGTTCCTGCCTTTGCACCACTTCCGTGGCATGATGAACATTCTTCCTCATAAGGTATGGTAACTTGTTTTACAACTCCTTTCATTGCTTCATCAAATGTGATAGAAACTTTTGTCCTTAAGCTCTCACCTTGTCTTGGTCTATTGCTACGTCTACCTGAAGAATATCCTCCTCCAAAAATATTACCAAATATATCACCCCCTGCACCGCCTCCGAAAAGATCTGAAAAAATATCTGAAAAATCCATTGAACCAAAATCAAAGCCACCGAAGCCTGATGCAGCACCTGCTGCAGAGTTTGGATCAAATGCAGCATGACCATAAGTATCATAGGCTCTCTTTTTATCTGGATCAGAAAGAACGGCATAAGCTTCTGATGCTTCTTTGAATTTAGCTTCAGCAGTTTTATCTCCTGGATTTGCATCAGGATGATATTTTTTAGCTAGTACCCTATATGCTTTTTTAATTTCTTCAGCACTTGCAGATTTACTCACTCCAAGTACTTCATAATAATCTCTTTTTTCAGCCATAATTATTCCTCTATATCTTTTATATGCACTAATTTATCATAAAAATAAAATAGCACTCATTAACTATGAGTGCTAATATTTTACAACTTTTACTTTAGTTTGTCAAGGATACTATTCTTCCAATCTGTATGGACTATTTATTCTATCTTGTTCAATTACATTCTCTACTCTTTCTAAAACATGTGGATACATTTTTTTAGCTGGATGAACCATATCAAGTGGTAATCGTCCATACTCTGCCAAAAGATCTCTCATCTCAACATATAAAAGACCATAATTCAACATTAACTCTTTTATCACAAAATCATACTGAAAACACTTGATTGGTAAATAATACAAGACTGAAGCATCCCTTACAGAATAGTCAGGATCACAATAGTCAGTAATCACAACCTTCATACCTTTCATCTTCAAATCAGCAATAATTATTTGCAGCATAGTTCTAAATATGTAAATACTTGTCTGCTCCATAAAATCATTTGGTCCTATCATTAAAAATGCATATTTATACTGACCCTTTTTAATATGTGGCAAAAACTCTCTACATATTTTTGAGACATCGTAGCCTTGATGAACTATGTAGTTTACACCTTTATCGATGTTTGCACAAAATAAGAAAGCAAAACTATCACCAAGAACTATCAATTCTCCATCACAGGCAAGTGCTGGACCTTTTTCCATATAAATATAAGTGTTATCAAAATCCTGTTCCTTACCTTCAAGTTGATTAAGAGTAGGTTGCGCAAAACTAATATTTGTAAAAATAATGGTAAAGACTATAAATAAAATATTCAGTTTTTTTAACCTTTTTTTCAAGATAATATTTTTTTCAGATATTGACCTGTGTAAGATGTTTTTACTTTCACAATTTCTCTTGGAGTTCCTTTTGCTATAACTCTTCCGCCTCTATCACCTGATTCAGGTCCTAAATCTATAATATAATCTGCTGACTTTATTACATCCAGATTATGTTCTATCACAACTACTGTATTACCCTGATCTGTAAGTTTCTGAAGAATGTCTATAAGTTTATGAACATCATAAAAATGAAGTCCTGTAGTCGGTTCATCCAACACATAGATAGTTTTTCCTGTTGAGCGTTTTGATAATTCATACGCTAGTTTCACTCTTTGTGCTTCTCCCCCAGAAAGTTCTGTCGCAGGTTGACCAAGTTTCATATAGCCAAGCCCCACTGCTTTAAGAACCTCCATAATTTTCATTATCCTTGGTTGGTTCTTAAAAAAAACATTTGCATCGTCTATAGTCATCTCAAGTACGTCATAGATATTCTTTTCTTTATACTTTACTTCAAGAGTTTCTCTATTATACCTTTTTCCACCACAAACTTCACAAGGAACATAAACATCTGGCAAAAAGTGCATCTCAATCTTCTTTATGCCATCACCTTCACATGCTTCACATCTACCACCTTTTACATTAAATGAAAATCTTCCTTTACTATAACCTCTTTCTCTTGCATCAGGTGTAGAAGCATATAAATCTCTTATCAAGTCATAAACTCCAGTATATGTTGCCGGATTAGACCTTGGTGTCTTACCTATTGGGCTTTGGTCTATCATTATTATCTTATCAAGTTTTTCAGTTCCTTCAATTTTATCATGTTTACCAGCTCTTGTATTAGCACGATTTAAAGTTTTCGCAAGACTTTTATACAAAACTTCATTTATAAGACTTGACTTACCACTTCCAGACACACCAGTTATACAAGTAAATATTGATAATGGTATATCTACATCAATATTTTTTAAATTATTTTCTTTTGCACCTTTTATAGTTATAAAGCCTGTTGGCTTACGATATTTGTCAGTTGCTTTTATCTCAAGTTTTTTACTTAAATACTGTCCTGTAACACTTCTTTTACACTTCTCAACATCAGATATTTTACCACTAACTACAAGTTCTCCACCATTAACACCTGCATAAGGACCTATATCAACTATATAGTCTGCTTCTCTCATCGTCTCTTCATCATGCTCAACTACAAGAACAGTATTTCCTAAATCTCTCAAATGTTTTAATGTGGCTATAAGTTTTGAGTTATCTCTTTGGTGAAGTCCTATAGATGGTTCATCAAGTATATAGCATACTCCCACAAGACCAGTCCCTATCTGTGTAGCCAATCTAATTCTTTGAGCTTCGCCACCAGAAAGAGTTCCTGTCATTCTCGAAAGTGAAAGATAATCAAGTCCTACATCAATCAAAAAATTAACTCTTGTTTTAATTTCCTTCAAAATTACTGAACCTATTTTTTCTTGAACAGTAGTGAGTTTTAGTCCATTTATAAAATCTCTAAACTCAAGTAATGACAAATCACAGATTTCAGCTATATTCTTATCCCCAACTGTTACAGCAAGAGAGGTTTTCTTAAGCCTTTGACCATGGCACTCTTCACATGGAAGGAGAGTAATAAACTCTTCATAATTAGCCTTTTGTGCTTCAGTTAGCATCCCTTCATTATATCTTCTTCTACATGCTTCAACTACACCTTCCCAATTAACTTCCCAGATACCATTATTTCCAGCTACTGAAGTGTATTTAACCTTCACAACATCATCACCGATGCCATAGAGTATTATATCCTTTTCCTTTTTAGATAAATCCTTCCAAGGTTTATCCATAGGTACTTTGTACTTTTTTGCTACAGCTTTTATAATTGCCCCAGCCCAGGAACCATCCTTATGTGATGAAGCAAATCCTGGTGCTACAAGACAACCTTCATTCAAAGATAAATCAGTGTTTTGAACCATAAGGCTAACATCAAACTCTTGTTTGTATCCAAGCCCACTACACTTTTCACAAGCACCAAATGGATTATTAAATGAAAATGATCTTGGTTCAATTTCTTGCATACTTATACCGCAATCACTACAAGCAAAGTTCTGGCTAAAATTGAGTGGCTTTCCACCTATCACATCCACCTGCAATAGTCCATCTGAAAGTTTAAATACTGTCTCTATGCTATCAGTGAGTCTTTTCTCAATGCCTTTTTTTATAACAAGTCTGTCAACAACAATTTCTATATTATGCTTTATATTTTTATCAAGTTTTATATCTTCATCAAGTGAATAATCATTCCCATCAACTCTTACTCTTGAATATCCTGATTTCTTTGCAGAATCAAAAACTTTCTCATGTCTACCTTTCTTTCCACGCACAACATAGGCAAGAAGTTGTATCTTGGTTCCTTCTTCAAGTTTCATTATACTATCAACTATCTCATCTATTGACTGTCTCTTTATCTCTTTTCCACAATTTGGACAATGAGGTATACCTATACGAGCATAGAGAAGTCGCAGATAATCATATATCTCTGTCACAGTTCCAACAGTTGACCTTGGATTTCTGTTAGTTGATTTCTGATCAATAGAAATAGCCGGAGAAAGACCTTCTATAGAGGTTACTTTTGGTTTCTCCATCTGACCTAAAAACTGTCTTGCATATGAAGAGAGAGACTCCATATATCTCCTCTGCCCTTCTGCAAATATAGTGTCAAAAGCAAGGCTTGATTTTCCACTTCCTGATACGCCTGTGATAACTACAAGTTTTTCTCTTGGTATATCAACATCAAGATTTTTAAGATTGTGCTCACTAGCACCTTTTACTTTTATATATTCTTGTTCCATATCTCTCATTTCAAATATTATAATATTTATCTTTAAAATATGTTTTATCGTATATGCAAATTATTGAGTTTACATTTTCATCATATTTTTTATTCCATCAGCAAATGTTGTGAACTTAATTTTTCCAATAGATTTTATAATATCATTTATATTGGGTATAGCAAATTTCTCTGTGCTGTCAAGCAGTGCTCCAAAATTAAGTTTATTTTTTGCTTTTAGCACCCTATGAGCTTCTTCTACATACTCTTTCAAAATCCTAGTATCGCCACTTGCTATATCATATGTACCACTTTTTACATTCTTTTCTATCATTTTATAAATAATTTTTACAAAGTCATCTATATATAAAAAGTTCCAATCATAATTGCAAGAACTAAGAGAAATATCTTTGTTTTCTTTACAAGATTTTAATAAAGTCATAATAAGAGATGAGTCTCGATCGTCCTCACCATATATAGAAAAAATCCTTAAATGTATAAAACTCATCTTGCTATTCTTTAAATCATTTTCAGCATATGTAGCAAACTGTTTTTTCGCAAGTCCGTATGCACTTTCGCTCATTTCTGCTTGAGAACCTGCAAATATAAATCTTCTTGCACCAAGTATTTTAGCAAACTCCAATACCTTCATACTCATATCAACATTTAGCATTTGCTTCATAAAATTACTTCTGTCAAGAGTACTTCCCCATCCAAAATGTAAAAAAGTAATATCATAGTCTTTCGCTTTCATCTCGGATATTGTTTTACTTAATTCAAAGTCATTTACACATAGAAAGTCATTTGTCTTTACTTTATCAAAATCAAGTTTTACAATTTGAATACCTTCTAAATCTGACAACTTAAAAATATTGTTAGAATCAGGCCTAACAATTCCAAACACAACAAAACCCTTAGACAGAAGATATTTTGCTATACTTCTACCCAAAAATGATGTTGCGCCAGTAAGTACTACAATTTTCTTGTTATTTGGCACCAAAACATTATACAATATTTCTTATAAAATTAAAATAAATATTATATATAAGTATTAAAATACTATTAAAATTCAAGTTAAATCTTAATGCTTTCTGCTGTATTTACTTATTAGACCATTTTATCAAAGTGATTAAAGGATGAATAACACACATCTTTCATTTTATTTAAAAATCTTTGTTACCTTCGTTACATCCATTATTTTTTTCTCATGTGCTTCTTTTCCATATGCATCTACATCATTTTTGTCTTTAGGAGAGTGATTTAAACATCCTGGTCCACCTATACATCCCCCTACACAAGCCATACCTTCTATAAAGTTAGCATCCAGCACACCTTTATTCTTTTTTAATAGTGCCAAGTTACATTGTTCTATTCCATTACAAACCTCTGCTTTAAGAGTGAACTTCTCGTTACCTGATTCTTTTAGTCCTTCTGTAACTGCTTCTGCAAGACCACCACTTCTTGCAAATATTCTCCCATAATAAGATGCATCATCAAGTATATCCTCTTCAAATGTTGATAGATCAAAATCTTTTGCTGAAAATAATGCCTCTAATTCTTCAAATGTAAGAACTACATCAACATACTTTTTTGCTTTAGTATCTTTTACTTCCATTTTTTTAGCAATACATGGTCCTATAAATACAATTTTACTTGTAGGGTCTGTTCTCTTTACAAACTCTGCTACTGCTCCCATAGGAGAATAGTTACTTGATATGTCTTTTACAACATCAGGAAAATTAATCTCTATAAACTTCACAAAAGCTGGACAACATGAACTTGTCAGAAAACCTTTCTCTACTAATTCTTCAGTTTCCTTCTCTGCTACAATATCTGCACCAAATGCCACTTCAATAACTGTATGAAATCCAAGTTTTTTTATGCCAGTTATTACTTGACCAAGTTTCACATCAGAAAACTGCGAAGAAATGGCAGGTGCTACAATTGCATATACTTTATATTTCTTATTATTATCACTGTTCTTAATCAGTTCAATCGCATTTAACATATATGACTTGTCCATTATTGCACCAAATGGACATTGATAAACACAGGCTCCACATGCAATACATTTGTTATTATCAATTTCAGCAGCTTTTTTCTCATTAAATCCCATAGCTGAAACCTTACAAGCAGAACGGCAAGGTCTAATATTTTGTCTTATTGCACTATAAGGACAAGCCTTACTACATGCTCCACAAGATTTGCATTTAGCAGGATCAATATGTGCTCTACCATCCTGATCAAATGATATAGCTCCAAACCTACAATTTTCTTCACATCTATGTGCAAGACAGCCTCTACAAGCATTAGTTACTTCATAGCCTTCAAGAGGACACTCATCACATGCAAGTTCCATGACTTCTACAACATTTTTATTTAATATATTTCCACCAGTAGCAAGTTTAACTCTCAATTTTGTTATCTCTCTCATCTTGTAAATGTCAAGAAATCCTTTTGTATTATCATCAGGAAAAAGTTTTAATGGTATATTATCTATCTCATCTGCAAGTCTATCTTGAAATGCAAGTTTCGCAACTTCTCTTAATACAAAAAACTTGTGCATCTGCACTTTTGAATCAAACTTCACCATACTATTCCTCTTCACTCTTTATAATCTCATAGATTTTATTATAAATCTTATTTTTTATATCTTCATCATATCGATCAACAATATATATATATGCAAGTATTAATTCGCTAAAAACTTGTTCTTTATCAATTTTTTCAAGTTCACAAATCTTATCAATGTATAATTCCCCTAATTTTTCCTGACCTTTTAACTCAAAAAGAGCATATGTTATAGCCATATCAAGCTTTCTATCTCCAAAAGCGACATGTCCCCAATCAAGTACCACTGCCCTACCTTGTCTGTCAATGATTATATTTGAAATGATATAATCTCCATGGATTACATCTCGAGCAAATTCCATTTCGCGAAGTTT
The DNA here is from genome assembly GCA_017634065.1 of Lachnospiraceae bacterium. Lineage (GTDB taxonomy): Bacteria > Bacillota > Clostridia > Lachnospirales > Lachnospiraceae > UBA3633. Next base: position 4,026 of record JAGBOC010000002.1, on the reverse strand, counting down.
ATAAAATAATCCATATTTAATATTTGCTGGAAGTTCAGATGAAAATATTTTGTTCTTAATTCTTCCATATGAATTGTTTAGATTTAATGCTTTATTTGAAGTAAAGTCGTGATATGTGCTTACGAATATATCCATATATTTATTAATACCATTTGGATTATTCATAATTAAGTTCTCAAGATTTTCCCCATCTATATAATCCATCACAATTCCAAGTTTATTATTATATCTCTTGACTTCATAAACCTTTGGCACACTAATTCCTGCCTCATAAACTTTCGATTGATTAAGTGCCTCATTTAACACAAGTGATGTATCATATAAATCATCATGTGCTTTTATAATCTTATCTCCATCTAAATAAATTGTCTTTTGTTTACTTTTATAAATTACTTTTTCTTCCATATAATTTCTCACAATCTAATTAATTTACAAACAAAAAAAATTACATTTTTTAATATCAAGATTTTGCCCAAATCTAAAAATAATTTCCTTTTACATTTTTCCCCATCTTCTTAAGATAATTCATTAGTTCACTAACTATATTCATTTTAATAGAAAAATTGATAGGTAGATCGGGATTTTGATGAGCTGGATTTATTGCTCTTCCTACATAAAAATCAATATCCGTTGCTTCTTCAAAAAGTAATCTTGAAAGAATACTGGCAGCATCTTTTTTATATCCCCATATCTGATATAATACATTATCTTTCAAAAAATCTTCAGCATATTCTTTCACCTTATTCATTGTAATAATACCTTCCGTTACTAAATCTACTCCTTCAATTTTGCCCATAGGTGGCACATCACTTTCAACGAAGTTTAAATCCACCTCTAACTCTTTTCCAAGATAATCAGCAGCAATCTTTGCAGTAGTTCCACCACAAACTATATGTTTGCCTTTTTTCGAGAAAAACAAAGACATCATACGATTACAATCTTCTCTATTAGATGGTGGACCAAAAACAACATTTACTTGTTGTCTCTTTTTTACTTTTATAATAACGCAGGTGGCATCATCACCAGGTGAAAAAGCATAAAGAAAGTTAATATGATCTATAAAATCAGTTGCAACTGTTCTCGCATTCGCCCCACTTGCATTTAAAACTTCAAGAAAATCTTTAATCTCATTCATTCCAAATCCAAAATTATATTTCATACCAAGTCCAGCATATGGGCAACCATCTGAAAATATTGCAAACATATCTCCATCACGTAGCTCAATCTTTGATTGATATAGAGTTTTATCTCCTATCACAATTTTTTCTTTTTGGAACTCAAATGATTTCCCATCTCGAAGCATCACTACTTCTGGATTATCAAACTGAACTATGTTTAAGTACCCATCAGTATCAAAATCTGCTATCGTAAATGTAGAATAAGCTACATCTCTTTGTTTATCAACGGGGAGAGTTTTTGATATGGATTCAACTGCTTCTTTAAGACTTATACCATTTGAGAGTAAAGTTGATATCATCTGCGATGTTATTGTCGAAAGAATACTTGCCTTTACTCCAGAACCTAATCCATCTGCTAAAACTACGACTGTCTTTCCATCTTCTGTATTTGCTACATTTACATGGTCACCACAAAGCTGTTCACCAAAATGAAAAATACTTTTATACCCGACATCAAGAAAAAAACTATTCATCACTTAAGCTCTCCTTTAATTTAGTAAGTGCAACTTTAGTTTCTGCAGTAGTTTCACCAAGTAATGAAGCTATTTCTTGAACTATTTTCATTTGCTTTTCTATGACATTATCTGCTATCTCTATAGCATTTTTGTCTATTGTCTCGATTTTTTTCTTATAATTAACTACATCTGACAAATCTCTTATGATGATAATAGTATTTCTATGTTTTTTATCAGGGACTATTATTTCTTCAATATATTTATCATATTCTGAAAGATACAGTTCTTTTGCAAATTGATCTTTATCATCCGTATAGCAACTTTCGATATCTTTAGTATCAAGAATTTCAGATAAGTGATGACCCATTATGTCATTCGCATTATGAATATTGAAAAGCCTTTTTGCCCTATTATTGAAAACTTGTACTTCCATCTTGTCATTAATTGCTATAACAGCAAATGGAGAGTTTTGCAAAATATTATCAGAAAAACTTTCAGCCCTTTCAGTCATATATGACACGCACATACTTGGTTCTGCCATACCATTATAGATTGCTATTGCTTTATTTACACAAGTGCTATATCCACACACACCACAATTCAAAATCTTTTCAGGAGAATCTTTCCCCATACTTGCGAGTATACTTTGCAACTCTTCTTTGCTTGGTTTCTTTAACTCAAGTTTAATCTCATCAAAGTATTTTGCAAGTTCTGCATGACTATATTTTGCATCTGAATAGACATCTTTGCCATAATGGTTTTGCATATTAATTTTTTGAACAATCTCGTTATCATGATTGAGTTTCAAGAATGTTGGTCCAGACAGACACGAATTCTTGCACATATCCATTATAACGAAAGCATTTTTAATATTACCTCGTTCGATTTCATTCATCGCATATCTACAACTGTCCACATCACTTACACTTACAATGTCATATTTATCATTAACTTTGATTATCTTTTCCATTCCGCCAAATGATACAGCTTCTCTTGCTTTAAATGTTTTTTCATCCTTATATTTTACATTTAAAGTAATCTTATCTTTCGTGAACATTTTTTGAACTTCATCAAACATCAAAACAGCATCTATAAGTTTATTATATCGTTCTGCTTCATCTTTTTTAGCAATACAAGGTCCCATATACACTACTTTATAATCGGGATGCTTTTTCTTTATATCCATAGCTGTTGCTACCATAGGAGAAACTACATCCATTAGATTAGGAAGAAGTTTGCTGTGATATTTTTGTATCATAAGGTTGACAGAATGACACTGTGATGATATGTATACACTTTTCTCGCCTTTTTTTAATATCTTTTCATATTCTTTTAATACAATTTCATATCCTAATGTTTCTTCTTCTATAGCGACAAAACCAAGTTTTAAACAAGCTTCCTTAAAAGCTTTATAAGTAGTATTAAAGTATGCAAGATAAGTTGGTGATATAAGTGCGATAACCTTATCTGATTGAAGCATAACTTTTACCTTTTCCATATCGCTAACTATAACTTTTGCATTTTGAGGGCAAGAAACATAACAATGTCCGCAAAGCACACAAAGGTTTTCTACATTATATGCAAGATTTCCGCTAAACCTTATAGCTTTCACTCTGCAATGCCTTATACATTTATAACAATCTTTACAACTCTGACTTTTTAATTTTATCCATTCTGACATATTCACTCACTATCATCTCTTTTATTAAAGAGCATTTTTAACTTTTATAAAAACTTTTTCTAATTACAATTTCGTTGCAACATGTTCTTCAAAAAATGTTTCAAACTTTTCTGGTGTTATACCAGTATAGAGTTCATCATCAATCTGTATTGTCACACCTTCTCTATTGCATTTACCTTTACAAAAACTTCCCTTGAGAGAAACTCTATCTTTCAAGTTTCTCTTTTCAACTTCCGTTGTGAATAAATCTACAAGTTCTCTTGAACCTTTCAAATGACATGAACTTCCTATGCAAATCTCTATAACCATCAAAAACCTCCCACACATTACTTAAATACTTTACTTATACAATTTTTAAAAAAATCTTCAAATAAACTTACATAATTATTTCAAACACTAATTATATCACATTTCAAATAATAATTATTATTTTTTTTGCAATAAAAAACCGGCTACCACCTATTTTACCACATCGTTACCAATGTAGAATCTTCGGCCGTCTTAGGCTTAACCGTCGTGTTCGGGATGGGAACGGGTGTTTCCCTAAGTCGTATCGTAACCGGAATGGAACCAAGTGGACTCGAACCACCGACCTCACGCTTATCAGGCGTGTGCTCTAACCAGCTGAGCTATAGTTCCGTATTCAATGAAAAAAGAATAAACACATAAACCCTACTTTACCTTTAGAAAGGAGGTGATCCAGCCGCACCTT
>JAGBOC010000009.1 GCA_017634065.1 Lachnospiraceae bacterium | reverse complement strand
CACAAGGTTGATAGGAGCAAGGTGTAAGTATCGCAAGGTACTAAGCTTACGCTTACTAATAGGTCGAGGTCTTATATTATTCTCATGATTTAAGTTTCTTTTCTTGTATGCAATTTTTGTGGGATGAAATTATTCCTCGATAGCTCAGTTGGTTAGAGCGACCGGCTGTTAACCGGTAGGTCGTAGGTTCAAGTCCTACTCGGGGAGCGTCGAATTAAAGCGAGTATGTACTCGCTTTTTTAATAGTAGTTTAGAATTACCTTTATAATTTTTACGAGGAGGAGAAATATGTTTAAACTAATTGATGATAAGAGATTTTTTTATCTATGTGCAACATTATCTATCATAATTACTATTTTTGTATCAACTCTATCATCTTACAGTATTTTATCAGTTTTTGAAAATGTTTTAATTGTTATATTTTTACTTGCTATGATTATTTTCAATAGAGTAGAGCATAAAGAACTTATGAAAGTTTTGACAGCTTCTTTTTTGCAAGTTGTTATACTAAAAAATATTTCAGAGTTTACAAGGATAGCTGAACCAGTACTTGATAATACAAGAAATGTTATTAGTTTATTTAGCATTAATCACATTTCATTTAGAGGCATTACATTAATTGTGACAACTATTCTATTACTCGTGTTATTTATAAATCATTTCGTTTTGAACTTCAATGGCAAATACAGCAAGGTTGCAATCAATATAAATAAAGTGGTAATGACACTTTATCTAATTCTAATTATAATCGCGAAAGTAAGTCTTTCTATGATGATATATAGAAACTTTCCACTATTCTGCTCTATGACACATAAACTTAGGATGACGCTTTTATTTGATGGCATACCTACTATGATATATGCTCTCACAGTAGTTTCTATGGAAGCATTTGTAAATGCAGAAAGAAAAAATAAAGAGCAGAACACAAAAGAAATTAAAGTACCTAGTGCTAAAACAGCAAAGAAAAGTACAAGTATAAAGAAAAGCACAAAGAAAACTTCAAAAAAGAAATAATAGAAATAAATAATATCTAAAAAATAGGAGTCGCAAGACTCCTATTTATATTTTTCTAAAACACTGTCTACAAACTCTTGAAATCTTTCGTCTTTTTTATTTACCGATCTTTCTTTCATAACTGCAGGATATATGTAGTCTTCACTTGTTATATTCATAGCACCGAGATATTTATATCTTGAACCAGCCTGGACAAGAGGGATGAAAGCACCAACTTTATTTACCATTAGACCATTATCAAGAACTTCCATAGAGTGACCATCTATCACAGCATCGATGTCTTTTGTGTTAGCGATGACTCTGGTTGTTGACCATTTCTCTGTTATACCTTCTATACCAAGGTGAGCAAGTAAGATAACTTTGTCAGCACCTTCTGCTTTTGCAGTATCTACAGCTGTCTGAACCTGCGTGTATAATGCATCTCCAGTTTCATCTTCAAAAAAATATAAAAGTTGTTCTCCCTGTTCATTGAAAAACTTTTCATAATTATCTTTTAGTAAAAGTGCTTCCGGACTTGTCACACCAACATATGCGATAGTGAGTTCGTCATATTTATAAATCACATATGGCAAGAAAGGAAAAGTTTTTCTCTTTGTGTCATAGATGTTGCAACAAACGACATCGGCTTTCAGATTTTTCATATTTTCATAAAATGTATCAATGCCATAGTTAAATTCGAAACTGCCTGGAACTACTATATCGTATGACACTGCATTCATAATTTCTATTGACGCTTTTCCTTTTGACTTCTCAACGATAGGATTTCCAGAAGAAAAGTTTCCTATATCGACAAGAGTCGTAAAATTATTTTTTTTATCAAAGTGATCTACAAAATATTTTATGGAAGATATGCCGAGATTTTCATTATATGCAGAAAGAGTATCATTAGTTGAAAAAACTACTATGTCTTTATTTCCTTTCCCGTAATCCTTATCGATTATTATGCTTCTACTTTTTTCTTTGCTTTTCTCTTTTATTTCGCTATTACTTGAAATCCTATTCGCGCTTTTTACAGTTTTATTTGTCGGTTTATTTAATGTTGAGTTTGGATTTCCTTTACAAGAAAATAGTGAAATAATGATAGAAATAAGTATTAAATTGATTATCTTTTTAATTCTCATAGCCTAATTATATCACAAAAAAGTAAATATATTCCTTAAAAATGTTGATTTTTAGCAGAAAAATCGGCTATTTTAAGTTCATAGATAGTAGTATAAAGTTAAAAAAAAATATAAAAAAAATGCTTGACATTTTGTAAAAAGGTGGTAAAATACACCATATAAGTGGGGGATAGTGTAAAAAAGTGGCAAAATACATGCCCTCCATGTGCCGCTTTTCACATCCCTCCTTATTTTTTCTAAAAAATTATTTTTATTATTTTGAATTAGATAAATTATTTTTTAGTATGTTTACTGGAGAATACAACCACACAATTGACCAAAAGGGACGTCTTATTATTCCAAATAAGTTTAGAAACTTACTTGGAGATGTTTTTGTGATTACAAAAGGCATTGATGAATGTCTTGAAGTTTATGATAAAGAAACTTGGGATAAGTTTGCAGAAAAAATTAATTCTCTTCCATATTCAAATCCAAATGCGAGAGAGTTTAAGAGAATATTTATAGGAAATGCGATTGATTTAACACCAGATAAAATGGGAAGAGTTCAACTTACTATTGCTTTAAGGAATGCTGTTCAATTAAAACAAGAAATTATTTTTTTAGGTGTCGGAGATCACATAGAGATTTGGGATAGCGATACATTTAAGAAGAAAAATAATTTTGATAACTCTGATGAGATGTCGAGAAAGATGGAAGGTCTTGGAATCTAATGTTTAATCACATTCCAGTTTTATTAGATGAAGTTATTGAGTGTTTGCAAATAGATAAAGATGGTATTTATGTAGATGCCACTCTCGGTGGTGGCGGACATAGTGAAAAGATTTTAGAAAAATTATCAGAAGGTAAAGGCTTTCTTGTAGGAATAGATCAAGATGAAGATGCTATAAAAGCAACATCAGAAAGATTAAAAAAATACATTGATGATAAGAAGTTAATAGTTGTAAAAACTAATTTTGAAAATATAGTCAATGTTCTTGATAGTTTAAATATCGAAAAAATAAATGGAGTTCTATTTGATTTAGGAGTATCAAGTTTTCAGTTTGATGAGGGCGATAGGGGCTTCTCATACAATCACGATGCATCTCTTGATATGAGAATGGATAAGGAAAACGACTTAACCTGCAAAACCATTGTCAATACTTTTTCTGAAAATGAGATATATCACATCATAAGAGACTACGGCGAAGATAATTTCGCAAAGAATATTGCAAAACATATAGTTAAAAATAGAGAGATAAAACCAATCGAGACAACTTTTGATTTGGTTCAGATTATAAAGGAAGCAATACCAGCAAAACTAAGGTGGAGCGAAGGTAAAAGCAAAAATCCTGCTAAAAGAACATTCCAAGCATTTAGAATATATATAAATAGAGAATTAGAAGTAATTGATAAGGCACTTGATAGTATCGTAGATAGGATAGATGCGCACGGAAGAATATGTGTGATTAGTTTTAATTCTCTTGAAGACAAGATAGTGAAGGATAAGTTTAAGTTGTTTGAAAATCCTTGCACATGCCCAAAAGGTTATCCCTGTGTATGTGGGAAGAAAAGTAAAGGACGGCTTGTATATAGGAAAGTAATAGTAGCAAGTGAAAATGAGATAGAGCAGAACAGAAGATCAAAACCTGCAAAAATGAGAGTTTTTGAGAAAGGAGAATGATGACAAGCGATATATTATATGGAAGAAACACAATAAGTCCATATTTTGATTTGCAGAGATTTGAAGATAGTATCTACAATAGAGCAAGTATTAGAGAAACTCGCATAAAGAAAAGAAGAAAGTTAAGAATTGTAGATAGTATTTTGACTGCTATTGCTTGTTTACTTTTTGTTTCTTTGATAGTGGCATTTGCTCTTATCATGACAAAAAGTATAATGATAAAAAAGAGAACAGATTACATAAAAAAACTTGAGACTACACTTGAGAAAAAGGAATATGAAAATCAAAGAATGACCTTATCTTTGAAAAGTAACATGAGATTTGATGAACTAAAAATGAAGGCATATATGGAATTGAACATGATTACGCCTACTGAAAAGAACATAATATATTTTGATAAGAGCGATAACGGCTTTGTTCGTCAGTATGAAAATATTCGCTAGGGATAAAAAAAAAGAAGATGGAAATGAAAGATTTATAAAAAGAAGATTATTGCTTGTGGGTGCACTCATAGCAATAATTTTTGTTTTATTAGTTTTAAGACTTTACTACTTAATGGTTATAGAAGGAGAGTATTACAATAGAGTAGTTTTAAGTCAAAGACAGGTGAGTTATACATCAGAAGTTATACCAAGTAGGCGTGGAGATATTTTAGATGCGGATGGAAATCTTCTTGCCACATCTATAAAAGTTTACAATTTAATAATAGATCCTAAAGTTATAAACTCATATAAGGACAATCGGTTTGTCAATGCGACTATAGATGCTCTTTCAGATGTCTATGGATATAATAGATGGGAATTGAGAGATTTGATAGAAACAAAAAGTGATAAAGCATATGTGAGATATGCAAGACAGTTATCAAAAGAAGAGAAAGACAAGTTCGAAGAGCATAAAAAGAAAAAAAATGATGAGTATCAAAAATTAGGTGTAAATGATAGAGTAAGCGGTGTCTGGTTTGAAGAGGAGTATAAAAGATTTTATCCAAATGATAATCTAGCTTCAAATGTCATCGGCTTCGTGAATAATGCTGGAGAGAGTGTGATGGGACTTGAGCAGTATTATGATACAGAACTCTCTGGACTAAACGGAAGAAAGTATGGATATCTCGGAGATAATTTTGAATTAGAAAGTGTCAATAAAAAAGCAGTAGATGGATATAACATTGTTACTACGATTGATACAAGAATGCAAAAAATATGCGAAGAAAAACTCTTTGAGTGGGCGACTGGAGAGATAGGTTCAAAATCAGCAAGTGCCATTATTATGAATCCAAATAATGGTGAGATTTATGCTATGGCGTCAACAAATGGATTTAACCTAAATGATCCACGTGACTTAACAGGTTTTGATGAAGAATATATTAGAGAAGTTGGAAGAGAAAACATCTGGTTTAGTAGGTGGAAAAATAACTGCGTTCAAGATACATTTGAGCCTGGTTCCACTGCGAAGATTGTCACATATTCTGCTGCTATTGATGAGAACTTGGTTGGAAATGATGCGACATTTGAGTGTAAAGGTTTTATAGAACTTGACGATGGAGAACATAAGTGGAGAATAAGATGTAACAATAGAAATGGACACGGAAAACTTACTCTTATGGAGACACTTACGAAATCTTGCAATATGAGTATGGCAGAACTTGGTGAAATGCTTGGCGTAAACTCATTTGTTAAATATCAAAAAACTTTTGGCTTTGGTAGTCCTACCAATATTGATTTGCCAAATGAAGCAGATACAAGTAGTTTCGTATTTAATGAAAAGAGTATGGGAAGGACAGACCTTGCGACAAACTCTTTTGGACAAAACTTTAACTGCACAATGGTTCAACTTATATCGGCATTTTGTTCTGCTATAAATGGTGGTAAATATTATGAACCACATTTAGTAAAAAGAATAGAGAACTCAAATGGAACTTATGTGAAGCAAATTGTAAAACCTATTCTTAGGAGAACAATTTCAGAGAGTACATCAAAGTATTTAAGAGAAACACTTTTTGAAACTGTTGAAACAGGAACTGGAAAGTTTGCTCAAATAAAAAATCGTAATATTGGTGGCAAGACAGGAACAGCAGAAAAACTTCCAAGAGCCGATAAAAATTATTTAGTATCATTTATAGGATTTGATGATAAGGATAATCCAAACTTAGTATGTTATGTGGTTGTCGATCAACCTAATCTTGAGGGTGAGGAACAGGCGAGTGCGACATTTGCGACAACTATATTTCACGATATTATGAAAGAAGTGCTTTCGGGAAATGAGTAAATTATATAACATTTTATTTAATCCAGTATTTTTATTTTTTCTGGTATTTTTTGTATCAGTTATTCTTTTTTATTCGGCTTGGATAGAGCTTGGACTTTTGCAGTTTAGACAGGTAGTAAGAACTGATGGACCAGAAACTCATTTAAAAAAAATGGGAACTCCTACTATGGCAGGAGTTGTATTTATAATTATATTTTTGGTAGTCGAATTATTTTTACTTATATTGAAAGATTATGTAAATGGCACGATGGCACTTAAGATAAATATTTTTATAATTATCTTTGGATTCATTGGTTTGATAGATGATTATTTAAAGATTACGAAGAAAAATACCAAAGGCTTACCAAGTTTATTTAAACTAATTTTTCAGATATTATTTGCTGGTTTTGGACTTATAATCTGTTTCAACTACAATACAATGTCAAATATTTTCATTTTCATATTTTTAATATTTATTATAGTAGGAACTAATAATGGAGTAAACTTCACTGATGGTCTTGATGGACTATGTGCTACTGTGACGATTATTGTTTCTCTACTATTTTGTTCAGTTTCGCTACTTAGAAATAATAACGAACTGTTATATATAAATCTTTTGATATTGGCAATTCTTCTTGGATTTATAATATTTAACCACTACCCAGCAAAGATATTTATGGGAGATACTGGTTCATTATTTCTTGGAGCCTATGTGGCATTTATGTCTATTGCACTTGATATGCAGTATTTCTTACCATTGTTTGGCATAGTGTATTTAGTAGAAGTATTGTCGGTAATTATACAAGTTTTGTATTTTAAGGCTACTCATGGCAAAAGGTTTTTTAAGATGGCACCAATACACCATCATTTTGAAAAATGCGGTTTTAGTGAAAATCAAATAGTGCTTATGTTTTCTATTGTGACTATTATTACTTGTCTTATAACATATTATTTTGTAAGGTGATAAAATGCCAAAGACTATTGTACTCGGAGCAGGATTAAGCGGTATAGCAGCTTCAAAATTGTTAATAAAGAATGAAGTAGAGGTGTTGTTATTTGATAATAACCCTCAAATTAGTGTGAATAAAATTAAAAAGAGTATATACGGAAAAGTTAAACTTAAAATCTTGCTTGAGAATGTAAGTGATGAAGATTTGCAGGATGTAAACTTATGTGTGATAAGTCCAGGCTTTCCAAAAACTAATTCAGTTTATTTAAGAGTTATAAAAAAGAGAATTCCTGTCATATCAGAATTGGAACTCGGATATTTATATGGCAAAGGTGAAGTCTGTGCAATCACAGGTTCAAATGGTAAGACCACTACGGTAGAACTTATTGGAAGTATTATGAAGAAAAAATATGGGGATGATGTAGAGGTAGTAGGAAATATTGGTACCCCATATTGCGAAAAAGTTTTAAATAGTAATGAAAAAAAGAAGTATGTAATAGAGTGCAGTTCATTTCAGTTGGAAGATGTTCTGAAGTTTAAACCAAAGGTGGCAGGGATACTTAATTTTAGTCCTGACCATCTTGATAGATATGGTAGTTATACTGATTATATCAATGCAAAATTAAATATCGCCATCAATATGAATAGTGAAGACGTATTAGTTCTAAACTACGAAGACCAGATATTAAGAGATTTGACATTACAAAAAAATATTTTCAAATGTAAAGTAGTTTTCTTTAGTAGCAAAAGAACTTTGACAGAAGGATTTTATTTATATGATGATGCCATCTTCTATAAAGACAAAACTAAAACTATAAAACTTATGAATACAAGTGAACTTAAACTAATTGGCAATCACAATTATGAAAACGTGATGGCTGCGATGGGTGTGGCATACTATATGGGAGTTTCCTTTGTTGAGATTGTAGATGCTTGTAAAGAGTTTTCTGGGCTTGAACATAGAGTTGAGTTTGTAAGAGAAAAGAATGGTGTCAAATATTATAATGACTCAAAAGGTACTAATCCAGATGCTTCGATAAAAGCGATAGATGCGATGAAGGGAAAAATTATTTTAATCGCAGGTGGTAGAGATAAGGGAGTTGACTATGGCGATTTCATAATGAAGATAAAGGAAAAAGTTCGCTATCTGATACTTATAGGCGAGGCTAAAAAGAAAATAGCAAATAAGGCAAGAGTTCTTAATTATCATAGTGTTATATTTGCAGATACACTTGATGAGGCTGTTGACATAGCAAATAGTTATTCAAATGTAGGAGATAATGTTCTCTTTTCACCGGCTTGTTCATCTTTCGATATGTTCAAAAGTTATGAAGAGAGAGGAGAAAAGTTTAAGACAAAAGTTATGAGCTTAAAATGATTAAAGAGAAAAATAAAAACTTTGAATATACAATTTTTACTT
>JAGBOC010000001.1 GCA_017634065.1 Lachnospiraceae bacterium | reverse complement strand
TAATCTATGCGGTTTTAGACCACGTTTCCATGGATTATCCCCCTGTGACGGGCATGTTGCTCACGCGTTACGCACCCTTCCGCCGGTCGCCGCCAATGTATTGCTACATCGCGCTGCCCCTCGACTTGCATGTGTTAAGCCTGCCGCTAGCGTTCATCCTGAGCCAGGATCAAACTCTCTTGTTAGAATTTGATTCGGTCAGAAATTCTTCTGACTTATACTTTCTCTTACTTATCCGCTTTTTATAGTTGTTTGCTCAACTTATCCGTTCTTTACTAAAATCTTCGGGTTTGTGTGTTTATTCTTTTTTCATTGTACTGTTGCTAAAAAAGCAACAAAAACCGCTCACAGCGTGAGCCTTACAAATATAGCAAAAGTCATGAAAAAAGTCAACAATTTTTTTATAATTTTATTAACAATTTATTCACAATTTTTTCTATATATAGTAATATAAAATCGCGAGGAAAACTATATGTGCGTACCAGGTACTCTGGCCGAGTCTTAATGAGGTCAACATATATGTACACTATAAGACCTCCTTGATTAATTGAAAAACTTTTTAAATTAATGTTTTAGGAGGAAATTATAAAGTGATTAAAATTGGTAGTAAGTTAAAAGAAATTAGATTAAACTGCAAACTCTCTATTAATGCAGTCATTAAAAAACTTGAAGAAATGAATATCTATGTTACTAAAAAAACTATCTACAGATGGGAAAATGATAACACAATTCCGGATCTGAAAACTATAAAAGTTTTATCTTTCATATATGACTCCAACTTGACAGAGATTTATGAAGATAAAAGATTTTACAAATCTTTAAGTGAAAATGAATACAAATTCATAATGGCTATACGAGGCAATGACAGTTTTAGAAAAATTGCCAAAATATTAAGTAAAATATAATGGGGAAATATTTATGGAAACAAGATTATCAATTCGATTAAAAACGCTTCGTAAAAGTTTATCTATGTCAACTTCTCAAGTAGTAAAACTTCTAAAAAGAAATAACACTTTATATAGTGAGCAAAGTATTTACAAATGGGAACAAGGAAATGCTATACCAAGTTTAGACACATTAAAACAACTATCTAAAATATATAATTGCAATATTTCATATCTAATCGAAGGCAAAAAATATAAGTATTTAAGGATCTCACCTATTGAAAATAATTTACTAAATATATATCGCACAGATTTTCTTTTTAGAAGTGTTCTGACGCAGATATTAAAAAAGATTAACTAAAATACGAAGTATAAAAGCCCTGATTCTTTTCAGGGCTTAACTAAACCTATACTATGCTTGACAATATTCTCAAAACATCTTTCACGCCATCTTTTTTCTCTGCCGAAAATGGTATTATCTCACAATCATCAGTTGCTCCAAGTTCATTTCTTATCATCTCTATATTCTTATTAACTTCACTTTTTTTTATTTTATCAAGTTTAGTTGCTACCACAATTGGTTCATAACCTGTTGCTGATACTATGAAGGAAAACATCTGACAATCTTTTTCACTGGGCTTATGTCTTATATCAACTATCAAAATTATCTCTTCTATCATATCACTTGTTTTTAAGTATTTATTTATAAAAGTTGCCCAGTTATTTTGTTCTTCTATACTTGCCTTTGCATATCCATAGCCAGGTAAATCCACTATATAGAACTTTCCATTTACAAGATAGTAATTTATAGTCCTTGTCTTTCCTGGTGTAGATGATGTGTGGGCATAATTATTTCTATTTGATATTGCATTTATAAAGGAACTTTTCCCTACATTGGACCTTCCAACTAAAACAAATTCCATCATATTATTAGATGGAATCTTTGAATTAAGTCCTACAACTTTTTCTAATTTTATCTCATTAATTTTCATTATATTTCTTTATAACACAGAACTCTCAAAAGTATAATTTAGTCTTTCAGCACTTTTATAATTCTCTATAGCAATATTTATAAGTTTATCAATAAGTTCACTATAACTCATTCCCTTTGGTGTGAATAAATAATATGCAAGTGAACCTGGTATAGGATTGATCTCATTTGCATATATTTCGCTAGTGTCTTTATCTATTATAAAGTCAATTCTCGAAACTCCACTACATCCTAAATACTTAAATACCTTTATAGCATAATTTTTAATTTTAGTCTCTGTATCTTTATCAAGTTCTGCAGGAACTCGTCTTTTAAGACTTGCCATACCACCTTTTGTGCCAGAAGTTTCCAGTCCCATCTTTCCACTTTTTGTAAACTTTGCACCATCTACTTGCTTCGCACCCATAGATTTTGCACCTTTGGTTCCTTTGCCACTCATATATTTATCAGCAAATGATAATATTTCATCATTACCAAATGGCTCTTCAAGTACACTTGTCTCACATTCAAACTTATTTCCAAGCACAGCACAGTTAATCTCTCTCATATTCACTATTGCTTTTTCTACAAGTACTATGTCAGCAAAACTAAATGCAAGTTCTAAGCCATTTGCTAATGTCTCTCTATCTTTTGCTTTACTTATTCCTATACTTGAGCCAAGATTTACCGGCTTAACTATGACAGGATATTTAAACTTCTCTTCAACTCTACTAACTATGCTATCTATATTTTCAAAATCAATCTTATCAAATCTTATAGCATCAATAACTGGCACACCTATAGAATTGCAATACTCTTTCATCACATATTTGTCCATACTTACTGCCCCTGATAAAGTATCAGGTCCTACAACTGGTAGATTTAAGGTGTGTAAGAAGCCCTGCAAGTTTCCATCTTCCACATTTGTTCCATGAACTATTGGAAATGCTACATCAACAACCTTATTAAGTTTCTTTCCAAAAACTTTCTGATTAACTTCTCTTATATATGTGTTGTTTTTATCTTTCACAAAGCAAACATTTATGCACTTACTTAAAAGTGTTTTTTTATTCTTATAGTTTTTTGTGTCAATTAGATAATTTTCTTCGCTAAAATAAAAATCACCACTTTTATCCATATAAATAGGTAAAACATTATATTTATCTTTATCTATATTTTCAATCGCCTGTACTGCCGAAATAATTGACACATCATGCTCTGTGGATTTTCCACCAAATATTATTGCTATACTCAACTTCATATCAGACCTCCTAATAATTATCACTCAAATCATTTTCAAGTAAAATCACTTTCTTTCCAGATATATTGTTTCTTGCATAAAAGATAGCTTCTTCGACTTTATCAATTAGTATTACATTTTCACTATTAAGGTTTTTCTCAAATCCCGTCTTAAGTGCATCTCTATTGGTATTTCCAACTACTATAGCATAGTCAACTAGTGAAGAAGCATATTCAGCAAATACATTGTTTTCATACCACTGCTTGTCACCAAGTTCTACCATGCCTGGTGTTATTATCACTTTCACATAGTCTTTAAAAGTGCCAAGTGCATCAACTGCATTTTTAGCACCATTTAAATTAGAATTATACGCATCATCAATAATCAAATTATTTTTATCATTTGATAAAAGTTGCAACCTATGTGGCACTGGCAAGATATTCGCTACTGTTTTTTTCATACTGCCTTCATCAACACCAAGTAGCATAGCAAATGAGATAGATGCCACAAGATTCTTTATGCTATACTTGCCAAGTAATCTCGTTTCAAATGTCACATCACTAAATAAATTGTTCTTTGATGTAAGTGTAAAACTCATAAAGTCTTCATTATGACTTATGTCTTTTGCATAAAAGTCATTGTCAGAATCTAATCCATAAAAGTAAATATTTTTATTTGAAATATCATATTCTGAAACTTTGTTCCTTATTAATTCATTATCTCCATTTAAAAGAATTATCTTATCAAACTTTGATATAACTTTATCGCTACCAATCACCGAATCAAATAATTCAAACTTTGTATTTTTTACATTTTCTATATTTTTGAAAGTATCAAGGTGCATATCCCCCACATCAGTAATTATACAGGCACTTGGGCTAACTATATCACATATCTCTTTTATATCGCCTATTCTTCTTGCTCCCATCTCACAGATAAATATGTCATCAATATTTCTTAAATCATTTTTAATTGTAAGTGTAGCTCCCATAGGAGTATTGAAACTCTCTGGTGTCATGCAGACAGAGTATTTATTTTTAAGTAAGCTATTTAAATAATATTTGACACTTGTCTTTCCAAAACTTCCAGTTATGCCAATCACATACAAATCATCATGCTTTACTAATATATCTCTTGCCTCATTCATAAACTTATGTCTTAAGGCATTTTCTATTGGCAAACTTATGAGAAAGGATACAAAGTTTAAAAGCGGACATAATGCAACACCCATAAGTGCAAATAGTACTATAACTAATATATCGCCACTTCTAAAAGATAATAAAAACCAGAATCCATAAACTAAAATATTTATCACAATCAATCTTTTAATTCTATTAGTGAATATAAGTTTTTTCTTTTGTTTTCTTGGAAGATTTTCAATCAATATAATAAGTAATAGAATTGGATAAAATATTAAGAGTAATAACATTCCAGCAAGTGACACTATTTTCCTCATATCAAAAGCTGCTATAGCTATTATTAGTGGGAGGATAATAGTACTAAAAAAAAGCACATAGTGCATAGCTAGTAATTTAGTGTTCTTTTTATACCAGATAATTTGTTGATCAAGATTATATGAGTTTAACTGCATTATGTGAATTTGCTTCAACATAATAAGTATCATAAGAATTGCTCCTATGATACTCATATTAACTGGATTATAAAGTCTTTCAAAAATAAAACTTTCCATAAAAACTAATTCGCATTATTTGGAACTTCAGTCTTCCTATCTACTTCATCAAATCTTGTCGTTTCCTTATTAAATCTATAGTAGACCACTCCAGTGCTTCCATTTCTATGTTTCTCAATATGAAGTTCTACGCCCTGTGGATCTTCTTTATTCGGTCTATGGATAAGCATTACTATATCTGCATCTTGCTCTATCGCTCCTGATTCTCTTAAATCTGAAAGTTGTGGTGGACCACTTCTATTTTCAGCTTCACGATGTAATTGCGATAACGCTATAATCGGTATATTAAGTTCCTTTGCAAGAGCTTTAATATTTCTTGAAATCGCCGACACTTCTTCTTGTCTTGACATAAATCCACCTTTATTTGCATTCTTATAGTTATCTCCTGCAACCATAAGTTGTAAATAATCAATGAATACTATGTCTAAACCATCTTTTTGTTTTACTCGCATACACTCATTTCTTAAATCTGCAATCGTAAGTAGCGAACTATCTTTAATAAATAATTTTTTATTGTCCATCCTATATGTAGCAGTAACTAAATCTTTTAAATCCTGCTCACTGAGTTTTCCACTTCTTATGTTATAGCTTGACACAAAACTCAAAGATGAAAGTATTCTCTTCGCAAGTTGTATACCACTCATCTCAAGTGAAAAAAACAATACACTTTTATTTGACCTTTCACACATATTGTAAGCAAGGTTTAATGCGAAAGTTGTTTTTCCTTGTGCAGGTCTTGCTGCTAGAACTATCATATCAGAGTTTTGAAAACCCGCAGTTATAGTATCAAGTTGTGAATAACCAGTTGGTATGCCTGTTATACCATTTGTTGCACTTGATGCTCTTTCTATATCTTCAAATATAGGTTGTATATAATCAGAAATACTATGATATACTTTTGCAGCATTGTTGACACCAAGATTAAAAAAATCATCTTGAGCTATATTACATATCTCAATTGCTGATTTATCACCTTTTCTACACTGCTCAATTATGTCAGATGCTATTGATATAGACCTACGAAGTAAATATTTATCTTTAATGATATTGCAATAAGATATGACATTTATGTCGATAGCAGCATTTTCAAGAAGCCCTACAAAAAAATCATCATCAAGTGTTCTTTCATCATAACCCTCAAGTTCTTTTGCCTTCTTTTTTATGCTATTAACCTTATCTTTGACAGTTATCCTATCTATATCAAGTCCTTCTCTTTTTAATTCAGCTATACTTAAAAATATTGCTTTAAGTGGTCCACTATAAAACATCTCCGCAGTAATTGACGCAAATACTTCTTCAATAGTGTTACTATCTTGAAGTAAGCAACCTATCACTGCTCTTTCAGCTTCTATATTATGAGGCAGTCTATCATCTGCATTTTGGAAACTATTCTCTGCCATTATAATTCTTTAACCTCAACTTTAATATTTGCTATTATATCTTTATGAAGTTTAACTTTCACATCATAATTTCCAACATTTTTAATACTGTCATCAAGAAGCACATCTTTTTTATCAATATCTATATCAGAAGTGCTTTTAATTGCTTCACATATTTCTTTACTTGTGATTGAACCAAAAGTCTTACCATTTGCACCTGCCTTTATAGACACTGTGAACTTTTCCTTTTCAAGCTTAATCTTGTTATTTTCTGCCAAGTTCCTTAAGTTCTCTTCCTTCTTTTCTTCATTTTTATTTTTAAGTCGAACATTATTTAAGTTTTCAGGAGTCGCTTGTAAGCCAAGTTTTTTTGGTATGATTACATTTCTTGCATAGCCATCACTTACTTCGACTATCTCATCTTTTTTCCCAAGTTTCTTTACATTTTCAAGTAAAATTATTTTCATTACTTTTCATCCTCCCTTATAAACTCATCTATAACGGCTTTCACTTTTGAAACTGCATCTTCAAATGACTCTGCCTCTATCGCAGCACCAGCCGAACTTCTGTGTCCACCTCCACCAAGTTTTTCCATCAAAACCTGTACATTTACATCATCTATTGACCTACTTGATATGGCATATTTATCATCTTCCTTTGTGATTACAAAACTTGCCTTTACATCTTTTATATTTATAAGTTCATTTGCTATCTCTGCTTTGGCCACTGATTCTTCTATGTTTTCATTTACATTTTCTAGAACTGCTATCACATAACCATCTCTGTAATTCTCTGCTTCACTTACTACATCATTCTTAAGTTTTTCAAAATCAAAATCTACTCGTAGCATCTTTCTAACTCTATCTGAATCAGCCCCTCTCTTCCTTAAGTATGATGCCGCATCAAAAGTTTTTGCAGAAGTTTGGAAAGTGAAATACATAGTGTCAATCATAATTCCTGCAAGCATCGTATCTGCTTCAAGTGGTTTAAGTTTAAGTCTGTCATCAAAATATGTCATTATCTCTGTGACAAGTTCACAGGTTGATGATGCTCCTGCATCTATATATGATAATATTGCATCATGTATTGAGTTTTGTGATATCCTGTGATGGTCAAATACTACTAGATCAAGTCCCTTATCAAAGAGTCTTGACTCATCAGATATCCTATTTGTATTATGGTCTACTACAATCAGCAAAGTTTCTTCATCTGCAAATGCGACAGCTTCATCACCTGTCATAAACATATTTTCATCATAAGATTCACTATTTATGAACTTCTGTCTCATTTCCTCGACAGCATTGGTGAGAGAGTTGATAATGATGTGAACATCCTTACCAAGATGTTTAGCCATTATATACACACCGACACAGGCTCCAAATGAATCAAAGTCTCCATTTTTATGACCCATTATCAATACTTTATCTTTGGTATCAAGTGTCTCTCTAAATGATGTTGCCTTTACTCTTGCTCTTACCCTTGCATTGGTTGTGTTTGAAGCAGACTTACCTCCAAAATACAAAGTCTCCTGACCTCTTTTTACAACAGCTTGGTCTCCACCACGGCCAAGTGCCATATCAATTGCTACTCTTGCTAACTCATGGTTGCTCTCTATACTTTTTCCTTCATATCCAACACCAATTGAAAGAGTAAGGGGTATATTATCTCCGCCAATTATTTCTTTGGTTTGCTCAAGTATAGAAAACTTGTCATCCATCATATCTTCTATGTCTTTTTTCGTAGTCACAAAGAAATATTTATCTTTCTCAAGTTTTTTTAATATTCCACTATTATACGATATGTATCTTGTAAGCTTTCTATCCACCATCGCTATAAGCATAGAAGCTTTAGAGTCTTCCATGTTTTCTGCAACTTCATAATAGTTATCTATATAGATAAATCCAGTAACCTGTTTATTGTCATCATTTTCTTGTTTTAATATATAGTAATCAGTCTCATCATATAGATATACCATTATCACTTTTTCGCTACCAGTGTAAAGTCTTCTAACCTCGTCACCGCCAAGTTCATTTAAATCTACCATTCGCAAGTGAACTTTATATTTTCTGTCAGAAAGGGCAGTGAGCAAGTCTATCTTTTCATTAGAAAGATTAGAAACTATACCTTTATTTAAATCTGGGAATGTATCTCTTATATTGCTACCTACAACTGCAAATTTTGATATGCCAAGAAATCTGTCATTTGCCCATAGGATTCTACCTTCAGTATCAAGGACAGCATGAGGTAAATCAATCTTTGAAAAATAAATCCTCTGTCTATTTGAGATGCTTTCGGCAAGTTTCAAAACTGCCGAGTTTAAATTATTATACTTTATAAACTTTAAATATAGCGCCACTATAATATATATAATTAAGAATGGGAGCACAATAAGCCCAGCCTGGCTATCTATAGAATATATAACAATTTCAACCAAAATCAAATAAGCACCTAAAATTATAGGCCACTGCAAATACAAGCTTAATATGCCTTTTGCATTTTTCTTATTCATCATAATCCTCTATTTTATCATAATTCGCCAAAATACTCAATAAAACAAAAAATGCAAAATGAATAAAAATTATACATTTTGTTTGTATTTATGTAAATAATGTGGTAAAATATTTGCTGGTTAATGAGTGACTTAATTAGTAAAAATCCATATAAAACAAGAAGTGGTGGTTGTACTTGCACTGTTTTTGTTCCATACGATTGTAACAATCATTGTCCTTTTTGTATAAATAAAAAAGAATATGCTGACACAAGCACTTTTAGTTTAGAAAAAATTATTAACAGCATAAAAGTTATTGATAGCATCACACCTTGCTGTGATTTTGTTTTTACTGGTGGAGAACCTCTTGCAAACCTTGAGTCGCTTCAGAGAATGCTTGATGTAGTTCCTTTAACTCACAAAGTTTATATAAATACAACTTTCCCAGTACAACCAAATGTGAGTGCTGATGAAGTATTATCTTTTGTCTCAAGCAATAAACAAAAAATAACTTGTATAAATATATCAAGACATATGCATCCATATGTAGAGGAATCACCAGATGAATTAGTGTCAAGAATTGAGACAAGAAAAAGAATCAACTGTGTCCTATACAAAAACTATAATGGCGACGACAAACTGTATGACTTTGCAAAAAGATGGGGGAAATATCAGATACCTATACAATTTAGATATGACTACACAGAGACTACTCCAGAAAATCTATATGAAATTGATAACGACGCAGTTCTTCAAGACTTGATGAGACACTTTACATATATAGGTCTTGATGGTTGTAGAATGAGAAATGGCTTTCACTTCAAATACTATATAGAAGAATTAGGTCTCTGGGAGCGAATGACTTACCATAAAACTCTGCCATATTCTACAATAGTTGAAAAAGATAAAGAAGATGGCATAACTTATGACATTCTCTATGATATACTTATAAAACAAAATGGCGACTTCCATTCAGACTGGACCAATGTCCCTCTTGATATTGAGAAATACAAAAAAGTAAAGTTTGAACCTTACGATCTAAAGTTTTTATATAAAAATGAAAAAGAGTGGATTGATTAACCACTCTTTTTTATTTACTTCTTATAGCGAAATTATTTTTCTATCATAACATTTAAATCAACTTTTCCATTTACACCTTCGACTATGCCTACTTCACTAAACTGCCAATATTTGAAATCATAAGGTGTCTGTGGTATTTTGCTGTAATCAGCATACCATATATCATAGTCTTTAAGACGAGCCATATCATAATAATAATCTTCCCAAACTAAATTGCTATATATGGCAGGATTATATCCATTACTTTTCACTCTCTCACAAAATGCTATGGCATTATTTGTAAATACTAATCCAGCTAAGTCATCTGTTCTTGCCACATCTCCTTTTATAGTTTCATGGTCAAACACAAGTGGTAAATCTAGTTTGTATCCAGAAAGTAGTGCAGTAGCAAAATCAGCCTCTTCAATTGCTTCCTTCTCATTTACACTCTGTGAAAATACATAGGCTCCAACCTTTAATCCTGCTTCTCTTGCTTTCTTAAGGTTTATCTTATACATTTCATCTTCTTTCAAATTCCCTTTCTCCCCATATCCCCTATAGGCAATCCGTATAAATACAAAATCAAATCCAGCATCTTTTACTTTTTTAAAATCAACATTTCCATTATGTTTTGAAATATCGATGCCGTAACTCATTTTGCAATTTTCAGGTGCAGTTTTTGACAAAACTCCTTCAGAGTTTTTCCACTCGTAATTATTCATTTTAAGTGTTTTATCCACTTCCATATATCGCTGATTCTGACCTACATCAAAATACGGATACTCTTCTTTACCATCGATCTTTTCTTCTGGCATATACGAATAATACTTCACACTATGGGTCTTGCCTGACTTTGCTAAACCATCCAAATCTTCCACTACTATATTATTATATTCTGTAGGTTCACCAAGTGAAAACTCTACATCGATTGTCAAATCTTCTTCAATATCTTTATTTTGCAACTTTTCTTCTACTATCTCGGTAGAACTATGTTTACTACAAGATAGACATATAATAGTTATCAAAAGCACCATAGACAATACTTTTTTCATATCAATATCTCCCTATAAAAAATAGACAGAATGTCTGTCTATTTAATTAAATCCATATATTAGTTGTGAAAGCTTGTATCCACCTATCGTGATTTTTTCTCCAACCTTCCCTGGCATATTTACTCCGATACCAAGGAAACTAAACATTAGTTCGTTATAAAGTTTTTTGTTCTTTTTTGCAAGTTCTTTCCACAGTTTATCTTTTTGATCGTGCCAGTATTTATCTTTTGATAGAAGTGAAAATACTGAAGTAACTGTCATTATGATACTCATATAGTTTACCATATAGTGCCTTAATTTCTTGCTCTTGACTTTATCAAGTTTAACATCATAAAGCATTATTTTTGTCACACGATACTGCTGTTCAAGTCTGCTTATCATTACTTTTTCATTTACACTCTGATCATTTCTACCTATGAAGTAATGATACAAGTCCTCATCAAGATAATATAGTTTATTTACATATGGTAGTGGTTTATATGCATAGATATTATCAACATAAAAAGTTTTTTTAGGTAAATTGAGTTTAGACTTTCTCAAAACTTCTGTCCTATAACAAAGTGAGTGCATAAGCATATATGTTCCTGGAGCAAAGAATCTTATCTGTTCCCAAGTTATCGCTCTATTTCTTGGTATAGAAAAAATATACTCCATTACTTTCTTATGTGTTGCACCAACTTTATCATATATATAATTAGTTACAAATAAGTCAACACCTGATCTCTTCGCTTCCTGAACTCGTATAGCTTCAAGTAGCTTTTTACCAGCCTTGGTATTTATCCAATCATCTGAATCAACTACTTTAAAAAACAATCCTTTGGCATATTTAATTCCGACATTGAGTGCATCACCATGACCACCATTTTTTTTATGGATAGCTCTACAAATAGTTGGATATTTTCTTTGAAACTCTTTTGCTATTTCTAATGTATTATCCTTATTTGAACCATCATCAATTATAAGTATCTCTACTTCATCTCCAAGTGGTAAAATAGACTTTATACACTTTTTCATGTACTTGCTTGAATTATAGCAAGGTATGATAAAACTTAAATACTTCATTTAAAACCCCCAAATACCTATAAATGATACTAAAAATCTAAATATATATCAAGAAATATTTTTCTTATAATTTATTCTATAGAGTGAAAGAAGCAATATAGCAATAGTCACAAATAAAATATATGCACGATTTCTTATATCATTTACACTTAAAACTGTTGGCACAAATACAAGAGTAGTGAGATTCATAAGTAAATGCAAAATTATAGTATATATCAGCCTTCTATATTTATATTTTATGTATGCAAGAAATAATCCTGCAAATAAAGCATATATGGACTGTCTAATTTCAAAATGCGCCACAGCAAAAGCGATACTTGTAAATATTATAGCCAGTAAATCATTTGACAAAATCTTTACTGTATCATAAAAAAATCCTCTAAACATTAACTCTTCTACAATTGGTATAACCACTGATACAAGAAACAAACTGAGGAATACATTATACTCTTCAGCAAGTTTATATACTTCCATCGTTACTGCATTCTCCGTAACTCTTGGTATATAATCCACAGCGACATTTCCTATGACACAAATCGAAAAGGCAAGAGGTATCATATATAGACAGACACTAAACATAAAATCTTTTGTCTTTATCTCGTACTTTTTTTTAAACATCATATAGAGTGGATATAAAGCAGCGAACACAAAGACACTTGCTATCCCCTGTACCAATATGAGATTTGGATCCAAATCATGTGTGATTAATACATACACCGCTGAAACTGTTACAGTTATTAAAAAACTAATAACAAATGGTGCTATAATTCCATCAAAAATTATTCTAATTTTACTGTTCTTCATTATATTTAATTTTTCTCCTTGTTTTTGGTAATGTGTCAACAGAAATTAGTGAAGCATTCTTTACAATCTCTGAACCATACTTTATATTGAGCGACTCCATTACTTTCTCTGCTTTCTCAACTTTATCTTTTTGATATAATGTATCAAATATACTCGTCTGCTCCATAGCATCTTCTGGTGTAAGATACATAACTGATACTGTCACATTTCTAATCTTTTTATCCCAGTTGTATCGTTCCTTAAATAGTTTAAATGCCATATGAGCGATATTGATAGAACTCTGCTCTGATGATTTAAACTTACTTTGAAATTGCTCCCAGTAAAGTTCATTATCCCTTATACTTACACTTACTCCTCCAGCCCTTAACTTCTTTGCACGAAGTTTTAATCCTATCTCTTGTGTAAGCTCAAGCATAACCTTCCACACTTCATCATTAGTAGTAAGATCTTTCACAGTAGTTATGCCATGACTTATTGATTTTACTTCATCAAGCTCTTCATACTTTTGAACTTCTTCATTTTCTAAACCATTTGCGCAATTATAAAGAGCAATTCCATTTTTCCCAAATAATGCTTTAAGCCTTTCTTCTTTAGTTCTTGCAAGGTCACCAACAGTATATATAAAAACCTGTTTTAGTTTTTCCGTTGTCTTTCGACCAATACCTATAAGACTTGACACAGGAAGTGGCCAGACAACATCTTTAAAGTTTTCCCTACTTATGACTGTAGTAGCATCAGGCTTTTTTAAGTCACTTCCAAGTTTCGCGAAAGTTTTATTAAATGAGACACCCACAGATATAGTAAGATTAAACTCTTTCTTTACTCTTTCTCTTAACTCATCTGCTATTTTTTGGGGTTTCCCAAAAAGCCTTGTCGACGCCGTCACATCAAGCCAACATTCATCCATTCCCATAGGCTCAACTAGGTCTGTATACTCTCTATAGAGATTTCTTGCAAGTCGTGAATATTTAGAATACTCATTAAAATGCGGTTTGTCAACCACAACAAGATTAGGACACTTTTTCTTTGCCTGCCAGATGGCATCACCTGTTTTAACGCCAAAATCTTTTGCAAAATAATTTTTTGCAAGTACTATACCGCGCCTTTCTTCTGCACTACCACACACGGCAACTGGCATATTTCTGATGCTCGGGTCAAGCATACACTCAACCGATGCATAGAAATTATTCATATCACAATGTAAAATAGCTCTATCCATTTCTACTTTATTGATACCAAAAAATCATATAATCTATTTATAAACTCTACATAAAAAGTGTGATTATAATGTAACATATCATTTTTATCATAACTATATCTCGTATATTCCTCAACATTTGAATATTCATTTAAGTCAAGATAAAATACATTCTCTACATTTTCTGCTACTTTTTTTAACTCGCTATCATAATCTTCTATATGATAAAGAGTAAGTTTGTTATCATCTAATTCTTTGCTAAAAGCAGATTTCAAATAAGAACAAAGTATGACTTTTGATTCTTCGGTAAACATATCAGTATATGCTTTAATTTGATTATAAAACTCATCCAGTTTTGTATTTCCTTTAAAGTCATTTGGTCCTATAAATACAACTACATATTTCTTTTGATTCTTTTTCGCTGATTCAAAACAATATGTAAGTTCCGAAACTTTAAGTCCTGGGCTTGAATATATAGTAGTGTCATAGCCAAGTTCTTCAGCTATCCTATGAGTATATGAATCACCTATAAAAACCACTTCCTTAAAAATCGGATAATTCTCTGTGACAAAAGTTTTTCCATCATATGGTTTTACTGGCACAATTTGGGGTTTCTCTACCCTACTTAAATAAATAGACATAAAACAAGTAAGGAAAATAAAAAATACAGCAAGCAAAATACTCACTTTGTTAGAAATGATTAATTCTTTTGCCTTTTTAATTATACTCAATAAATCTTCTTTTTTTATTTTATTTAATGCCATTATTTTATAATCAACTCCACTGGGCAATGATCAGATCCATAGATTTCATTATGAATCTTTAAGTCTTTTACATTTTTCAAAAATCTTTCTGAAACAATAAAATAGTCTATTCTCCAACCTGTATTATTTTCTCTTGCATTTGCTCTATAAGACCACCAGGTATAATCTCTTCCATCTGGATTAAACTCTCTATATACATCAACAAAACCATTTGATAGTAATTTTGACATCATAGATCTTTCTTCATCTGAAAATCCAGGCTCACCAACATTTTGCTTTGGATTTTTTAAGTCAATCTCTTCATGTGCTACATTCAGATCTCCACAGTAGACAACTGGTTTATTTTTATCAAGTTTCATTAAATACTTTAATAACTTTTCCTCCCACAATGTCCTAAAATCTATTCTCTTAAGTCCTGGCTGTGCATTAGGAACATAGGCATTTACAAGATAAAAATTATCATATTCAAGTGTCACAGTCCTTCCCTCATCATCATGCTCTTTGCTTCCTATACCATATTTAACTGAAATGGGTTCAGATTTACTAAATACTGCCGTCCCACTATATCCTTTTTTTACTGCAAAATGCCAGTATGTTTTTAACTTTAAATCATTTATTTCTACCGGAATTTGGTCTTTCTGAAGTTTAGTTTCTTGTAAACATATAGCATCACACTTAAGTCCCTTAATACTTTCCAAAAAATCTTTTTTGAGACAGGCTCTTAATCCATTAACATTCCAAGTCAAGATCCTCATATACTCTTTCATCCTTTATGATATTTTTTTCAATATATAATTTAGGTAGTCCTTCTATCTTCATAAGAGCATAGATAAGTTCGATTATATCTATAACAATCTGGTCTGGCTCCCAAAGCATACTGTCATCTATCACCACACCTTCTATATCTATACTCTTAAAATCCATATAAATATTTTTATATGTGCACGATTCTGTAGATAACTTTTTATTTGCAGTGAGTTTTGAAATTAAATCTCTTTTATCCTTAAAAATATATCCTGCTATATCTTTTATGTCTTCACTCATATTTTTATTTTCGAACAGGTCTATACCGATACCTATTAAGACCGCTTTATACTTTATTAAGTTCCTACATAGTATGCCACAAACTTTTTTGTCATTATAGTATAAATCATTTACCCATTTGATTTTTAATTCTATATCAAAAACCTGCTTAAAAAACTTATATACTGCGACTGCAGTTTTCTGTGTTAAGAACTTAAGTTCTTTCTCATCCTCATAAAAATGAAGTAGTGTAAAATATATCCCTACATTGTTATCAGACACAAAACTTCTACCCTTTGACCCATGACCGTTACTTTGATGCTTCGCAACTAATATTTTGTCTTTAGTGACTTTGCCACTTTCGACTTCCCGAGTGAGATAATCATTTGTGGAATCTACTGTATCAAGTTTTTCAAATAGAAAATTAATCATGTCTTCTATTGAATAAGTCAAAGTTTAGAATAAATCTAAATAGACCTATATTCTCATTCTCCTTTACTACTTTATGAATAAATCTTACGATTTGTTTCGCTATAAATGAAACTATGGCACCTATTATTGCTCCCACAACACAATCTGTAAAATAATGATGCATAAAATACATTCTTGATATTGCCATTAAAATGACACTTATTATACCTATTGTTGAAATGATAGGTCTTATATCTTTTTTAGATGTTATATAGAGTGAAACAAAAAATGCTGTACACCCTAGTACATGTCCAGATGGCATAGAATAGTTTGTTTCAGGGAAGGCTCCTGCTAGTTGCCAGTAGTCTTGATACAAATTATTTGCAGTATATGGTCTCATTCGCATAATTATAGATTTAAGACCTATGCTTCCTATAATACCGCCTATCAAAACTGCGAGGAATGCAGTTAAACCTATCCATCTTGTTTTTTTATTTAAGCAAAGTAATAATGATATTAAAAAGAATATCCAACACTTTTCACCAAGTAATGATATAACTCTTAAAAATGGTGTGAAAAAACCTCCACAAGCTACACACATCCCATGAACAAATTCCATAAAAAGACCATCAATTCCCATGTTAAACCTCCCTTGTTTCTCTTTTCAACCAATTTTTTTCTTCATTAGTTAAAAATCTTGAAAGTTTGTTATATACCAGTTTGTTATATTTATTTAGAAATAAAACTGAGTTTGCACTCAAGTATTTTTTATCTATCAAGTCTCTATCATAAGGGCAGAGTGTTAAAGTCTCAAATCCTAAAAAGTCGCCATACTCGTTACTCTTTAGTGGTATAGTCAATAAATCATTCTCTATTCTAATCCCATATTTATTTTCAAAATAGAGACCAGGCTCATCAGATGTTAATTGATAAGGACTTAAAACGTTTTTTTCAAAATTGCTATTGACTATAGGTCCTATGCGATTAGGACCTTCGTGAACATTTGATATATATCCTATGCCATGTCCTGTACCGTGATTAAAATCTAAATATTCATCATACAAGTTTTTTCTTGCGATAATATCAACTTCAAAACCAGTAAGCCCATGAGGAAACTTAAGCATTGCAAGACTTATAAGCCCTTCAAGCACCAGAGTATAGTGTTTCTTTACTATCTCCGGTATTTTCTTTCTATATAAACTTATAGTTCTTGTAATGTCTGTTGTCCCACTTAGATAATTGCCACCAGAGTCAATTAATAACAGTCCATCATTTGCAACTTTTTTGCTTTTCTTTTCTGTAGGTGTATAATGACAGATAGCTGAATTACTTTTGTATGCAACTATAGTTTCAAAACTTGGGCAGAGATATTTACTCTTTCCGACATCAACTCTTAGTTTATCAATAAACTTTTTTATCTTATATTCATCTGTCAGATTATTCTCTTTAAGATTAGCATTTTTCAATTTGTAGATTGCCTTTGTCATTGCGACGCCATCAAGTATATTGCAACTACGCAAATTCTTTATCTCTATATCACCTTTAAGTGACATACTCATTTCTATAGGAGAATCTACTATATTTGTATTTTTCATTTGTAAGCATTTATAAATATAGTAATTATTGATAGTCTTATCAAGATAACATTTGTTTTTACTCTTTAACTTCTTTAAGTCAGAATAAAACATACTGTATTCTTTCACATCTATTCCTGACTTCTCAATATATCTACTCGCATCATCTTCTAAATAGTCTTTTATATAAAGTGTGGATTTTTTACTATTTGCTATAAAGAATGCATCAAATAAAACACTATGGTTATCAATATCCGAAAATCTATATCGAAGATTTGTGAGATAAGCAATCTCTTCTAGACTCGATGTCACATAATAAATATCATTTGGAAGCCCATTCTCTTCTTTCAGAATATCGAGACACTCTTTTATTTTAGTTTTTGAATTTTTTGAGGTGTATTTCTTATCTAATACAAATAAAGGTGCAGATGTAAGGTTGAAATAATTTTTCTTTATCTCTACAAACATTTTAGAAAGAAACTCACTATCCAAAAGTAATTTAATACCCTGTTTTTCAAAACTATTTCTATAATAAAAAATGCTATCTATTGACTCTTTTTTTGGATTAAATACAAGTTTTGCATTTTTACCTACCCTATCTATTATGTCGTTTACCCTATCAATTCTACGGCTAATCTCAACAATTTTAATTCTACTATCATTTACTTCTTTCTTTGCCTGGATAGTGAATCTGCCATCAACATAGAGATAACACTTATTTTTTGTTATGAGAAGGGAGCCTGTATCACCAGTAAAACCCGTTAAATCCATAACAAAATTATCTATAGGTCTTGTGAACTCATAAAGGTTTTCATTTGCAATACTTATAAAATATGCATCATATTTTCTTTTTTTAAGTTCCTTAATTGCTAAAGTTATAAGATTATTCATCACCTAAAACCTCAACATTATTGATACCATAGTTGTCGCTAAGGATGCTTACAAGGTTTTTAGAAAAATTAATCGGTAAATCTTTAATTATTTTCATCTGTCTCTCTTTATCAAGTATAATTTCTACATAATCCTTACCTGAATTTGCACGTAGTATTGAATATAATTCCGAATGATTATTTACAAAATTATTTTTTGTATCAAAGTGTAGTTTGATTTTGACTGTAGGAGGCAGTGCCTCATTTTTCTTCATTGAAATATATTCATCAATATTATAAAGTCTATCTATGTAAATGCTTCCCCTATCACTTCTATCATCTATATGAATCTTTCCTTCTATAAAGATAATGTTATTCTTTTCCAAAAGTGCATTATACTCCACATATTTATCGTGAAATACAAGCACATCAAAATATCCATTTAAATCAGAAAGTGTGAGCTTTGCCATTTCGTCACCAGTTCTTTTCACCTTCATTCTTTTTATGTCATCTATAATTCCAACTATTGATACTTTTTCTCCATCCTCTAAATCAGTATTGCCATTTTCATCTTTAATGAAATTACTTGATTTAGCACTTACATACTTTTCTATAAATGGTATATATTCTTTAAGTGGATTACCTGATAAAAAGATTCCAGTATACTCTTTTTCAGTAAATAGTTTCTGCTTATCTGTGAAGTCTGCTATGTCACTATAGTCTTTAAGAAGTTCTTCATCAGTCATACTATTTAACTCTGTATCAATTCCACTTTCTTTCATATAGTCAAATATACTCATTTCACCTGGCATACTTTGTCTTACTTTCTTTGAATTAGTGTCTATAATTTTTTGATACATATTGAGTTTCTGATTTCTATTTCCAGGGAAACTATCAAATGCTCCACACATTATAAGTGCTTCAAATGCAATCTTATTGCAACCTACATCAGCCATTCTTGATACAGCATCTATGAAACTTTTATACTCGCCATTTTCATTTCGCTCATCAATTATGCTTCTTGAGATATTTGCTCCAACTTTTTTTAGTGCAGAAAAGCCCATACGAATATTATCATTCTCTACGGTATATTCTTCATAGGACTTATTTATATCAACAGGTAAAATGTTTATTCCACTCATGATAACCGAACCAACATACTCTGCAAGTTTATCTCTATTGAATATAATTGAGTTACATATACTTGTGAAAAACTCTGTCTTATAATAATACTTTAGATATGCTGTCTGATATGCCACAGTTGCATATGCGGCTGCATGAGATTTGTTGAATGCATATGAAGCAAATTGAGTAAGTTCATCAAAGATTTTATTTGCTATTTTCTCATCTACACCATTATTTATGCACCCTTGTATTCCTAGCTCTTTATTTCCCTTTATGAAATTATCTCTTTCAGCACGAAGAGCTTCAGGTTTCTTTTTGGACATAATTCTTCTCACCTGGTCTGCTCTGCCAAGTGTAAATCCTGCAAGTTCTTGAACTATCTGCATAACTTGCTCTTGATATACTATACAACCATAAGTTGGTTCAAGTATAGACTTAAGTTTTGGATGGTCATATGTAATGCTTTTAGAGTTTTTCTTGCCATCACAGTATTTATCAATGAAGTCCATTGGTCCTGGTCTAAAAAGACTTATACCCGCTATCAAATCTTCAAGTACAGTAGGCTTAAGTTTTTTCATAAAATTAGTCATCCCTGCAGACTCAAGTTGGAATACTCCCAAAGTATCTCCACTGCCAATCATCTTATATACGTTTTCATCATCATAAGGGATTTCTTTTAAGTCTAAATCTATACCTTTATTATTTTTTATTATCTCAAGACAATCTTTTATAGCAGTTAAGTTCCTGAGCCCCAAGAAGTCCATCTTTAGAAGTCCAAGCTCTTCAAGAGTTACCATATCATATTCTGTCACAAGAAATTGCTCTTCACTTATTCTCTTTCCATTTTCAGATGTAGTACTCGTAGCATTTTCTTTACCTCTTGCAAGTGGAACAAAGTTTTGGATTTCCTCCGGTGCAATTAAGACACCTGATGCATGTACCGATTCATTTCTTGGTATCCCTTCAATTCTCATAGATGTCTCTATAATCATCTTCGTTTCAGAGTCTTCCTTATACATCCTTCTGAACTTAAGTACATTACCCTGATCCGAATTTGCAAACATTTGAATATCAGCATTTAGCATCTTATCTAGGTTCGCAAATTTCTGATTGCTCATAGGTCTCTTTGAAATGAGATTTGCAAGTTCTGTCGTCTTGGTAAGTGGCACTCCAAGAACTCTCCCCACATCTTTTATAACTTGCTTCGCTGCGAGAGTTCCAAATGTAACTATCTGTGCGACATTGTATTTACCATAGACATTTTTAACATAATTAATAACATCTTCTCTTCCTATCACACAAAAGTCCGAATCAATATCGGGCATTGACACTCTTTCGGGATTTAAAAATCTCTCAAAGAATAATCCAAACTTGATAGGGTCTATATCAGTTATATCAAGAGCATATGCAACCATAGAACCAACTGATGAACCTCTACCAGGTCCTACTGGGATGTCATTATCTTTAGCATACTTTATGTAATCAGCAACTATCAAAAAATAATCCACAAAACCCATCTTGATTATTAGGTCAAGTTCGTAGTCAGCCCTTTTCTTTATCTTTTCCTTATCGGCATTATTTTCTAAATCATATTTTTTATTTAAGCCATCATAAGTCAACTTTTTTATATAGGAAGTACTATCAAATCCATCTGGAACTTTAAATGTAGGAACATGGTATTCACATTCTCTCACCATATCTACAAAAACATTTTCATCTCCAGCAATCTTTCCATCTTTTTTATTGTTCCTAATAGTAGAAACCAAATCAGAATATGCTGATTTAGTGAACTCAATATGAATGTTACATCTTTTTGCTATCAATTCTGATGTATCAACTGCCTCTTCACAAAAACTAAAAAGTTTTCTCATCTCTTCTTCAGATGTTATATAGTATTTCTCTTTTTCATATCGCATCCTATCTATATCAGAAACTTTATTTCCTGTCTGTAAACAGATAAGGCAATCGTGAGCGAAACTATCTTCTTTAAGAGTATAGTGACAGTCATTCGTTGCCACTATGCCTACTCCTATCTCTTTCGCAAGTCTCATAAGGTCAGGATGGATTTTATATTCATCTCTCAACCCATGGTTTTGTATCTCTATAAAAAAGTTATTGGCACCAAAAATGTTCTTAAGGTTTTCAGCCTTAAGTTTTGCTTCGCTATACTGTCCTTTTAATAATGCCCTTGGTATCTCTCCAGCAAGACAAGCTGATAGACAGATGAGACCTTCAGAATATTTAGATAGAGTTTCATAATCAACTCTTGGTTTATAATAGAAGCCATCAGTGAAGCCCGTTGATACAATTTTAAGTAAGTTTTTATATCCGATATCATTTTCGCAAAGAAGAATTAGGTGATACCTCTCTTCATTTGGAAGTTTATCAAAACGTGAGCCACTGACTACATATATTTCAGAACCTATAATTGGTTTTATACCCTCTTTCACACAAGTCTTAAAAAAATCTATAGCACCATATAAGACTCCGTGATCAGTAATTGCCACTGAATCTTGACCAAGTTCTTTTATTCTCTTTACCATTTCTGGTATTCGCCCAGCACCATCAAGTAAGCTATAAGATGTATGTAAATGTAAATGAGTAAATGCCATCTATAATTCTCCCAATACCTTTCTTATCTTTATAAATCTGTGATTAAGAGCACTCTTTGTTATCCCAATCTTTTCTGCGAGTTCAGACATAGATACTCTTTGATATTTCATTCTCGCTCTCACTACTATTCGAAGATCTGAATCCAATGATTCGAGTTTCTTTTTTTTAATCAACTTATTTACAAGTCTCACTTGCTCAAGTGCTGCATCAGTTGTTCTCTTTATATTAGCAGTTTCAAAGTTTACTTTTCTATTTGTATCTTTTGCTTTCTTTTTATAATCATACACTTTTTTATAAGTATTAAGCGTCTCACTACAGCCAAGCACCTTCATCATAGCCATGACATTTGGTGCATCTCCAATATATACAACTGCAGTATTCTTTTCTTCATTTACACTGATTTTTCCTGGAATGCCGTATATATATAACTCTTTAAGTGTTGTATTTGCAACTTTTAGATTTTTAAATCTAAACTCAAGATGGTGGGCATTATTTGGGTCATAGAGCATCCCACATTTTAGGAACTTCACTCTCAAATCTTTCTTTATCTCCAATTTATCAAAACTTGCTTTTGACAAATCAGCCTCATAATTTTTCTTTATATGCCTACCAATCTCTTCTTTTACTTTTTGTGTAAAAGTACTCTTCACTTAGAACTTGCCCCATAGTTTTATCTCTGGTTCTAAATCTACATTAAAATAGGTCTTTACATCATTTTTGATTAGATTCATCAATTTATATACATCATTTGCAGTCGCATTTCCCTTATTAATTATAAATCCAGCGTGTTTAGATGATACTTCTGCATCTCCGATACTCTCTCCAACTAGATTACTATCTTTTATTAAAAGCGCTGCATATTTTCCTTCTGGTCTTTTGAATGTAGAACCAGCTGATGGAAACTCAAGTGGTTGCTTGTTTTTACGAAGTGTGTCATATTTTTCCATATTTGCCTTAATCTCATTCTTATCACCAGGTTGCAAGTTAATTGTCACAGATGTAATTATAAAACCTTTTTCAAGTATGACTGACCTTCTATATGAAAAATCAAGTGCATCTTTTGTGAGTTTGACTACTCTTCCCTGGTCATTTATTGCATTTACACTTGCAACTACATCCTTTATCTCTCTATCATAAGCACCAGCATTCATAGCAACTGCCCCACCTATACTGCCAGGTATCCCACTTAACTGTTCAAATCCCTGCAATTTATTTTTAAGTGCAAGTTGTGCAATATCTGACAATAGAGTTCCAGCTTCAGCCTCTATTTTAGTGCCATTTACCTTTGTCTTTGACAAGTTTTTCCCTATATGAACTACACAGCCCCTTATACCCTTATCAGATACTAAAACATTTGTCCCATTCCCTAATATATAGAAAATGATACCCTTATTTCTCAAAAACTTTATAAGCTCTACAAGTTCTTTTATGTCCTTTGGCTCTGCTATGATATCTGCCTCTCCGCCTATCCTAAAACTTGTAAAGTTCTTCATTAATTCCTTTTTATAGATTCGCATAATTTCCTCACATCTTCTTTTTTTAAGTTAAACTATTGTCTTATTTTACCACAAATGCTAAAATTATTAAAGTATGAAATCAAATATGGACAATTATATAGGCATTTTTGACTCTGGATTTGGTGGTATTTCTGTGCTAAATGACTTGATAAATCTAATGCCAAATGAAAACTATGTGTATTTTGCTGACTCTGCCAATTTCCCATATGGAAAAAAGAGTAAATCAGAGTTGATTAATATTGGCAAAAGTATTATTGAAAAGTTTAATACCAGAAAATCAAAAGCTCTTGTCATAGCTTGTAATACGATGTCAACAAGTGACCTTCCTTACTTCGCAAGTACATTTCCCGGTTTAAAAATTATAGGTACCTTCCCGGACTATACGACCTTCTTAAAGCCAGGAACTATTTTATATGATAGTACATTATCCTACGATAAAGAAAATGGCTTGAAAGCAAAAAAGCACAAGAAAAAAGTTCTCATAATCGCTACAAGCGCTACTTGCAAAAGCTCATTTCTGCTAAATAACATAGCAAACTCAAAAAGTATCATAGATGTCTACATCGAACCAGCAGATTTTATAGCAGAGGCTGTTGAAAAAGATGAACTTGAAAACTTCTCATTTAAAAATAAGTTGATAGAACTATTTAGAGAATATAAAGACATTGACTATTTACTTCTTGGCTGTACTCATTTCCCCTTTGCTATTAAGCAGATAAGAGAAATACTTGATGACAATGTAGAGATATCTTCAAGTGGTGAGATTACGGCTAAAAAATGTTTTGAGTATATCACATCTAATAATTTACTATCTAATGTAGAAAATCCATATATTAAAATCATAGATATAAATATTGATGACTCAAAAGAAGCACTTTATAGGAGACTAATTAACTCAAAATCAGATAACATTTCATTTTCTAAAACATTTTAAAAAGTTAGGCACAAGCCTAACTTTTTTCTTTTCTTGTCATTCTCTCCATATCTCTTTTCATATCTTTCTTCTTTAAGTCTTCTCGCTTATCATAGAGCTTCTTTCCTTTGCAAAGCCCTATCTCAACTTTTACTTTACCATTCTTAAAATACACTTGAAGTGGTATAAGTGTGTATCCCTGTAACTTTAGTGTCTCTTCAATCTTTCTTATCTCTTGCTTATGAAGAAGTAATTTTCTCGTCCGCAAACTATCCACATTAAATATATTGCCCTTCTCGTATGGTTTTATGTTCATCCCTATGACAAAGCACTCTCCACCAATTATTCTGCATAGTGATTCTTTTATAGAACAGTTCGAAAGTGAAAGAGATTTAACTTCAGTTCCTTTTAGTTCTATACCACACTCATATTTTTCTAAAACAAAATAATCATGATATGCTTTTTTGTTATTTGCAATCAGCTTTGTATTCATTCTATTTTACCAAATCAAAATCTATAATTCTCATCTCTGGGTTGCATCTCACAAGTTGCACTTTTACTACCTGTCCAAAAGTGAAAACCTTTTTGCTTGTATCCCCTATGACTTGATACTTACTCTCATCAAAAGTATAATGATCATCTTTTAAATCTTTGAGCGATATCATTCCTTCTACAGTATTTGGCAATTCAACAAATATTCCAAAATTAGTAAGTCCTGATACAGTTCCTGTAAATATCTCCCCAAGATGTGGCAACATAAACTCACATTTCTTCATCGCATCTATATCTCTTTCACAGTCTATCGCAAGTCTTTCGGTTTTTGACACATTAAATGCCACTGCATCAAGTATGTTGTCATAGTGCTCTCTTCTTTTTTCTGTAAACCTATTTTCCAGAACTTCTTTCATAATGCGATGTATCTGCAAATCACTATATCTTCTTATAGGAGATGTGAAATGTGTATAATACTTTGATGCAAGAGCAAAATGTCCTACAAGGTTTTTAGTATACTTCGCTTGACTCATAGATCGGAGTGCTATCTTTTCTACAACAAGTTGATATGGTTTACCGACAACTGACTTTAATACCTTTTGCATATCTATAGGCTTAAGTTCTTTTCTAATGTGAAATGGTACCCCCAATGACCCCAGCACCGAAGACAGATTTTCAAGTTTATCCTCTTCACTTGCCTCATGAGTTCTATATATAAAAGGTACTTCTCTAAAATAAAACTCTTCTGCCACTGTCTCATTAGCTGACACCATAAAGTCCTCTATCAACTTATAAGCTTCGATTCTTTCCTTTTCTCTTATGTCTATAGGTTTTAATTTTTCATCTACGATTATTTCAGTCTCTTTTAAATTGAAATTGACAGCTCCCCTATCTTCTCTTCTCTTTCTTATTTGTCTTGACAATTCCATCATACTGCTTATCATCTTGCAAATATCAGAGTTTATACTTTCAATTATGCTTTTCTCACCATCAACAATTCCTTGAACTTCGTGATATGTCATCCTTTTATGTGATCTAATAACTGATTTATAAATATCATGTCTAACTATCTTTCCTTTTTCATCAAATTCCATTTCGCAGGTCATAGAGAGCCTATCTTTATCTTCATTTAATGAACACATACCATTTGAAAGGACATGAGGTAGCATAGGAATAACTCTATCAAGTAAGTATACAGAATTACCTCTCTTTAGTGCCTCTCTATCAAGCCTTGAACCTTCTTTCACGTAATGACTTACATCTGCTATTGATACATATAGTCTTCTTATACCATTTTGGTCTGTCTCTAAACACACTGCATCATCTATATCTTTTGTATCTTCACCATCTATAGTCACAAATACTTTTTCTCTTAAATCTTTTCTACCAAGTAAATCATCATTTTCTATCGGTACTGCAACTCTATCAGCTTCATCAAGTGTCTCTCTATCAAACTCATCTCTTATCTTAAAGTCGTGGACTATCGCAGTTATTTCTGCTGTCGGATCATCCTTGTGCCCAAGCACTTTAACGATAACACCTTCAGGATTATTTTTCTTATTTTTTCTTGGTAAAAGTTTTACTTCTACAATAGAATCCTTAACAGCCTTCCCCCAATATTTTTTTTCTATATGTATATCAAATGGTATCTTTGTATTTATAGGTATCACAAATCCTATACCCTTACTCACATCAAATCTACCAACTACTATGTCAGTTTCTCTCTCCAGTATCTTGATTATCTTTCCGACTCTCTTTTTATTTTCACTGGTTTTGTCGCTTATAATCTTGACAAGCACCCTGTCTTCATTCATTGCCTCTAAAGCATCTTTTGCTGACACAAATATTTCTTCTTCTTTTGCTGTGCCAACATTTAGCTTAACAAAACCGAAAGACTTACTTGCTTGTCTAAATATACCTTCATATTCTGATTCTTTTTTATTCTTCTTTGCCATATTCTAAAAAAAAACCTGCATAAGCAGGTTTCAAAATTACCAAATAATAT
Organism: Lachnospiraceae bacterium; assembly: GCA_017634065.1. Classification (GTDB taxonomy): domain Bacteria; phylum Bacillota; class Clostridia; order Lachnospirales; family Lachnospiraceae; genus UBA3633. The sequence goes on along the minus strand of JAGBOC010000001.1, from coordinate 33,134 downwards.
TTAACACTAGTGCAAGTATAAGAAATATAATCGCTAGTGCAGTAGTTATTTTTGATAAATTACCTTCCATTGATCTGCCCTTCGCCTTGCTCCAGTATGAATCTGCCATACCTGCTATACTACCGAGTCCTGCACTTTTTCCTTCTTGCAAAAGTATGATGCCAGAAAGTGCGATAGAAACTATTAAAAAAATTATCATTACTATAATCTTCAGCATATTATTACCCCACATATTTTTTGTGTGCGGGAAAGGGGACTTGAACCCCTACGTGAAACTCACACAAGATCCTTAGTCTTGCCTGTCTGCCAATTCCAGCATTCCCGCATAAATATAAAAAGCGCGAAACGGGGATCGAACCCGCGACCTTCGCCTTGGCAAGGCGACGCTCCACCACTGAGCCACTCGCGCATACTTTTATTTTATCATATCAGGTAAAAAAATCAAGTATGCCTAGAGGCGGAATCGAACCACCGACACGGGGATTTTCAGTCCCCTGCTCTACCGACTGAGCTATCTAGGCTTAAAGCGGGTGATGGGAATCGGACCCACGTATTCAGCTTGGAAGGCTGACATTCTACCATTGAACTACACCCGCAAATGCTCTCACATAAGATTAGCCATATTATTTTACAAAATAGGTGCTTTTTTGTCAAGGAAAATCATAACAGAAAAGAACCCTTAAAAATACATTAAAATGACTACTACTTACCAGCATTTGACATAGTAGCAATCTCTCTATATAGTTCATCATTGTCAATTCTTTGGTCCATATAAAACTTAAGTCTCTCTTTTCCAGTCCCAAGTATCACTTTCATATACCCTTCAATTGTGCTATTTGCAGCTATTATGTCTGACAGCATCATTCTTCTGCCCTCAATTACTTCTTGCTCCTTTTTAGTGTCATTTGTAGTTATGTCAAACATAACAGTAGGTACTTCATCATCATAAGATAAGTTTGTTACCTCTCCATCATATAGTAAAGTACTTGTCTTTTTATTTTTATCATAAAAATATATGTGCGAGTTTCTTTGCTCAAAGTAGTCATCGCGAACCATAGCACATATTTTATCTACTTCCATCTCATATTTTTTTATCAAATCCGTCTTAATTGCAAAATCCATTCTTGCCTTTACATATCCTTCAATATCATAATCAAGAATTCCATTTCCTGTCCTATAATCTGCAATGTTTGGTGTACTCTTTTTATACATACCACTACTTACATCATCAAATATATAGTCACTATATTTATATTTCTTAAACTCATCTTTCACATAGTATAAGCAATTCATTTCTTCATAATCACATAAAATCTCATCATCGCTAAATGGTTTACTGCAAGAAACGATTCCTAAAACTAATGCTACTATCAGTACTGATGAAATTATTTTTTTTAGATATAAACTCATAACTACCTCTCCATATTTTTATAGTATGTCTTATTCGTTCTTTCCGTCTCCACTTTCTATATCAGAAATCAATTTTGATTTTACTTCTTTCCATGAGCCATCTCTTATAGCCTTTCTAATCTCTTCCATAAGATGATTGTAATAATAAAGATTATGCATAACACAGAAGCGAAGTCCGAGCATTTCTTTTGCTTTAAGTAAATGTCTTATGTATGCTCTTGAATAATTCTTACACGCCTCACACTCACAGCCCTCTTCTATCGGTCTATCATCAAATTCATAGCATTGGTTAAGTAAGTTTAGTTTACCATATCTTGTATAGACATGACCATGTCTTCCATTTCTACTTGGATATACACAGTCAAAAAAATCTACACCCCTATCAACTGACTCAATTATATTTTTAGGTGTGCCAACACCCATAAGATATGTTGGTTTATCAACTGGCAAATGTGGTATCACAACATCAAGTATATGATACATTTCTACATGCGACTCTCCGACAGCAAGACCACCTATGGCATAGCCAGGCAAATTAAACTCTGATATTGTCCTAGCGTGTTCTATCCTTATCTCATCTATAATTCCGCCCTGATTGATACCCCATAACATCTGATTTTTATTTATAGTATCATCTTTTTCATTTAACTCATCAATTTTTTTCTTACATCTCTCAAGCCATCTTGTAGTTCTCTCGACAGAAGGCTTTATATAATCAATGCTTGAAAGTGCAGGTGGACATTCATCAAACGCCATAGCAATAGTAGATGCAAGATTTGACTGTATTTGCATACTTTCTTCAGGTCCCATAAATATATTTCGTCCATCAATATGTGATTTGAAATACACGCCTTCTTCTTTTATCTTCCTACCGGTTGAGACAAGAGAAAAAACTTGAAAACCTCCACTATCAGTGAGTATAGGTCTATCCCAATTTGCAAACTTTTTTAGCCCACCTAGTCTCTTTATAAGCTCATCACCTGTTCTTACATGAAGATGATAAGTATTGCATAATAGAACTTGAGTAGATATATTTTTTAAGTCTTTTGTAGATACTGCACCTTTTATCGCAGCAGCAGTTCCCACATTCATAAAGCACGGAGTCTCTATTACTCCATCCACTGTCTCAAATGTCGCTGATTTTGCCCTATCAATTTTATTAACTATTTTATACATATTGATAAAAAAAGCGGACCAAATGTCCGCTTCTTACAATTTATTTCTTCTTCTTTGCGGTATCACTTTTTACTTCTTTTTTAGATCCTGCATTTTTAAAATCAAACCATAGTGGTCCAGTGATGCAAATTGATGAGTAGCCTCCGCAAACAATACCAATTATAAGTGGTAAAGCAAATGCTCTGATACTACTTACACCCAAGATATAAAGCACTATAACCATTATGAGTGTTGTTAAAGAAGTATTTATAGATCTTGTAAATGTTTGAGTGATAGAAACATTAACTATTGTTGTTAAATCATTACCTCTCAATCTTCCCAAGTTTTCTCTTATACGGTCAAATATTACGATGGTAGCGTTAATTGAGTAACCTACAATTGTAAGCATACATGCTATGAATGTAGAATCTACAGTCCATCTAAACACTGCATAGAAACCTATAGTCACAAGACAGTCATGAATAAGTGCTATGACAGCTGATCCTGCAAACCTTATATCTTTAAATCTAAACCAAATGTATATAAGCATCAAGATTGTAGCAATTATAACTGCTACTATCGCATCTCGTCTCATCTGAACAGATACTGCACCAGAGATATTTTCAGTTGTAATTCTTTCCTCTGGCACACTGAAATCAGACTCAAGTGTCTCATAAATTGTTTTCATTTCTTCAAGTGTAAGTGTTCTTGTCTTGATTATAACTTCATTTGTATTAGCAACTTTTTGAGTTTGAATATCTGGGCTGTTAATTGTTCTCTCAAATATTGGCACTACCCTACTATCTATATCAGCAAGTGTTAAGTTTTCATTAAACTCTACATTAGTTGAAGATCCACCTTTAAAGTCAAGACCATAATTAAATCCATCAATACCTTTGCTTGAGTTTATAACTATAAATGAAACTCCTACAACAATTAGTGCAATAGATATAACATAAGATATCTTTCTAAATCCTACAAAGTTTACTATCTTATCATCTACCTTCTTGCCATACATTACTTCACTATCAATGCCCAAATCAAGGAATGCCTTCATAATAAATCTAGTTATGAAAAGCGCTGTGAACATTGAAAGGACAATACCAAGAGCAAGTGTTGCTGCAAAACCTTTTATACTTCCAGTTCCCTTCCAGTTAAGCACAACTGCTGCTATGAGAGTAGTAATATTTCCATCAAGTATTGCTGATAATGCCTTATTATATCCCTCTCTCATTGCTGTCCTTGTTGACTTACCAGCACCAATTTCCTCTTTGATTCTCGTAAATATAATGACATTGGCATCAACCGCCATACCTATAGAAAGTATGATACCTGCAATACCCGGAAGAGTAAGAGTTATATTAAATGATTGTATAAGGAATAATGTAAGTCCCACATACATTGTAAGTGCAAGTGAAGCTGCAAGACCTGGCAATCTATAAACAAGTATCATAAATAAGCAAATGATTGCAAATCCTATAAGACCAGCTTTAAGTGAAGTGCTTATAGCATCTTGTCCAAGTTTAGCTCCGACAACATTTGATCTTAATACATCAAGTTCAAGTTTAAGTGCACCTATACGAATAGTTGATGCAAGTCTCTCTGCAGAGTCAAGACTTTCCATTCCAGTTATCTGGGCTCTACCATCACTAATTACTGATTGCACATATGGTGCTGAAACTATATCACCATTATATATGATATAAATTGGTTGTCCAAGATTTCTCTCTGTTGCTTCTGCAAACTTTTGTTTTCCTTCTTCAGTAAATGCAAGGTCGACAACATATTGTGTCTGACCATAATTGTCAGTATACATTCCACCTCTTGCAGATGTAATGTCATTTCCTGACACAACTATCTGATCATCACCAAAAATTGGCTGTTGTGAAAAATCATAATTTGGTATCTCTGAAGGAGAAGCTTCCACTGCTTCTTGTGTAGTGCCTTGCTGAATAACTGTCGCACCTTCTTGTGGTGTTCCACCTATCTGTATCGACCCATCAGGATTTTGAATTATATCTGCACCTTCTATATGAACATTGTCACCTAAAATATTATCAACGGCTGGAGCAACAGTAGTCTCAACATTTTCTGTACTAGTCTGCCCAGCAACTGTCTCTTGTGCAGTATCAGTAACCACGCCAGGACCAGTAACTAAATCCTCTGCCTGTGTCTCGCCTACTCTTACGCCACCTGAATAATATGATGTTGAACCAGAAGGATTTGGTGTAACATCTGGTATATTTTCATCATTATTAATAACTGAAGTTGCCTCGCTATCTGTAGCAAGTAGTGGCCAAGTAAGATTTCCTTCTACAAAGTAAAGAGTTCCTGGCTTACCAAGTTCCTCAAGTATACCATTTGCATCACTAACACCTGGTATATCTATATTGATTTTATTTCCACCTTCTTGGTATACCTCTGCTTCAGTAGAATAATCTTGAGCCTTTAATTGCAACTTGTATACAGAATCTCCCATCTCTTCTGGAGTTGGATTATCCTTTGCTGCTTGATAAGTTATAGACACACCTCCATCAAGATCAAGACCAAGCTTGATGAGTGGTGCTGCTTCCTTACCAATATATGCTGCTCCGGCAATAAGAGCTAAGATAAAGATTAATTTGACAATGCCTCTAGTGACATCTTTCATGCTTGTTTCTTCCCCCTCAAAAAAAAGCTCCTCTAAGGGAGCTTATTCAATTTTATTTATTTAACTGCTGCAAATTTTTCAATATAATCTCTACATTTATCATATCCATCTTCATGATAGGTCTCAATAACCATTAATTTACCATCTATAACTCGAAGATAATAATTATATTTTTCTACTCCATATGGATATTTAACATCAAGTGCAACGTGTTTATAAATCTGTCCTGCTATCTCGACATCATCTACAGGTTGACCTGGTGCAAAGTTTGCCGCAACTACATTTAAGTCTCTTGAAAGTCTTGTATAATACACAGCGAGTCGACTATAATCATTGAAATATACTCCAAAATCATATTTGATACCTTCTGCATTGAAGTCATAAATTTCATTTGCATTGTAGTATTGATCTTCAAGCTCAATAGTATAATTAGACCAAGTGTTTGTATATTTATTACCAGTTTTAGTTGCTGTAATAGCGGTAAATCTATTAAGAGCATCATCGCTCTGTCTTATTCCTGTGTCATCAGTCCCCTTACTTACTATCTGTTCCTGGACGCCTACATCAGAATAGATACTCTTTTTTGAAAAAAGTGCTGCATCTTCCTTTTTTATAGGGGTTGCAGAAAAAGTAGGGACAACATTTATACAAAGTGACAACAACATAGAAATAACAATTAATCTATTTCTCATCTCTTCTCCTTTCAATAACTCAATGTAGATATGTTAACTCTACATTGTGAAAGAAATGTGTCCTATTTATATGAAATTAGTGGCTAAGGTGTAGCCTCTTGATATATAGCAGATGCAATACCATATTCGTATGGTCCAAAATCTGATCCTGAACCAAGTAAACTATTTGCATTATAATTTAAGGCAAGTGATTCTGGTGTGATTCTTGCTGCCTCTGGTGGTAATCCATAAGTCCACTTTTTATCTCCATCCTTCTTATAAGCCCAACATGGATTATTGGTAGATGGAACTGCTGTACCATCTTCATACACCAAGTTTGATGGAGTTTTAGAATAATACTTTCCTTCATAAGGATAGTAGCCTATGAACTCACCATTGCTACCTACATATATATAGTTTCCATTTTTATCTTTAAATGATTTATTACTTGCTGTGATTGGACTGCCTTTTGAGTTGACAACATAGAATACATAATAGTCAGTTGCTGCTGGTGTTATTACTTCATTCTTATAATTGAGCATACTTCCATGTTCTGTTTTGTGAGCCCATCTACGAACTACTCCATAGTCATTGTCATCTGGGCTTGGTCGAAGGACAACACCATTTTGGATATATTGTCCACCTCTCTCAACAACAGTTGTAACTTTTGCTGTGCCAGTGCTCAGTGTGATACCTTCTTCATATTTTGCATATCCGCCAACACTATTTTGTATAAAGTACACATCTGAATCACTTACTTCTATTTTAACTTCTTTATTTTGCTTTATTTGAGATCCAAGTTTTGACTCGCCCTCATAGTCGCCAAGGAAATACATCCACTGCTCACCTTCATCAACTTTTAGTATTCCCTTTTCTTTATCTATAAGTCCTGCTGAATCAGCATAATCATTAACGCCAACATATGGGTCTGCATTTCCACCATACTCTGCTGGGTCAAGTAATATGTTTGCTCTATTTACATCATCAGTACTATATGATTTTACAAATGCTCCATTTTTAACTTTTACAAATGCATCATATTGCATAACTCCATCATCATCAAATGCATATATGTAGTTACCGATTTTTCTTATTGTCTTTCTTAATATATTTCCATTCTTTCCTGCATAGAACCAGCACTCTTCTTCCTCTTTGTGCTTTTTCTTATTTACTTCAAGTTTAAGGTCCTCGCCTTTTGCCAAGAAACTTCCAGGTACTGCCAAGAACCAACCTTTTTGAAGATATCCGTCCATCTCTTCGTTGAAATATTTCATATTTGAATTTGTTGCTCTTCCTGGCTCTGCTGTATACCAACTATTCTTTCTTACACCATTTGAATCAAACATGTATCTTTGGCCTTCAATAATTCTACTTACACATCTGCCTTGTTCTGCATAACTTGCCTTTGCTGCTACCTTTCTACATGTCTTCTCATCAAAGTATAAAACTATCTCTTCATTATCATCATACTCATCACTTCTTGTGCTACCTTCATAGAAATGCCAACCAGTTGCTGCTGCACCATTTTCATCTGGGTCAAAATAATATACGCAGTCAACATATGCAGGGTCAAGAGCTGGATCAATTATATTACCATTTTGATCACAATATCCTTCTAACTTCTCGCCATCAACATTAAATCCAAACTTTTGTCCATCTATTGTCTTAACTATAAGTCCTGTACCACCATCAAGTGCTCTATATGCTCTTCCTGTTGGACCGAAATAATAATCAGTATACACAAGGACATTCTCTGACTCATCAAGTTCCTCTGCTGAATACCAACGGTTCTTATACATAGCACCATTTAAATCAAAATAATAAAGCTCTCCATTATAATCTATAAGTTGATCTTTGACCATCTTTCCATTTTCACCAAAGAAAAACCTATCTCCTTCTATAGTATACATATAATTTTGAGCCATGACACCAGTATCTATAAATAAATAAAAATCTGTTCCATCAAAAAACAAACCCTTTCCTACTGTATTAAGGTCTACATCACCACTTAAACTTCCTGGTGCGATATTACGATCATCTTTATAAACCATATACTCAACAACTTCAGGACCATTTGCTCCTTCTTCTGTCTCCCCTGGAAGTGGACCTGTATGAAAATCTGTAGTTGGGTCGGCAAAGCTTATAGAAATCATGCTTATAAGCATCGCAAATATTGTTAAAACCACAATACCTTTCTTTAACTTCATAAAAATTACCTCATAATTAATAAAGAATATGCCTACTGGCATACATAATTTATTATATAATATGTGACAAATTATTTCAACTATTTTTTATTAAAGCCCCGATAATACCAAGTAAATAGCAAAAAGCTTCCTTTATCTATATTCTACTATATTAAAGTCTATAGACTTCACGCCTCTATATTCATTTATTTTAGGATTATATATTATATCTAAAATGTCACTTTTTTCAATTCTTTCTTTTATAGGACCTAAATCCGTAAAAGCCACCGCTTTTAGCACATGATGGTCCTTATTTAATTCAAGCTGGATTATATTATTATTTGCACCATAGACATTTTTTATATTGCACTTTACTTCTTTAGTAGCAAAAACTGGTCGGCTAAACCCCTGCCCAAATGGCTCAATCTTTTCAAGTTCACTCATAAGTCTCAAATCGAAATTATAAAATGGAAACTCTGCATCAATATAAACCTTTGGTGTGAAATCTTTCTCATCAAGTTTGCACTCATCATTTAGATTATTCCGAAGTTTAACTATGTCTTTTTTCAAAATTGAGAATCCTGCTGCAAGTCTATGGCCACCAAATCTCAAAAACACATCCTTATGCTTGCTTAATGCTTCAAAAATGTCATAAGCCTCTATCGACCTACAACTTGCCTTTGCTTCATCAGAGTTTAATGTGCTTGTCAATATTATAGTAGGTTTATTATATTTTTCTTTTATTCTTCCAGCAACTATTCCTGCGACCTGCTCTCCCAGACCTTCTACAAATAAAACAAGTACTTTGTCTTCCTTATAATCTGTCTCTACAAGTTTTATAGCTTCTTTTGCACCATCTTCTGTCATCTTTTTTCTTTCTTCATTAAAGACTTTAAGTGCTTCTGCTATTTCATTTATCTCTTTAACATCATCAGTTATAAAAAGCCTGAGTGCTAGTGTTGCCTTATCCATCCTTCCTGCTGCATTTATAAGTGGTCCTATTATAAAACCGATATGATATGTTGTCACTTCTTTATTTTGTAAATCTATGCCAGTTACTTCAAGAAGTTTTTTAAGCCCTGCATTTTTTGTATTTACTATTTTCTTTAATCCAAGTTTTGCAATGATATGATTTTCATCTATTAGAGACATTATATCACCTATAGTTGCTATCATTGCAAACTCAAGATAATTGTCAATCACAAAACTCTTATCATTTTTATACAGTTCATAATATCTCGCCATAAACTTCCAAGCAACTACAGCGCCACATATTCCTTCAAATGGATAAGGGTTATCTACATCTTTTCTTTTAGGGTCTACTATTGCCACTGCATCTCTTGGAAGTTCTGAAATGTCATGATGGTCTGTCACTATAACTTCGATATTATTTTCTTTTGCATAAGTGATTTGTTCTCCTGCTGCAATGCCATTATCGCAGGTTATTATAAGATCTATCTTGTCATTTATTGCCTTTTCAATTATCGACTTATTGATTCCATATCCATCTGAAAGTCTATCAGGTATGGCATAAGATATGTTTGCACCGAGTTTTTTTATCGTGTCATATAAAATATATGTAGCGCACACACCATCTACATCATAGTCTCCCACTATCATAATCTTTTTATTGCTGTCTATATATTCTTTTAGTATTGAAACTGCCTTATCGACATCTGGGAGAAGTTTTGCATCATTTATGTCATCTATATTATTTGATAATATTTTCTTTACAGCATCATCTTCATATATATTTCTATTACATAAAATCACAGAAGTAAGGGCATCTATCCCAAACTTCTGTGTCATATTTTTTATATCTTTACTTCTATTGTATAAAAACCAATTTGATTTCATTTACGAAGCCTTAATTCTATTATAACCATCAGTATAATATCTTATAGCATCTGCGACATCTCTCTCAAGTTCAAAATTGCCATTGCTATAATCAACATATGCACCTGGTATCTGTTTCATAAATAAGAAATCTTCATCTGGTGTTTTATCATTTACAGTTTCATATCCTACATATTCAGCATTTAATTTTGCTACATCTTCTCTACACATATAATCGATAAACATATGAGCACTATCAACATTTACAGCATTTTTTGGTATGCACCATGCATCTATAAACATTTGTGTTCCCTCTTCTGGGACTATAAAGCAATACTCATCTTGTCCACCCTCAAGATATACATACTGCACATCACCACTTGTGAGTGGTGCTATAGCAGCTTCGCCAGAGAGCATTTTCTCTTTTACTTGATCAGTCATATATGCTTGTACATAAGGTTTCTGCTTTATAAAATCTTCGGTGCAGATATCAAGTTCTTCCTTATTTACTGAGTTGACAGAGAAGCCATGCATCTTAAGTGCTACAGTATATAAATCTCTTACAGAACTTTGCATTATAAGTTCACCTTTAAGTGCTGGGTTAAATAAATCTTTCCAACTCTTTGGATATGGTACATTTATCTGATCAAGTTTTGTTTTATTAAAGAATATTCCCATTGATCCACAAAAATATGGAACAGCATAAGCATTTCCTGGATCACAGGCTGATAATAAATTGAGTTTATCTTTATTAATATTTGAAAGATTAGGAACTTTACTCTTATCAATAGGTTGCAACAAATCTCTATCTAGCATTCTTTCTATACAATAATCCGAGATACAAATCACATCATATTTTGTGCCACTCTCAATAACTGGTATAACTTCTTCATTTGCTTCAAATACATCTTGATGAACTCTGATACCTGTTTCTTTTTCAAAAACTTCAATTGCCTCTTCTGCCATATAGTCACCAAAGTTTAGTATAAATAATTCTTTCTTACCTCCATCACCATTAGCACCAGCTCCACCACAAGATACCATACTTAATGCCATACTCAAGATTAATGCAAAACTAACAAACATTTTTAAAGTTTTTTTCAATTTCTTACCCTCCTAGGTTTAATTATGTATATATGCTTAAAAAGTATTTGTTTTCAACTTTTCAAGCAGAGTTTCCTTATAATTATAATATAAATTATCTAAAAATCAATACATTTTTTCTTAAATTAGTTGTATAATATTTGTATGAAATATTTATACACGGAGGTCATATGGAGAGAAAAACTGGAGTTAAATCAATAGGCATAAGATGTCCAATCATAAGAGATGGAGATGACTTAAGAAAGATAGTGGTGGATTCAGTTTTAAATGCTACAAGTTCAGAAAATATAGCATTAAATAATAAGGATGTAGTTGCCATTACAGAATCAATTGTCGCAAGAGCACAAGGCAATTATGCCACTATAGACCAGATAGCAAGTGACATAAAAAATAAGTTTAAATGTGATACTTTAGGTGTTATCTTCCCAATATTATCACGCAATCGTTTTGCAATTCTTCTTAAAGGCATAGCAAGGGCTACAAAAAAAATTGTTCTTATGCTCTCTTATCCATCTGATGAAGTTGGAAATGCTCTTTTAAGTCTTGATGAACTTGACGACAAAGGGATAAATCCTTATTCTGACGTTCTTGATTTAAAAAAATATAGAGAACTTTTTGGATATAAAAAACACGAATTCACAGGTGTCGACTATATAGAGTATTTTGAAAAGCTTATAAAAGATGAAGGATGTCAGTGCGAAATAATATTTGCTAACCAAGCAAAAACTATACTTAAGTTTGCAAAAAATGTATTAACTTGCGACATTCACACAAGAGTTAGAACCAAGAGAATACTTAAAGAAAATGGTGCAGAGATTGTTCTTGGGCTTGATGACATACTCACATCAAGTGTAAATGGTTCTGGGTATAATGAGAGATATGGTTTACTTGGTTCAAATAAAGCAACCGAAGATAAAGTAAAACTTTTCCCAAGAGATGAATGTAGAGAGTTAGTTCTTAATATAAAGAAAGATTTTAAAGAAAAAACTGGAAAAGATATAGAAGTTATGGTTTATGGTGATGGTGCCTTTAAGGATCCACAAGGCAAGATCTGGGAACTCGCTGACCCAGTAGTCTCTCCTGCATTTACAGATGGATTAAAAGGGACACCAAATGAATTAAAACTAAAATATTTAGCGGATAACGATTACAAAAACTTATCTGGTGAAGAATTGAAAAATGCAATTAAAGATTCTATAAAGAAAAAAGACAATGATCTAAAAGGCAAGATGGTATCAGAGGGAACTACTCCAAGACAGATAACCGATTTACTTGGAAGCCTCTGTGATCTTACATCAGGTTCTGGAGATAAAGGAACACCTGTCATACTTGTACAAGGATATTTTGATAACTACACAAATGACTAACTAATTTTTTGCAATAAAAAAGTCACTTATCAATAAGTGACTTTTTTATTTCCATTTTCCTTCTTCATCTACATAAAATCCATCTATGGTTATGGCATTTTTTAATAATATACCATTTTGCTGGTTGAAATAATAATAGTCATTTCCTATCTTCTGCCAACCTCTTACCATTCTTCCAAGTTCGTTTTCATCTGTATTTAGATAAAATGTATTTCCATCTTTATCTATAAGCCAACCGGTAACCATTTTTTCGTGATAGTCAAAGTAATAATAATCCACAACTTGCAATTCACTTCCATTTTCTCCGGTAACTTTTCTTGCGATATTGACCCACATATTAGAAGTGCTTACAAGTCTTCCAGTCATATTTCTAATGTAAAGTCGCCAATCACCTTTTTTATCAAGAGCCCATTTGAAATCATAAGGTTTCTTTAGAGTGTCGAGTAATGCTCGTGGCTTATCTGCATAAGTAGTCTTAACTCCATTCTTTATCTCAACCAAATCAGCAAAAGAATAAAAACTAAATGTGTATATAAAAACTATACACACAATAAAAAACTCTAAAAATTTTTTCAAAATTTTTCTCAAGGCAACTTACTCTTATTTTTTTATAAAAGAAGTATTGGCTATAAGCCGGGTTATGTCTATGTGGTCATCTATCTGGGATTTGTGTCACCACAAACCTCAAGCGTATACCATAGTCAAGGCGAGCAACCTTAATGACTAATTTTACTTGCTTCGGATGGAGTTTGCACTGCGGTTCCATATCACTATGAACCCGGTGGTCTCTTACACCACCATTTCACCATTGCCATAAAGGCTGTTTATTTTCTGTTGCACTTGTTCATCGGATTACTCCGTCAAGACGTTATCTTGCATCCCGCTCTGTGAAGCCCGGACTTTCCTCTTTACATATAAAGCGACCACTCGCCAATGCTTCTCTAATATTCTATAACATTTTTAAGATTTTTACAAATACTTAATTGAGTATTTTTATATTTTTCTATACCAGTCACATCCTTATAAAACCACTTTGGCGGATTAAACTTTAACGCTTTTTCAACTGAATTAAACTCGATTTCGGCATATATTAAGCCTTTTAAGTCACCTGAAAAAATATCAAGTTCTATGGTATAGCCCTTATATTCTATAAAATATCTTCTCTTTGTTATAAGTCTACCTATATGATATTTTAGCAAATAATTATAACATTTTTTTGGTATTTCTATCTCATATTCGGTTCTAGCCAAATCGTTTTTCACATTTATTTCTTTTGGTGGTTTTGTCTTGATAGTAAAAAAATATTTGTTGTTAGCTTTCCTAATCCTAATAGAAGGTCTTAAATACAAATAACCTTGAGTTATATTTTCATATCTATACTTTTTTAATTCAAAACCAATGTCTTCTTTTCTAACCAAAAACTTTCTCTCTATCTCGACATTCTTCATAACTGCTCCTAAACTTTTTTACCAAGTAAACTGTCTACCAATTCAAAGTTTCCCTTTTCATATTCTTCTTTGATAAGAGTTGAAGATATAAATATATCAGTCCCAGGGACTTTAATTTTATCAATGATTTTTAAGACTACACTATGTTTTCTACATATGTCTTCAAGTATTTTTTTATCCCCCAAACCTTTATATCCAAATCGGCAATCACTTCCCACAACTATTTCTTTTGCTTTCAATTGCTTTATCAAAACTTCTTCAGCAAAATCTTCCGCCCCCATATTCATAGTATATTCATTTAGTGGAAAATTGCAAATATTATCTACACCAAGATATTTAAGTTTACTAATTCTTTGATCTTTTGAAAGGATTGCGGTATCTTTCACATTTCCAACAAGCACAACCGTACTTTCAAGAGAACTTTCTTTTGCATCTGAAACAACTTGATTGATAATCTTTTGATGACCAAGATGTAGCATCTCAAACTTGCCAAATGTCAATACTGAATTATTTTTCATATAATAACACGGCTTAATAAATGACAAATCACCCTTTAATGCTTTTTCTTTTATAACATCAAGTGTCACACTGTCGGTAGTTTTAAAATCCCCCACTGCAAGTCTTCTCAAGTTTCCCATACAAGATGGTATGCCGATTTTTTCACCTATGTCTTTACAAAGTGTCCTTATATATGTTCCCTTACTACAACTTACTCTTATATCTATTTTTTTATATTTATGATTATTAAACTCATAATCATAATTATCACTTTCAATTATATCAATACTATTAATAGAAACTTTACAAGCCTTTCTCTCTACACTTATTCCCTTTCTCGCCATATCAAGAAGTTTCTTTCCAGCGATTTTTTTTGCACTATACATAGGTGGCACTTGCTCATATGTCCCTACAAAAGATTTTATCGTATCTTTTAGCTTTCTAATGTCAAAACTTTTAGCTATTTCTTTATCATCACTTATGACTTTCCCCGTTATATCTTCTGTATCAGTGCCAATCCCTAGTATCAATTCTGCCTCATATACTTTCTCGTAAGTTTTCATTAAGTACTCTTGACATTTAGTCGCATCTCCCAGTAGACATACCAAAACTCCTGTCGCATTTTCATCTAAAGTTCCGATGTGACCGATTTTCCTTGGGTGCAAACACTTTTTCAGGATTGTTAGACAAAAATTAGAACTTATGCCTTTTGGCTTATCAAGTATAATTAATCCCCTTATATCATTTATTATTTTCTCTTCCTTCAATGAACTCTGCCATGTCCTTTTCATATTTTTCACTGATTGTATCAATGTCGCCGTGGTAAATACATCCTGCTGCAAGTATATGTCCTCCACCTTCATGTTCCTTTGCAAACTCTGCTACATTGAGTGCATCATCTTTAGACCTAAGGCTGAACTTATAAGTATTTACACCAACCGGATATGCGAATGAAGCAATCTTTATATTTTCAATCTCTCTTAGATATACAATTATATTATCTATATCATTTTTATTTATATTCAATTCATCAAGTTCTTCTTGAAGTAAATACGAATATGAAACTTTACCTTTGCAGATAAGTTTAAGTCTATCAAAAGCTATCCCCTGTGCCTTTCTCTGCTTTATAGAATTATCAAATACTATAGTGTCCAAGATTTTAGTAAAGTCAAAACCGTAATCAATTAGTTCTGATGCTAAAAGAAATGTCTTCTTTGTAGTTGCCTTATATCTAAATATTCCAGAATCAGTGGCAAGTCCCACATAAAGGCAAGTAGCTACATCCTTATCTATATATGCCTTATCAAGAAATGGATACAAAACCTCACAGGTTGCTATGCTTTCAGGACTTACTACACTAACTTTTGCCGGTACATTGTTATTTTCATGGTGGTCAAAAATTATAGAATCTTTTGCCTCTTCAAAATATCTTTTGAAATCTTTAAGTCTTTCTACATTTCCAGCATCAACTATGATAGCAAGGTCAAATACTGTTGCATCATTTAAGTCATGTCTAATCTTATCAGCATTTGGCAAAATTAAAAACTTTTTTGAAAACTCATCAAGATATATTTTTAAAGTTTTATCTTCTCCATATTTGTTTTTAATATACTTATAAATAGCAAGAGCAGAACCAATACAGTCACCATCAGGTGTCTGATGACCCAAAATACATATTGTCTTTGCTTTCTCAATTCTTTCATCAAATATTCCCATACTCAATTCCTCTAATTCATAAGTAAAAGTAACATATAATCCTCATCCAAGTTACCCTTAACTCTTGAAAGTGCGATGTCTGTTATTCTCTTCATCTGATATTCAAGTGTTTCCATACTTACATATTTATTGGCACTCATTAATTTGGCAACTCTCCAAGGCTCTATACCCATGGCTTCTGCTATATCTTTCTGTCCTTTCCCTCTTTGCATGAGGTCTTTGCAAACTATTAAACTACTATAATTATATGCAAAGACAGAAAAGATTACCGGAACTTTTTCTCCCTCACTTAAAAGGTCGCCATAGAACTTAAGTGCCTCTTCTTTCTTATTTGAATTATATAAGTCAATTAAATTATATATCTTATCATCTATATTTTTTGTAACTACACTATCTATGTCTTTTCTCTCTATTTTATTTCTATCGCCAACATATGATATAAGTTTATCTGCTTCATTGTAGAGATTATTTAAGTCACATCCACAGGTTCTTATAAAGTATGCACCCTCTACCTTATCAATCTCTATCCCGGATTTCTTAAAATGATTTATAATATACTTATTTAATGAAGCCTCATCAAGCTTATGTGTATTTACTGCTATCCCATTATCTGAAAAATATTTAAGAAAGACATTACTCTTGTCATAAGATTTTAAGTATCTATCGCCATTCTCATATTTAAAAAATACAACTATATTGATATCCTTTGATTTTTCAAATGCATCTATCATATCTTTTGTTTCAGATGCATCTCTATTTTTCACAAAATAATCAACACCATCAAATATGATAAGTTTTTTCTCATTCATAAAAGGAAGATTTCCAAGATACTTCATGACATCATTTAATACAAAATTATCCTTCGTATAAACTTTAGTATTAAGTTTTGTATCATCACTAAATGCCTTTAAGATGCTATTCTTAACTTGAGTCAAAAAGTAATCTTCATCCCCATATAAATAGTAAAATGGAAAAAACTCTTTTGATTTTATACTTGCACTAATCTTTTTAAGTTTTTCAAGCATATCGTCATTTTTCATAACAATATATTATAACATTATTAATCAAATTATGCTATAATATCCATATGCAAAATCTTGAATTATATATTCATATTCCATTTTGTGAAAAAAAATGCAAATACTGTGACTTTGTATCATTTCATGCTACTCATGATGTAGTAAATAACTATATAGAAAAATTACTTACCGAAATAGAATCAAAAAGTTTTCTTGCAAATAACTTTAAGATAAGTAGCATCTATATAGGTGGAGGAACTCCAAGTTTTATTGAAGCAAAGTATATAAGATTCATACTTGAAAGTATATATAAAAGCTATAATGTAAATGAAGATGCAGAGATAAGCATAGAAGTAAATCCTAATTCAGCGACTATGGATAAGTTAAAAACTTATTATGATTCTGGCATAAATAGACTTAGCATTGGTCTTCAGTCAGCAAATGATGATGAGCTTAAAACTCTTGGCAGAATACATAATTATTCTGACTTCTTAAATGCCTACAATGTAGCCATACATCTCGGCATCAAAAATATAAATGTAGATTTGATAAATGGCATCCCAGGTCAAAGTCCAGAGTCATATAGAAAGACACTTAAACAAGTACTAATGCTTAACGTTAAACATATATCGATTTATAATCTTATTATCGAAAATGGAACTGCATTTAAAACTATGCTTGATAATAATGAGATACAACTTCCACTTGAATCAGATTTGCTTCTTATGGATAAAATTACGAAAGACTTAACGAGTTACTATAGGTTAAATAGATATGAGATAAGTAACTTTGCGAAGAGTGGTTTTGAATGTAGACATAACCTTGGCTACTGGAGTGATGTGCCGTATATAGGTTTTGGTCTAAACTCTGCTTCCTACATAGATAGTAAGAGATACAAAAATAAAACAAAGATTAACGACTATTTATCACTTGATTATAAAAGTTATATGCTTAATAAAAAAATAGATGAGTACTATGATGAAATTGCACAAGTCAGTATTAATTCCCACATAAATGAATATATGATGCTTGGTTTTAGGAAAATATCCGGAATAAATACTGATGATTTCTACAATACATTTAATAAAAAGTTTGAAGATTTATTTGGTACAGCACTTAAGATATATCAAGGAATGGGACTTATAAGAAGAGTAGAAAATAATTATTTTTTAACTGATGAAGGACTTGATGTATCAAACAAAATATTATCTGATTTATTAATTAACGAATAGGAGGTTTATATGGACATAGGTATGATGCTAAAACTCGGCGGACTATGGGGAAAGTTTAGTAAAAACCATCCAAAGTTCCCACAGTTCATAAAGGCGGTTCAGAAAAATGGTTTCCCGGTTGATACAGTTCTCGATGTCAAGATTACTTATCCAAATGGAAATGTTGTAGATAGTAATTTGAAAATAACTGAATCTGATCTTGCTCTTATAGAAGAACTTAAGAAGTTAAAAAAATAGTTCCGTTTGGAACTATTTTTTTATCATTATTTCAATAATTTTTTTATATCATCAATTGACCTTGCTATTGCTCTATTCTCTCCATGTACTCTTACTGCATATTCATTATCTCCAAGTTTTCCGCTGTAAGGTAAATCAGTATTGCAGAAATTGTATAACTCTTCTATGACTTTCATGTCTTTAGTATTTACTTTAGTACATATAGAAATGGCTAACTGTATCTTATCAAGGCTCTTGTCTTCTTTTGTAAGTGACAAGAAAATATTTTTCTTACATCTTGATACCGCAGATAATACTGCAATTCTCTTTTCGACTAAATCTGCAGTAGGCTTTTCAAATACCATTATCTCATTATAATTTAATATAACTGAACTTCCATCTGTTTTTTCTATCTCTGATTTTAGTTCATCAAAATCATTTGGTTTTATTTCTTTAAGTCCAAGTTCTTTATAAAGATTTTTTAACTTTGCACTTTCACCTTTAAATCCTATTACCATATATATCTCCTTTATACTTATGCATTTTTATGTCATCTAATTTTATCATAACTCATCAATTTTTGCAATTTTATGGCAGATTTTTTATGACATTTCATACATAAGTATTGATAATGCCGTTACTGAAGCCGTTTCTGTCCGAAGTATCCTGTCACCTAGAGATAAAATAATAAGTCCTGACTTTTTTGCTAATTTTATCTCTTCTTCTGAAAATCCACCCTCTGCACCTATTATTACATTGATGCTTATTTCTTCACCAATTTTCAATTTCTCTTTAATGCGACCTATCACTTCCCTAGTTTCATTTATGCCATTTGCATTTTCATAAAATAAAAGTGTGAAAACATTTTCACCTGCATTCAAATCAGCCTTTAATCTTTCCATCAAACTATCATAATCAAGTGGCTCTTTGACTTCTGGTATTATATGTCTCTTACTCTGTTCTGATGCAGATTTTGCAATTTTGCTCCATCTTGACATTTTCTTTTCACAATTCTTCTCATCAATTTTTGCTATACAGTATTTCGTTTTAAGTGGTGTGATGGTGCTAACTCCTAACTCTACTGCTTTTTCAATGATAAACTCCAATTTGTCCAATTTGCTAATGCCCTGGTATAAGTTTATCTTGACTGGTAGTTCTCTTGCAGTAGTTTCTTCCAATATGCTAAATACTATTTCAGAGTTTGATACATTTACTACATCACACAAATAGTCAAAAGATGATTTAAATGGCACTGCGGAACATAAAACTTTTTCTGAAACACTTATCCGAAGTGATTTCACAAGATGATTAAAAGTTTCTTCATCATCATTTTTCAATAAAACTATCTTTTTTGCTGAAAGATTTATACTATTCTCATTTACAAATATATGATGCATATGTTAATTATAACATATATTGAACAGCATTTGCTATAAAATAAAAAGGGTGCTTCTGCACCCTTAATTTGGTTTTATTACTATTTCGTCTCTCTTTATAAGTCCCAATTCCTGTCTTGCAACTTTTTCAATGTCTTCGTCGCTTACAGAATTATTATCTTTCTTTTTTAACTCTTCAGCTATTTTATTAGCATCTGAAATCTCATTTTCAAGTTGTTCAATTCTTTTTTCACTTCTTGCGAACTCTTTATTTTTCTCATTAAATACTCTATATGACGCAAATAATAGTATGGCTAAAACGATAATGACTAATACCATTATAGTTCGCCCAAATGGAGACCTCAAAACTACTCTGTCTCTACTTTTTCTTACTTTTTCGTTCATATGGTATTGTTACAACCTCATGAGAAATCTCTGCATCACCATACTTGATGGAAATCTTATCTCCAACACATACTTCATATGATGACTTTTTAGTAATGCCACCCACTGATACTTTTCCACTATCACATAGGGAATTGGCAATCGTCCGTCTCTTTACAATTCTTGCTTCTTTCAGATACTTATCAAGTCTCATTAATTAGTTCATCATGTCCTTAAAAGACTTTCCAGCTTTGAACTTTGGAGATTTTGAAGCAGCTATCTTGATTTCTTCTCCAGTTTGTGGATTTCTTCCTGTTCTTGCCTTTCTATTAGATACATCAAATGTACCAAATCCAGCTATAGCTACTTTTTCGCCCTTTTTAAGAGATGATTGTATAGTATCAACAAATGCATTCACAGATGCCTCACTATCTCTCTTTGTAAGTCCAGTAGCCTCAGCAATTCTCTCAACTAATTCAGCTTTATTCATATTATCCTCCTATATGTAGGCATATTGCCCA
Source organism: Lachnospiraceae bacterium (assembly GCA_017634065.1). Classification (GTDB taxonomy): domain Bacteria; phylum Bacillota; class Clostridia; order Lachnospirales; family Lachnospiraceae; genus UBA3633. Next base: position 12,345 of record JAGBOC010000001.1, on the reverse strand, counting down.
TTGATTTTATTGGACTTTTCAAGCCCTCGGATATATATTGTAATATAAAATCGCAAAAAGTCAAGCAAAATCGGCTTTTTTTCAAAAAAAATCGACCACAATATATAGTGGTCGAAATCTGCCTAATTTTGCACTTTCAATTTATACCTATATTTTAACTAAATCTTTTCTCTATTATTTTCATCGCTACATTTACACCATCTGCTGCACAAGACATAATTCCACCACCATGGCCAAGTCCTTCACCACAAGGATAGAAGTTTTTCACATTACACATATAGTCTTCATCTCTATCCAGTTTAACTGGCGAACTTGTCCTTGTCTCCACCCCCGCAATCACATATTCCGTAGGCGAAAGCTCTTTTACTTCAAAAAACCCCGGCATTATTTTATTAAAATGATTTAGCGCCATCTCTATATCTTTATTTATATCAAATTTAAGCCCACAATTCTCATACACCGACTTTAATTTCTCACAATACTTTGCCTTCCCCTTAAACAAGTCTTCACTGCAAATGTCACCACCAGCACTTGCCACATAAGGTATATATCCTTTTTCTAATTCAAATGCGACCTTCTCCACTTTCTCTTGAAACTCAATCATTTTAAGTTCCATCCGTTGATGTGAGTCCAAAATATCTTCCGGCGATATTGTCTCAACAATCGCCGAATTTGCATACTTCCCTGCTCTATCATTATAACTCATACCATTTATAGAGAGTTGCCCTTTCTTATTTGATGAGTTCACAATATATCCACCCGGGCACATACAAAAACTATACACCGAGTGACCATTACCTACATCATAGGTTAGTTTATAAGTTGCAGGTCCAAGTATCTGTCTTATATCTGACAAATTATGCCCTACACCACTTTGACTATCCATACTTTCACTTTTATAAGCATCACCATTTAAATGTTCCACATTTCCATACTGCACTTCATCAATGTAGTTTTGCTTGTGTGCTATTCTATAACCTACTGCTATCGGTTTTACCTTTATATCAAAACCATTTTCTATCAACTCGCGAAATGTATCTCTACTGCTATTGCCAATCGCAAGAACCACTGGAGCATCTCCTGTAGGAGCGATGTTTCCTGTAGGGACGAACTCTGCGAGTCCGCTATTAAAACATAACTTTGTATTATAATGTATCTCCCCACCTAACTTTATAATTTCATTTCTTATATTTTTTATAATCTCTACAAGTTTATCAGTCCCAACATGTGGAAGATTTTCATAGAGTATCTTCTCATCTGCACCAAACTTAACAAATGTTTCTAAAACAAATCTATATACACCTGTCTTATCTTTATTATTTGTATTTAACTTTCCATCTGAAAATGCACCTGCTCCACCTTCACCAAAGCAGACATTTGAGTTTTCATCGAGTTCCATACTCTCAAAGAACTTATCAACATCTTTAATTCTATCTTCAATCGCCTTCCCTCTTTCAACAATAATTGGTTTCAACCCATTTAATGCAAATATATATGAGGCAAAAATACCAGCCGGGCCAAAACCTACAACAATTGGGCGAATATTTTTTTTTATAGATGAAATGTTATTTTCATTATTACTTACACTTTTGCGAGTAGTTTTATTATTACTCATACTGTTAATTATTATAGGGTTGAAAGTTATTTGGCTATACTCTTCTAAACTTTTTACATACTTTTTATTAGGACTCGCAATGCTCTCACCTACGATTTTGGTCGCACCTACAAAATCAAATGCCACATTATAGACAAATAAAATATTTGACTTATTACGAGCATCTATTGACCTATGTAAAATAATAAGTGTAGACCAATCTATGTCAGCTACACTCACCCCTATAGTTTTAGCAACTTTATTCTTAAAATCTGCTTCACTATGAAATATATTTAGTTTGATTTGATTAACCCTATACACTATTATTATTAATAAACTGTGCAGGTGTTAAAGCCTTAATTCTGGAATTCTTAAAGTCTTTAACATTTCTTGTTACAATGTAATCCATTTTATTTGTGTATGCACAAGCTTCTTGCAATCCATCTTCTAAATCATCAAATAATTCATTTTTTACTATATTATATACTTCATTATGCGTAGTAAAGCAAACAGTTAATGCCAAGCATATGATTTTTATACATTTAATTCGCATCTTCGCTTCTTCATTTCGAAGTATGTACCATAGATTTGATATTGTGTGCATCGCAACAAAACCTTCTATGTCTTCATGAGTGCATTTCATTAAAACTTCTTTTGCATCTTTATAAAATGGTGCTCTCTTAGTTAAAAAATCTATGAGAACATTTGTATCAATTAATACTTTCATATTTTTCCATTAGTGCATTATAGATTTCATCTTTCTCTTTTATATCATGTGAAAAACTAAAACCCATTTTATCTAATTCTTGAAGCGCCAATGCTTTTTTTTGTCTTAATTCAGACTCATCTATTTCATCACTATTAATATCAAAAGGCAGGGCATTTAACCTAATAGTCTTTTTCAGAAACAATTTAATAGCACTTGATAGATCAAGACCCAATCTCTCATACACTTCACTTGCATCATTTTTTATTTTTTCATCAATTCTAAATTGAACTAAAGAGTTAACCATAATACTATTATACCTGCTTTGTCATCATATGTCAACAATTGATTGCAAGATTAAAAATAACTGTTTTCTTCGTTTTAGACAATACCACCTACCACAAACAAACATTTACTTTTTGAATAAACACTCTCAAAACTTATTTCCCCAACAATTTAAGCGAATCTATCACATGTTCTGCTATCTTGAGTGACTTATCAACACTAGGATTATCATCTTCAGTTGCACGATAAGTAAGAGTTACTTGCTTTCCATTTATAACTCTTATAGCACCACAAAACTTATTTACTATATCAACAACAGATTGACCGTCTACTTTATGATTTTCTGCAAATGTGATGGTCACCAATTTTCTCTTTATATATAAAGTAGTCACATAATATCTATGCGCTTTATTTTTGAGTTTAGCGATAAATATAAGATTTTCAAGTTCTCTTGGGAACTCGCCAAATCTATCTTTTAGTTCTACTTTCAAATCATCAAACTCTTCTTCTTTTTCGCATTTAGATATCTTACGATATACATCAAGTTTCACTTCTTCATCTTCTATATAAGTATTTGGTATAAATGCATCTATATCTATATCAACTATAGTGTCAAAGCCATTTACAAAATCCTCTGCATTTACTGCGTCAATATTTTCATCATCTTTTTTATTATCTTTAAGATATTTCACAGCTTCATTTAGAAGTTTTATATAAAGGTCATATCCAACTGCATCAATATGTCCACTTTGCGAGAGCCCAAGAATGTTTCCAGCACCTCTCATCTCAAGGTCTTTCATAGCTATCTTTAATCCTGAACCGAGTGCAGTATTTTCTTTTATCGCTTTAAGTCTTGCGAGTTCATCTTCAGTAAGTTCTTTATTTTTTCTATACATAAAGAATGCATAAGCAGTCCTATCACTTCTACCTACCCGGCCTCTTAACTGATAAAGTTGCGACAAGCCAAATTGCTCTGAATTATCTATGATTAATGTATTTGCATTTTGAATGTCAAGTCCTGTTTCTATTATCGTAGTTGTCACAAGCACATTATATTTTTTGTCAATAAAATCCATCATCGTATCAGAGAGTTCATCTTCTTTAAGTTTCCCATGAGCCACTGCAATTTTTGCATACGGACAAAGTTCTGAAATCCTATCAGCAAATGTATAAATATCAGAAACTCTATTATGAACTATAAATACCTGCCCATCTCTTTTTATTTCTCTATTAATCGCTTCCCTAATCAGTTCCTCATTAAACTCAAGCACATAAGTTTTTATTGGCATCCTTTCCGGTGGTGCCTCTGTAAGCATTGACATATCTCTTATACCAGATAATGACATATAAAGAGTTCTTGGTATTGGTGTTGCTGTAAGTGTTATGACATCTACATTATTTTTCAATCGCTTTATCTTTTCTTTATGACTTACACCAAAACGTTGCTCTTCATCTATTATAAGTAGCCCAAGATTTTTAAACTCCACATCTTTTGATAAAAGACGATGTGTACCAATGACTATATCTATGTCACCATTTTTTAATGCTTCAATGACTCTTCCATTTTCTTTTTTTGTATTAAATCTTGATAGAAATGCAGTCTTCACTGGATACTTTGAAAACCTATCTATAAATGTCCTAAAATGTTGCATACAAAGGACTGTCGTAGGCACAAGATAAGCAACCTGCTTTCCATCTTGCACTGCTTTAAATGCAGCACGAATTGCAACTTCTGTCTTGCCAAATCCCACATCTCCGCAGATAAGTCTGTCCATAGTCTTATCTGATTGCATATCTGCTTTCACTGCTTCAATAGCAAGTAACTGGTCATATGTCTCTATATATGGAAATGTCTCTTCAAACTCTTTCTGCCAAATAGTATCATTACTAAAAGTATATCCTTTTGACTCTTGTCTTTTAGCGTATAATTCTATAAGGTCTTTTGCAGTTTCTAAAATATCTATTTTGACTTTCTTTTTTAATTTTAAGAAATCATTACTTCCGAGTTTATTAAGTTTAGGAACTTTTGCAGTTTTTGATGCAAATCTCTCAAGACTTTCAAGTTTAGTTGCAAGTACATATAAGAAACCACCATCAGCATATTCAATCTTCACATAGTCTTTTTCTATGTCATCAGTTTCAAGTCTTGTTATACCTCTAAATACTCCCACACCATAATTTTCGTGGATTACATAATCGCCAAGTTTAAGTTCACCAAGGTCATTTATTGGAGCATAACCTTCGCGGTGTTTATTTTTTAGTATTCTCCTTCTTCTCTCTGGCTCTATGCCAAATAGATCTTTTTCAGTAAATATGAAAAACTTATCTGTTTCATCTATAAAGCCACTTGATAATTCTCCTACATAGATACCTATACTTCCATCATTTACCTTTTCATCTAATGTCGTGATAAGGTATGCATTTATACCCTCACTTTGTAGTTCAGATGCAAGTCTTTCAGATCTTGTATGTGAGTTTAATACTATAAGCCCCGCAAAATCTCTTGCGAGATACGATTTAATTTCCGTCTTTGTCTTTGCATAATCTTTTTTATCAAAGATTGGAGTAGTCATCATAAAATCAAAATCATAATCCCAAGAACCCTTTTGCAAATTAAACTTTTCTTCATTTACATAAGGTGAATCATCTAAACTTGTAAGCTGAATGCAATTTTTATCAGTTAGTCTATCAAATACATATTTTGAATCAAATAGTTCTATCTGTTTAATCTTATCTTGGTCTTCGTAGTCAATATCTTTTTCAATCATTTGTCTGTTTTCGTAACTCTCTCGAAGCATATCTATGACAAGATTAATTCTATCACTAAGTCTCTTTGGCTCATCAAAGAATATAAGTGCATCACTTAAAAAATAATCCATTATAAATGTGCTACCTTTACTTTTTTCGCTATCCACTATAGGAAGGACATCAATCTTATCTATCGCATCAGTAGACCTTTTCGTTTCCACATTAAAATATCTAATGCTTTCTACTATATCTCCGATAAACTCTACTCTTATTGGGTCATCATTAGATACTTCATATATATCTATGATGCCACCTCGAACTGCAAACTCGCCAGGTACTTCTACTTCATTCACTCTCACATATCCAATATCGATAAGTTTTGAAATTAACTCATCAAAAACTATTTCTTTGGTAGTTGCAAGTTTTATAATTCTATCCATCACATTGTCAAGAGAAGGAAGTTTTTCTAGACAAGCAGAAATAGTTGTCACTAAGGTTATATTTTCTTTATTCAAAAGTTTTTTTAATATGACTGTCCTATCTTTCAATAGTTTTTCATCGTCCACACTTGCGGAAGCAAAAAGCAAGTCTTTCTCGCCAAAGTAATATACCTGTTTTTCATAAAACTTTGCATCTTCATAAAATAAAATAGCACTCCTTTCATCAGGGAGCACTACTATTTTTTGTCTATTTGTAAAAGTCGCAATAAAATTAACTTTTGCATTGTCACAGATATTGCGCACTAAAACAGACCTCGGATTTTCACCAAGGCACTTTTTCAGTTTTAAATAATCTCTGTTACTATTTATATTATAGAACATTTACAAAGTTATATATCTATCAAAAGTATTCTAATCTTTAAGTCCATTAAAGTCATTCATCGTCTTGTCTATACCGTTTTTAATTATACTCTCTACAGCATCAACTGCTCTATCAATATTTTTCTTTTGTTCTTTTAATTCATCCGGTGTGTATTTCATAAGTACAAAATCTATCTGACTCACCATCGGTTTATCATCTTTAATGCCGATGCGAACTTTTATAAACTTCTCTGTACCAAGATTTGCTATGATTGATTTTATACCATTATGACCTGCAGAAGAACCTTCTTTTGTTATCTTAACTTTACCAACTGGAAGTGCTAGTTCATCATAGATAACGATAATATCACTTGGGTCTATCTTGTAAAAATCTGCAAGTGGTTTTATGAAGTCCCCACTTAAGTTCATATACGTCATAGGCTTTGCTATTATGACATCTTCATTTTCCATTTTAGTCTTTGTGAAAATGCCATTAAACTTATCTTTATCTAAATCAAGTCCTCCAAGTCTCCTTAAGAGTTCATCAACAGCAAGGAAACCAGTATTATGTCTGGTAAAAGCATATTTTATTTCTGGATTTCCTAAACCTACAATCAATTTCATAAAACATATTTTAATTCATTTCATTCGAACTTTCAAGATTTTTAAGTGCTTCTATAACCTGTTCCATAGTAAATATATACCCATTGTCGCCTATATAGCAAGTACTGCTCTTATTCTGAAGTTCCGTATATTTCCCTTTTATAACCTCTTTATTCCAATCTCTTCTTACCTTCTCATAATTTGATACACCCGGATAAATCTGAAGTTGCAAACTTCCATTTTTATCGATACTATAATCAAATGTCGCAGTGAGTAGCATTGTATCTCTCATAGTGCCACCATATATGAAGTTTCCAAGACTATATACTATCGGAACATTTTTATAATATTCAATTTCTTGAAGAGTATGAGAATGTGCTCCGATAACAAGGTCAGCACCGGCATCAACTATTCTTCTCGCATACTGTTTCTGCCAAGTGTTTGATACAGTCTCAAGTTCCCTTCCCCAATGCATATATACAATTACTTTATCTACATAAGGTTTTACACTTCTTATTTCCTCGCAGAGTTCTCTTATGTCATATCCATTAAATACTCCTGCCTTATCATAAGATGCCTTCCAATTATCATTTGGGAGAACGGAAGAAGCAGAAAGAAATGCGTATCTTTTCCCTTCAATTTCTTTAATGTATGCTCTCTTCGCCTCATCTACATTTTTCCCTGCACCTATATGTATTATCTCATTTTCATCAAGAGTTTTAATCGTATTTAGCATTGCATCAGTTCCGTAGTCACATATATGATTATTTGCAAGAGTAAATAAATCAAAACCTACTTCCTTAAACACCTTTGCATATTTGGTTGGTAATGCAAATGTAAACGTTTTATCTTCAGCATTTTCTGTATCATCAGTTATACTGCACTCAAGATTAGCAACATTAAAATCACTTGCATCTAATATCTTGCGATAACTTTCATCTATGATACCTTCTATGCCTTTTTCATCATATGCAGTTCTTGGTTTCTTTGATAAATAGACATCTCCAGCAAAACAAAAAACATCCTTCTTCTCTCTTGTATCAACTTTTTTAAAATCAGGTTTTGCTTTGTATTTTTCTTCTGCTGTTAAAAGTTTAGGTTCTTCATTTATTGTAATATTAGTTTTTATCTCATTTGCTGTCGCAATATTTGCTTCATCTGCTAATGACATATTAATAAAGCCATCATCTTTAAATGCATTTTCAGTAGTCAAAACTGTTAATTCATCATCTTGCTCTTTCATAGCAATATTTTGAGTGTCAATATTTTTATCTGTTTTCACACCCAAATCTCCAAATAATGCAAATAAGACTAGAGCAAAACATATAACTACTATTATAGAAATAATTATTATTATATTTTTATATATTCTATACATTTACATTTTGAAGATAAAAATCCAAAATTGTCATAGCAACCATAGACTCAACTACAACCACAATTCTATCAACTATGCAGACATCATTTCTGCCTTTCAGCTCAACCTCTATTTCATTTCCATTTATATCTATAGTCTTTTGCTTTTTAGAAATAGTTGGAGTAGGCTTTATAGCAAGTCGAATTATTATATCATTGCCATTACTGATACCACCTAAAATGCCACCAGAATTATTTGACAAAAACTTTCCACCAGCTGACATCTGGTCATTATTTTCTGAACCGAGCATATTTGCCACATCAAATCCTGCACCTATCTCCACACCTTTTACTGCACCTATAGACATACATGCCTTCGCAAGTTCAGCATCGAGTTTATCAAAAACTGGTTCTCCAAGACCTGCTTTACATCCTGTGACCTTGCACTCTACTATCCCACCAAGTGAATCATCAACATTTTCATAGTCAACTTCATCTTTACCATCTGACAATCTTGACAAATCATAATTACCCCTTGCAGCTATATGAATACTTTTTTCTTTCAAAACCTTCATAGCAACTGCTCCACCAATTACTCTTCCAATAGTTTCTCTGCCAGATGACCTTCCACCACTTCTATAATCTCTTATCCCATATTTTTTTTCATAAGTAAAATCCGCATGACCAGGTCTGAAAACATTTTGAAGCACATTATATTCTGAAGTTCCAATGTCTTCATTCTTAACCATAGCACAAATTGGCGTCCCAAGAGTTTTTCCTTCAAAAACTCCAGATAATATTTCAACTTTATCTTTTTCTTTTCTCGTAGTAGAAAGTTCTGAATCATTTGGTCGCCTTCTATTTAAATAAAGTTGTATATCTTCTTCTGAAAGCATAATGTTACTTGGACAACCATCAATTATCGCTCCAACAGCCTTTCCATGTGACTCTCCAAAGGTTGTAACCCTATATAATTTTCCAAAAGTGTTACCAGCCATTTTTTCTCCTTTATTAGGTAAATGCATCTTACATCATTTGAAACTTCATCATATGTGCTATGAAATGTAGAGTGCTTATATATAAACTATCTCTTTATCATTTAAATAATAATTTCTTTTTATATCTTTCTCTATCCTTACTTTCCCCTTTGTTAAATCAATAAGTGTCTTACTAAACTTATCAAACACTTCGTCATTTACTAAACACTTTAATTTTACTATATCTTCAAATGTTTTATCAAGTGAGTGAATATATATTTCATCTTGATTTATATTTGATATAACATTTTCTATCTTGCCATAATCATCATAGTTTATAGTAAATGTAACTTCATAAGCACATTTTATACAAGAAATCTTTGCTCTCTCTAAAGCTTTTTTCAAACTGTCACTATAGCACCTTACAAGTCCACCCGTACCAAGAAGGGTTCCACCAAAGTATCTCGTAACTATTGCGATGCAATTCGTGAGTTCGTTTCCTTTTAATATATCAAGCATTGGATGACCAGCTGTGCCCTGTGGCTCCCCATCATCGCTTGACTTAACTATGTCTCCTTTTTCACCAAGTATATATGCGAAACAATGGTGTTTGGCATCGTAATATTTCTTTTTGATTTGATTTAATTTCTCTTCAGCCTCTTCCATACTTACAGTGTAAAACAAATCTGCTATAAAGCGAGATTTCTTTTCTACAACTTCGGCTGTTGAGTTTTCTATAATTACTTTCATTTTTAGATATTATATGCTGCGACTTTTGATAATCACATTTATCATTATAACAAATTATTGGAATAATAAAAATACTTTTTATTCCTAATCGACTTGTAAGCATTATGTAACAATCAGTTCCAATGCACTGCTCCATCTTTATTGGGTTGGTAGGAAGGGACACTATGTAATTATTTCAAAACTCTATGGTCGTTTCAAACTCGATAGTCATTTTAAGCATTTATAAAAATATAGCACAAAAATAGGCTATCATAGTATCACATCATTGATAGCCTAAATGTTAGAAATTCAAATTATAAAATATCTGTCTAATTATTTCCTGTCAAATTCATTAAAGTTATAAGTTTATATATTCTAATCTGTAATAGCCAAATTATTATGTTTCAGTGAAATATCCATCTCCAAGATATGTTATCTCACCACCATATTGAAACCCATCTACATACCATCTTAAGAAATATGTCTTTCCTCTTTCGCAATTTTCAATCTGAATTGTAGTGAGTTCACCAGGAGTTAGTGACGCTTCAGTTACTGCTGTCGTCCCACTTGTTATAGGTGATGAACTTGTACCGACTTTCATTGAGACAGAACCTGATGTATCGTTACCGATATTAAACTCTGATGATTTAATACGAAGCTTTACTTTGCTTGATGCAGTGCCAGGGTCTGTGAAAAAGTAAGCTGAAAAATCATAATTCGTTTTTATTTTGATTTTAAACTCTAACGTCCCATTTTTTTCCGCATAATAAACTGGTAAGCCTTGATAAATGTAAGGGTGAGTTGACTTATCAGAGCCAACAAAATCTGCATTTCTCAAATATTGTGCATAACATTCTTTTTGACTGTCGTTTGTCACTGTCGCAAAACATGATGCAGGAAGATTTGATGCATCAGATAACTGTTGAAACTTTAGCGCCGGACGTGACATGTAAATATTCAAAGCTTGACCTGCAAATTGTTCAGCACGACATAACCATTTCACAGCAACCTTTGATCCATAATTAGAAATAGCAGGGTTTGTCACTGCTCCATTAACATACCATTTTTCTTTATCACTTAAGAACACTGGCCATGAAGTGGTCGATGTCAGGTCCCAACAAAACACGTTTTTATTGTATGTTTTTGTTGGAGCTTTAACCAAAGCACGAATTGGGAAAGTTGTTTTAACCCAGGAAGCATCTGTAACCGCGGTAGAACTATAACAAGCGGCATAACCATCAGGAACAACATCCTCATTAAAATTATATACGGCATAGGAAGGGTTCACGCCTGGCAAACCAATCAGCGAAACAAATCTGAAAGCCCCAGTAGGCCAAGTAACACCTTTCCAAATCCGATTATCAATTATAGTTATTCGTGTAGTATCATTATCAGTAATCAAACCATTCTTATCGGCAAACAGCCAAGGCCTGTAGGGACGTGTAGGTTCCAAAACCCCTTTATGAGTGTTCATTGCAATCGAAGCCTGTATACGAACCGCATTCATTTCTTCATACAGCCAAGAAACGGTCCCACTAGATTCATATTTATTATACCAAATTTTACCATTAAAATTCGCAAGGGCACCATCCCATCCTTCCGCAACTCGATATGAAGCTATGAGACCTTGATCCATATCCCTCCAAGAACCATTACTTACAGTAAGCATTGAACTATTCATAATCCATTCAGCGATGTCACCAGTGTCGACATCCCACTCTGCAGCTCGATGCGCACGATATCCATCACCAAAAGGTACATCTTTTAAAGTACTAGTTAAATTAGTCACACTTTTGACAGCAACAGTAATTCCTGCAAGGTATGCAGCTATCGACCCATCAATCTTGCTATCAATACTTGTATTATACTGATCTATTTGTGATTGGAAATTATTTTTAAGACTATCAAACTCTGCTTTCGTAATAAATGCAGAGCCATCGTTGTCGCCAACCACCGCCCCAAAACTCTCTATACTCATAAGCACAACTAAAAATAGTGCCAACAATCTCTTTACTATTCTTGTGCTCTTTCTCATAATGCATAATCTACGACCTATTTTTTTTACGGGCTCGCGGTGTTCGCCCCTACGGATGCTCTTTAAGTGCTCGCCCCCTACGGGTAATTTGCGCCGAACCCGAGTACCAACCACCTACAACTTGCAAAAGTTAGGGGGTCGGCATAGGGGGTTATTCCGCACATATTTATGACAAAGTTTAGACACATTATAAAGCAATAAAAAACGGCAGTTTTTCATTCACTGCCGTATAGTAATACGAACACCTCGTTAATTATCTTGTTAGTTCTAAAAACTCTTCTTCAGTTATATTTAGTTTTTTAGCTGCATATTCTTTAGTAACCATATTGTTATTGTATTGTTCTACAAGGAGCTCTGTCATTCCTGCTATAATTCCTTTTTGCTCTCCCCTTTTCTCTCCTGTCTCTAATCCATCTAGAAATATTTCTCTCGTTAAGCCACTCATACTCTTTCCTCCAATGTTATTTAACTTGCTATACTTTGTTTTTAATTCTGTTATTTTAGGAAAATGT
>JAGBOC010000008.1 GCA_017634065.1 Lachnospiraceae bacterium | reverse complement strand
GATGACTTTATCAATACTATTTTTCATTTAAACTTTTGAGGTTGTCCGCTACAACTTCAAATAATTCCGTTCCATCACTTGCGTCCGCTTGACAAGCGATTTACATTTATTAGTATAACATAAGCGGTTGGAAATCGCAACTGATTTAGCAAGACATTTTACATAGGCATTTTAATTAGACATTTTTCGCTTTAAAATCTAATTACCTGCAATTCAAAAAAAACTTATAATTCTATTGTTCTTTGCAAAAAAATAATGGGATAAACATCCTTCCCATTATTTTCATTTTAAAACTCAATATTTATCATCTACTATGTTGGGTCTGTCACATATATACTATTTGAATTCTCATTATCAAGAGTAATAGTCCAATCCACAGACTTAGCTTCCTCCGCGGTCTTTGAACCTGGATACCATTTAGCAATTACAAATCCATCTTCAGGCATAGTAAACTTTATGCTAGTTGTCAAACCTCTTGTAGTCCATATCATATTAGTAGCAGATGTATCATTATCTTTTGTTATGTATTTATTATTACATTCAATACCATCTACAAATTTATCGTAAGTAAATACGATATTAACCTCATCGGCATTGGTTATCCCAGTCCCTTTTACTTCTTTAAAAATAGGAGCCCACTCAACAATAGTATCTTTTTTTGCATATAATAAAGGGTATCCTTCATTAAGATAAAGTGGGTCCCTATCATAAGAATTAGTAGCATTAACATTAAACTTAACCTTATCTCTTGTTTGTTTTATTTGATTAGATTGTAATGTTCCAGCGAGTCCTATTTGCGGAACTTTATCTTCCAATGAATCAAATGTGGTCACAGAATTACTATTTGTAAAATTAAGCGTAACTGAGTTAGGCATAAAAACTTCCGAATACCTCCAGTTGGCTTCCATATCATCGTAGTAATCTTCCCAACCTTTTAGTTGACTAGTAGCCCATGTATACTGATCTTTAATCCAACCGCCTCTTGAATATTGTGTAGCAGCCTGATAAAGTGATTTTGATGTTATATTTGAATTAATAGATGTTCTGAATGTATTTGTCCATGTTGGGACAGAGAGTTCCCATATATCATTATCAACGAATGTACCCACATGGTCATATGCATAAGTATTAACAGAACAGGTCCAACGACCACTACTCCAACCTGTTGTTAAAGTTCTTCCGTTTCCAGATGGGTGATAGGTACTTGTGTACTTAAATATAGGAGCCCAAGTTTCACCAAAGTTCAACCCACCAGGCTGATAACCTTGAGAAGATAGAACAAATGAGAAAGCCTTCAGAAACCAAACCGCTAACCCATTAGCACCAGGCAATTCATTCAGATTGTTATTATAACCATCAATATAATCAAACTTTGATATATCAATATTTTCAATCCAATCAACACCTTGACCTTTCCATACTACATCGTGCTTGGTCAAATCTAAACCGTCAGCTTCATATCCAATTTCTTCAGAGTTTTTTAAATATACATTTACAATATTTTTCTTAGCACATTCATGTGAAGTGATTTTTGATCCCCCAAATGCCGAACCCTGTTCGTGATATTGATGGTTCGTATGCGCCTGTTTAGCGTTCACATAACTAGCAATTGAAAAGTTGGCATTATGCATCCACGAATATGCCATAGCCAAATCAGGTAATTTGTACTCTTGTGCTAAAGCACCATTCATCATCACATATTCTTTCCAGCCACTATATATAATATTTACTGAGTTCCTTGGACTTACATTTATTCCCGCGAGATAACTCGCTATAGCACCATCTATTTTAGAATCTATACTCGTATTATAGTTATCAATTTGACTCTGAAAATTATTTTTAAGAGAGTCAAACTCTGCTTTAGTTATAAATGCAGAACCGTCATTATCAGAAACTACCGCCCCAAAACTCTCTATACTCATAAGCACAACTAAAAATAGTGCCAATAATCTCTTAACTATTCTTGTGCTTTTTCTCATAATTTATAACTTACGACCTATTTAATTAGGGTTCGCACCCCAAGGGTGCTTTGTCGCACTTCCTTCGCTACGCTCGGAAAAAACGCTCGGGCGCGTACTCACCCCTACAAGCTATCTCCTACAGATGCCCATTCATACTAATTCACTATTTTCAAATGCCCTCTTGTCCACCCTAGCAATCTCAAAAAATGCTTCTTTTTAGCATTTTTTGAAGAGCGGAGCCGATGAAGCGTCAGTGGAATCGCGACTTCGCGGTTCCACGATAGCGAAATCTGGCGAACGCTCCCCAGGACCAACCACCTACAAGTTATGAAAGTTAGGGGGTGTGCACAGAGGGTTGACATTACCGATAAAAATGGTATAATGATACCATATTTATCATTATAGAGGTATTGCTATGTATTTTACACGTAAACTTGAAGATTCTTTTCTAAAATACAATAAAGAATATAAAGTTTTGCTTTTGACTGGTCAGCGACAATCTGGCAAAACAACTATGCTAGAGCATCTAATAAAAAAAGAGGGCAAAAAAAGAACCTACATCTCTTTAGATACTCCAAATATTAGAATGCTTGCAAAAAATGACACTGAAAACTTTTTTAAGATTTACAAGACACCTATTTTAATTGACGAGGTACAAAATGTCCCTGAACTTTTTCCATATATCAAATCTAGAGTAGATAAAAACAAACAAAATGGTGAGTTTTGGCTTACTGGTTCACATGTTTTTAAGATGATGGAAAATGTCGAAGAATCTCTCGCAGGTAGAGTCTGCAATATGCATATGAGTACGCTCTCACTTGCCGAAATATATAAATATAGAGGGAAAGAGTTTACACTTGACAAAGATGAACTTTTAGCAAAATATCGAGAAAGAGAAAACCACAAAACTGATTCCATATATAATGACATATATATTGGTTCGATGCCTGCAATAGTATCCAAAGAAAAAACTGATAAAAATAAATATTACGAAGATTATGTTAGTACATATCTTGACAAAGATTTACGTTACATCGCGAATAAGATAGATATATTTAAGTTTCAATCATTTATTAAAATACTGGCATCATACACTGCACAAGTGTTAAATGTCAACAATCTCTCACAAATATCAGAAATAAATGTTAAAACGATTAACAACTACTTAAATATATTAGAACGTCTTGGTATTATATTCTACTTACATTCTTATTCAAATAATTTATTGAAACGTGCAATAACTAAACCAAAACTCTATTTTTATGATCTAGGACTTATCACTTACCTTTTAGATTTTGAAAGTTCAAATGATGTAAAAAAGTATAACCAATTTGGGGCACTATTTGAAAACTATGTTGTGTCAGAAATAATGAAATCATATTTAAATGCATCTAAAACACCTCATGTTTATTTTTACAGAGACATTGATAATAAAGAAATAGATGTTATCTTGGAAAGCAAAGGGACACTTTATCCGATTGAGATAAAATCAACATCAACTCCATCAATCAAAGCTTGTTCAAACTTCTCTGTTCTAAATAAATCAAATAAAAAAATAGGTACTTCAGCTATTATTTGCACTTCAGAAAATATTTCATCACTTGGTGAAAATAATATTGTCATACCGTATTTTTTAATTTAAACTTACTATCCTATGTTGACTATATCTACTTAAGTTCTAAAAGTGTATTTACATTTTTTAATAAAGGCATTAAACTTTTGATGACACCATCACCGAAGCAGGTGTAATAAATACGCCTCCTCCATTAGCTAGATTTCCTGCTTTACACCATTTTGCAAATAAGTAACCATCGCTTGGAATTGTAATTTTAAGTTTTGCATATCCATTATTAATTCTTATTGCATTATTTAATGTTGAGGCTGCCCCTCCTGATATGTCTTTTATACAACCAACCGAGTTATTTGTAACTTCAGTTGTTGAACTAAATGTTCCCATTTTAAACCACATATCATAATTGATAGTTGTGTCATTAAACTTAACTTCTATTTCTACAACATCTCCATCTTTTACTTGCACCAACGGAAAACCAGCTGTAATAGCTAAATGTTCTTTATCCTTTGTGTCTTTCAATACATTTACATTTGTTTCATATTTCTTAAAATCACTTATATAACTATCAAATGCATCAGTCCACAATTTATTATAATTATTGCAATTAGGAACAAAACCAAAATATGGTTCATAGCATGTATATCCTGATCTAACAGTAGCAGGCACACTCGTATAAAACATTGTCATATGTGAAACTTCATCTGTAGCAGATGTAGTATATGCCAAAGTTGCATTACCAGTGCCTAGTGCTTCTATTGCAGTTTCTACTTTTGTATGACCTGTTGTTGAATCATCATTATAAAAATCTCTTATCTCTGTTTGATTTGAAAATCTTTTAGAGTTTAAAGAGATTGGGGCACAAATAATATATTTATACTTTTCCTCATTTATAGATCTATATGGAGTAGTATTATTAAAGAGTATACTACCATCATTATAAACATTAACCCCATCTCCTGAAATATTATGATGTATCATCTCAGAAGTTTCGCCTCTACTAATCCAATCTATATTGGTTTTAGAATTAAACTTCTGCCATAATAAAACGCAATTTGTGTCTAAATCAACATTAAAATTATTACTATTAGAATTATTAAACACATATGATGTTGCAGTCTGATATGTTTTGCAGAGACCATACCAACCAGCTATTCCACTTGTATAATCTGGATTTTTTATAAGTTTTTCAGTAAACAATTGCGCAGTTGCTCCCGGAAAACTGAAATTAACAAATCCACACCTTGTAGCATTTCCCTTCATCCTATAAAATGCTTCACGATAATAAATGCTCATTTGTCCTTCATCCCAAACTAAATCATTATTATTTGCAGATAGGATACCATCAGATGACTGAAAAATTGTATTTACTTCTTTTTGCATTTCAACTTTTATTCCTGCAAGGTAACTACCTATTGCATCATCTATCTTGCTATCAATACTTGTATTATATTGATTGATTTGAGACTGGAAGCCACTTTTCAGTGAATCATATTCTGCTTTTGAGATAAATGCTGAACCATCATTATCTGACACTATCGCACAAAACATGTTATAGCACAGTATTTCACATAATAATAAACTAATTACCAAGAACTTTTTTAAGAATATATTCATCATTCAATCTCCTATTTATTGTAATTCTAAAGTTGCATATTCTGGTGGTAAAAGTAAGCCACCTCCACCTGCCATACTTGATGACAATGACCATTTCATAAATATGTAACCATCTTTTGGCATTTCAAACTTTAAAGTCGCTTTACCATTCTTTACTAAAGTTGCATTTGTTTTTGTAGATGTATTTCCTCCTGTTATAGTATTTGGTGCTATACAATTAGTATCACTTGTCACTTCAACATTACTTCTAAACGATCCAACTTTTAGCCATACATCATAATTTTTTGTTTTATCCTCAAACTCTATCGGAAAAGTAACTATATTAGTTGTTTTTGCAAAAAATAGTGGAAAGCCAGCACCAATCGCTAAATGTTCAACATTTTTTGTATCTTTTATGGTCCATAAATTCGTATCATATTTTTTCATATCCGTTATATAACCATCATATTTATTTGTCCAAAGTTTATTATAATTATCCAACTGAAGGACAAAGCCAAGATAAGGCTTTACTATTCCTGTATAGTCCGAATATTTAAATGGCTTTACATTGTCGAACTCGTAAAAATTGTAAGTATTATTTCCATTAGATATTCTTATCTGTGCAGTACCATTGCCAAATTCAGGATAAACTGTCCCAACTTTTGAATGCTCCGTGTCTGTAGAATCGTCTGATTGATTACAAAAATCTCTTATTTCCTTATTAGAAAGTTTCGTCGCCGACATAGATATAGGAGTCAAAATCATATTGTTATATTTTTCTTGTATGATTTTTCGGTCAAACCATGCATCCTGTGAATTAACATTCCAGTCGTTTCCTCCTATTTCACCTGACTGTGAGATTTGCCCATTCACGATACCCACTCCAGTCACACCGCCAACACTCAAATCTTTATTTGTAAGCCGCTGCCAATTATACATATGCACCGAAGCTCCAGTACTGAAATCTTTGTTACCCGGAAATGCGTATGCACCATCACCACCACCCATATTCACAGACACAAACTCTCCATATTGTTCCGTTTCACATAAGCCATACCAACCAGCTGTTCCAGTTGCATAATCAGGACTTTCAACTAATTGTTCAGTAAACTTTGTTCTGTCTCCTCCAGGCCACTCAAATATCATAAAACCCCTATTTTTGGTCCCATCACCAAAGTTTTGCTTTTTTCCTGTTCGAGCTACCGACAAATGTAATTGCAATGACATCTGACCCTCTTTCCATTTTAAATCATTTATATTTGCGCTTAAAACACCTCCATTAGCACTATTTATCAAGCGAATTCTTTCAGTATTATTTAATTTAATTCCAGCTAAATAATTACCAATTGCTCCATCAATCTTTCCATCAATACTTTCATTATAATTAGCAACTTGTTGGGCAAAATCATTCTTTAATGTTTCAAACTCCGCCTTCGTAACAAAAGATGACCCATCATTGTCGCTAACTACAGCACCAAAACTCTCTATACTTATGAGCACAACCAAAAATAAAGCTAGTAGCTTTTTCACCATTTTTGTGCTCTTTCTCATAAATGTATCTTACGACCTATTTAGTTAGGGCTCGTGATGTTCGCCCATGCAACTTAGACTTGATACAGTTAAAGCATTAATTAAATTGAGCCGCAGCATAAGCATAAGAAAACGCTTCGGTTCTATCTATAGGTTACCCACCGGCGTTTTCGTTGCTTATTGCTGCGGCGGATATTTCGAATTAATGCTCTGTCCCCAGGGGACTTGTCCCCAGTACCAACCACCTACAAGTTATGAAAGTTAGGGGGTTCCCATAGAGGGTTATTCCATTGCAATAAAATAAGGCTTTTTTTAACCTCAAAGATTTGAAACTAGTGACTCTATAAGTCATTGTAAAGTTTCTCACGAAGGTTCAATGCGCCTACGAAAAGTGTTTTATAAAAATATGCAAGTAATAATTTATAATAACACCTAATGATATAGTTACTATAAACAAAAATGTACTACCAAAAAAACTGGTAGCTTATAGACATCTCATCAAAAAAGTTTTGAAAGCCATATACTTTATTAGTAAAAATGACGTTGCATACGACCCCACTCAAAGCTGGTGGAGTAAAATAATTAGTCAAATTCCTTTTTCATTCAAAAAAACATTTCAGTAGAGGGCATGTATTTTTATGCTCGTTAAAACTATGTAGTCATCATTTCTAATGTTCTGCTTCATCTTTAGTGGGTTGGTGGGAAGGGACATTAATTAAACATAAAAGGCTATCTATTTCTAATATAAAGCAATTTTCAAATAAAAATGGCACCATATTGGCGCCAAAATGTCTGAATTAATGTTCTTGATACTCAAACTGCATCATATACTTACAATCATATACTATTTTTCATTATTCCGTTACAAGTGTAACTTTTAAATTAGATAATCTTGCATAGTATCCCCCATCAGCGGTATTAGGAGCAATTCGTAGCCACACACTATCATCTTTTTTTACCGGAATCGTTAACTCAATTTTTTTTGCGTTATTATCTATTACATAATTCTGTAATGCCACTTGTTGAGCAGTGGTATTTTCTGATTCCACATTACCCTCATATCCATTAAAAAATCTTCTATTTGTTTCATTGAAAGGTTTATTAGCTATGTCAATTGTAATACCCTTTTGAGCATAAGTACTGATAATGCGGTCGGTTGTATAATCAGCACTAATATGTAGTTCCCCATTCTCACTTAAAGTTTCAACAATTGGTAGTCCTTGACCTATCTGCATTGGATTATTTTTATATTTAATATAGTTACTATTAACATCTTGCAGTGCTATAGTTGGCCATAAAGGCAAGTTAAGTGTCACAGGTATTGAGCTTGTAGCTATATACCGTATCTTACCATGGTAACCCTCATTTGATATATCAAGTACGGCAGGAGATACAGCATTTGCCCATGCAATCTCTGCCTCCAAAATACACGAGTTAGTTGCCGTTGAACAATCATAGACAATAGCCCATTTTGCATCTGGATCACGATAACCGGCATTACATAACATATCAGTATCAGCCCCTAAGAACATATTTAGGAATAAATTTCTTTGCAATGCCTTTGTGTTCGCATCACCAACATTAAATGTATTACCTCGCTCAATATATCCATATGTAATTGAAGCAATAGCATCAGTTAAAAGACCACGCGTATTCTGTGCAAATCCTTGACTTTCAAACAAAGACTGCTCCGTATAGATTTGCGGCCAATTGAAATCAGAGAATTCAGGATTCAATCGAGCTATTCCGAGACGGGTTCCTCCCTGCCATACTTTAAGATATGCATCCCAAAGGTAACCACTGGTCGGGGTCAGAAAGTATAATGGGTCCGTTTCTTCTGCATCAATTCGTCCTGGTCTTTCTCTAAATAAATAACCTTCAGCGCCACCACGCTGGTTCCAAAACGACATTCCATGAGCATTACAATATTGTGCATTTAATAGTGTGGCAACATTAAGCAGGGGTTCATTCGTATCTGGATACCAATTCTGATCATTACCTTTTTTAAGACCCAAAATCGCTACAGGTGGTATACATACATCATTTCCTGAATAAAAATTTCTTTTACCAATTGTAATTCCGTCAATCATGGCAATGGGCTTTAAATCAAAAACAACTTGTAGGTATCCATCAGCCGACAAGCCTGCCTCATAAATCGTAAGATTATTTCCATTACGCATATTAATCCGTTTTTCATTCATATTTGGAATATACCAACCATTTGTTGTTTGTTCAGTTTTAGATGTAGCCCCCGACCATTTACGCCAAATACCATATAATTGCCAATTATTTACCCACATTATATCAGCATAGTTATCCACTAAAACATTTAAGGTCTGACTTTTATTGATACGAATACCAGAAAGATAAGATGCAATAGCTCCATCAATCTTCACATCAATAGAAGTGTTATACTGGTCGATTTGGCTCTGAAAATCATTCTTCAGAGAGTCAAACTCTGCCTTAGTTATAAAGGCAGCCCCATCATTATCACTTACCACTGCTCCAAATGTATTTATACTCATAAGCACAATTAATACCCAAGCAATTCTTTGTTTTATTAATACTTTTGTGCTCTTACTCATAACTTATTATCTACGACCTGTCAACAAGGCTCGTATAACTCGCCCATACAGTTGAGGACCACCTCCCAGGTACCAACCACCTACAACTTACAAAAGTTAGGGGGTGTGCATAGGGGGTAAATGAATTAAAAATAACGATGGTTTACCCATATCTACAAAACGAACTAATTAAAAAACAGGTGTCATATCAACACCTGTTTTAACTATATTTAATCTCTTTATATAAAAACTATCAAATCAACTACCACCACCTTAGGAACTCACCTCCACCGTGACAACTGGATCATTAACTATTACACTACCTGTATATGAATTATTGAAGAAAATCTTATAATATAATTTTGAATTCTTTTCTGGCGCCTTTAGATAAAACTTGTTGTTGCCACTTTTCAATGTTTTCACTTTAGACTTTAGACTCTCACTACACCTTTCATCCTCATAGATATCAAGACATTTATTTTGTTCAGTACTACTAGAAGCATCTCCAATTGCTGAATTAGATAAAACTATTTTAGGCAGATTAGCCTCTGCCGTGCTATCATATTTTGTTAAATCTATATTGAACTCTACACTGCACCAATTCAAATCTGAACTTGGCATATCAGTTAGTAAAATGCCTTTTGTCATATTTTGTTTAACAACTTCTTTTGTGTTAGGAACTGTTACATTATAATATAAATCTTTGGTTTTCCAAAGTGATTTGTATTTATTTGCTCTTGACGTATTGCCAAAGCCCACTGGCTCAATGGTAAAGCCTCCATCAATTACCAGATTAAAGCCTTTGTTGCATGTAGTATGAGATTTTGTATCACCTACAGACCAACATGGTCTTAAATCAGCATAATTTAATAAAACTTTTGTCTGATAGTAATTATTAGTTACATACAGTTTCCCATCAGGCAATGAATAAACATGGTCATTTTCGCCATATGTCGGATTATAATTAATGATTGTATTAAATGTGCCAATTTCAGTCGTGACATTATCAGAATATTTATCCCCAAATGTTGTACGTGCTTGTACATGGGCTGCGTGGATTTTTTGGTAAGGATATGTGGTTCCATGACTTGCTGTTACAAGAGTAGTGGTATTCCAGTTCATTGAGCAACCAACTATAAAAGGCATCGTTGTCACACCATTCCCAAGAGTCCAATTTAAACCATAATTATTATCAAGTGGCATTGTATATGGATTTAAAGATGTTTCTCTATCAACCCAACTGCTCGGTGCTATTTTCACTCCAATTCTTTGTGGATTACCTGCATCCGCGTGGCAGCCATAATTTGCTGTCGACCTATAAGCTGTAATTGAGTTTATATTTAAACTTGCCTTCAATACTTTTGTGCAACCATCTATTAATCCAGTTCCATCACTATTTACAATTAAACTTAAAAAGTTCGTTTCTGGGTAATTACCTGCATAATCTCCAGTCCATAAAGTTGTTTCTGAGTTTCTTGTATTAGTTAGTGCTAAATTATAACCCGGTCTCCAGATTTTGGCATAAGAATTATCATTAAAGTAATCAGAGTCAAATGTCCCTTTATTACTCATCTTAATATACACAGGATATTTAAGTTTTGATGTTGCATTGCTTAGTCTTTCAGTAGTTGCAACCTTTATTCCTGAAAGATACTGTGCGATAGCAGTGTCAATTTTACTATCTATACTTGAATTGTATAAATCTATTTGAGATTGAAAATCATTCTTCAAACTATCAAACTCCGCCTTCGTGATAAATGCACTTCCGTCATTATCACTTACAGCGGCTGCATACATAGCCGTACCAAAAAGAATTACTTGCAAGCAGACTATAAACTTTACTTTTTTTATCAAATTAACCATAGTAATCCCCTACTCACATTTTAATTTGCTTCAACCATGACAACAGGTTCCTTAACAATTACGCTTCCTGTATAATTATTATTAAAATATATCTTGTAATATAACTTCGATTTATTTGCAGGTTCTTTTATGTAAAATATATTTTTACCTGATTTTAATTTTTTTGTTTTTGCTTTTGTGCTTTCATCTAGATTTCTACCATCATATAAGTCATAACACTTATCTTGTTCTGTTGAAACTGATGCATCTCCGATTGCAGATTTTGAAACTACTATCTTTGGGAGATTAGCATCTACTAAACTGTCATATTCTTTCAAGTCCACATCTAATTCAATACTACACCAGTTGATTTCTGAATCTGGCATTTCCGTAACCAATATTCCTTTTGTCAAGTTTTGTTCAACCTTGTCACCAGTGTATGGCAATTTCACTTCATAATATATATCACTAGTTCTCCATAAAGATTTTAAAGTTTTGTCACGAGTAGTCTTCCCATAGCCAACAGGTTCAATAGTAAAACCACCATCAATAATTAGATTAAACTTTTTATTGCATGTTGCGTGGTAAGTCGCATCACCTTCTTTATAACATGGTGAATCAACAGGTGTATTTAAGAGCACTTTTGTCTGATAATAATTATTAGTTAAATAAAGTTTATCGTTAGGCATAGTGAATAAATAGTCATCACTATAAGTTGAGTTTTGATTAATAATTATGTTAAATGGTGTTATTGTCTTACTAATAGTATCGCTATATGTATCCCACCAGGTTGTTCGTTGTTGTGCATGTCCCGCATTCGTAGTTGCACAACTTAATTTTTGGTTTGGAAATGTAGTTCCATCAGCAATTCTAACTGGGTTTGTTGTATTCCAAGCCATATATCCACCCATAATAAATGGAGCAGTAGTTAATCCTTGTCCAACTGCCCAGTTAAGACCATAATTATCATCCAAAGGTATTGTATAGTCTCCGGTTCCCTCCGATGTAACCCAACTGCTTGGTGCTATCTTTACTCCTACACGCTGAGGAGTGCCGTTATCAGCAAAACCAGTCATTCCAGACGATGACCTCCAAATCACCATTGACTGTATATTAAGTACAACCTTATCAACATCATAAGCATTCTGGACTTGCCAATGCGAAGTCGCAGAATTATAAACTAAATTAACAAAGAAAGTACTTGGATATTTTCCTGCATATAAAAAGTCCTTCTTAATTGTTTCGCCCTGACGATTATTAGCGAATAACAAATTATACTCCGGTCTCCACAAGTTAGTGTATGTTTTATCATTCCATTTTGTCACATCAAAATTAGCTTTATTATTCATTTTAATCTTAATTGGGTATTCCAATATCGAACTACCCTGGATTACTTCTGTGACATTTGTAACCTTAAAACCGGCTAAATATTGGGCTATTGCACCATCAATTCTATTATCAATACTTCTATTATAATTTTTTACTTGTTCACTAAAACCCGACTTCAAAGCTTCGAACTCTGATTTTGTGACAAACGCACTACCATCATTATCACTCACCACCGCCCCAAAACTCTCTATACTCATGAGCACAACCAAAAATAAAGCGATAAGCTTTTTCACCATTTTTGTGCTCTTTCTCATAAATATATATCTTACGACCTACGGGCTCGCGGTGCTCGCCCCTACAAGCTATTTCACCACTACATTACTATTTAATCATTTATTAGGCTTATGCCTTGCGCAAGAAAACACTTGGAGCAGGCTCCCGTTTTCTGCAATGATGGCGAAGTTTGAGCCCTAGAACTTTAGCACTGTTTGAGCGAAGCGAGTTTGCAAAGTTCTTGGCGAAAACGAGCCAGCGCTTGCATAGAAAACGTGGGTTCTGCGACGTGTTTTCGGAGTAAGGTATAAGCCTAATTCTCTATGATTAGATAGATAACATACCGTAGTGCGGCGAACCCCAGTACCAACCACCTACAAGTTATGAAAGTTAGGGGGTGGGCATAGGGGGTTAAAGTGCTCTTTAAAACTCTGCTTATTACTTCAACAAATCGCAATAAAATAGGGCGATGTCTCGCCCTTACTTATATTAATCATGTATTCGTTTATCAGTTTTATGCGCTATCCACATTCCAAATTCCTGTATAATCTGCACTATTATTACTGTAAGAAACACACAGCACCATGTGACATCAGAATTAAATCTTTGATGGCCATAACTTATTGCTATCTGCCCAAGACCTGTACCTCCTATAGTTGCCGACATAGCAGAATACCCAAGTATGGTAACCATTGATATAACTGCACCTGTAATAAGAGCTGGTTTCGCCTCCGGCAAAAGCACTTTACATATAATCTGAATATTATTAGTACCCATAGATTGTGCTGCTTCAATTACTCCTGCATTTACTTCTTTGAGAGAACTCTCAACCATTCTTGCTATATACGGAGTTGAAGCGATTACAAGCATAACTATCATTGCTTTGTTTCCAAGACTTACCCCTACAATTAATTTTGCGACAGGAAGCATAGCGACCATCAATATTATAAATGGTATACTCCTAAAAAAGTTTACAATAAAACCAAGTATCCTATTGAGAATTGGCATTGGACGTATTCCTTCTTTTCCTGTTACATTAAGAATGACTCCAAGCGGAAGACCAATAACATATGCTATAGCAGATGATAAAAAAGTCATATAGATAGTTTCCCATATACCTTTCTGAATTATTCCATTATTCCACAGTTTTAAAAACATTTCAGAAAACATACTACACCTCCTCCTGCCATTCAATGACGCTATTAGTGAGCCAAGTTATAATTTTTTCAGCATCTTTATTTTCGCTTGGAAGTTCTACAATCATCTGACCGTAAGAACCACCGTCTATTTCTTTTATGTCAGCAAAAAGTATACTTATAGGTATCTGACACTCTAAAATCATTTCCGAAATTAAAGGCTCCATAGAGTAGTCGGGATGAAAAGTAAGTCTGATTCTTCTACCGCCGTGAATTTCAAAATTTGCCTTCTTATCTGGAAAGATAAGTTCTTTTGCAATCTTTGACTTCGGATTTATAAAGACCTCACTAACCTTTCCCTCTTCTGCTATCCTGCTTTGGTCAAGTACTGCAACTCTATCACATATCTGATCTATAACTCTCATCTCATGAGTGATTACTATAATAGTGACACCCATTGTATCATTAATTTGTTTCAATAAATCAAGGATAGATCTTGTAGTGTTTGGGTCAAGTGCCGAAGTCGCTTCATCGCAGAGAAGATATTTAGGGTTAGTCGCTAAAGCTCTCGCTATTGCAACCCTCTGCTTTTGTCCACCAGATAGTTGTGATGGATAGGAACTCGCTCTATCTTCAAGTCCTATAAGCTTTAATAGTTCCATTGCACGAGTTTTAGCCTTATCAAGTTTTTCTCCAGCTATCTCAAGTGGAAACATTACATTTCTAATGACAGTTCTTTGCTCAAGTAAGTTGAAACCTTGAAAAATCATTCCGATAGATCTCCGAAGTTCAAGAAGTTTTTTTCTTGAAATCTTTGTTATATCTTCACCATCTATAATGACCTGGCCTAAAGTAGGAATCTCAAGTAGATTTATACATCTTACAAGGGTGCTCTTCCCAGCTCCGGAAAGTCCTATGATGCCATATATCTCCCCATCTTTTATAGTAAGATTTACATCCTCTATAGCGACTATCTCTAAATTCTTTGACTTATATTTTTTCCCTAGATTTTTAAGTTCTATCATAATTATTTAATAGGAACTATTCCTGCTCCTGTATTTGAATTAAACTTTTCTACTATACCATTTTGAAGCGCCTTCACAAGTGCAACTATGGCAGGATCATTTTCTTTTCCTCTGCGAACTGCTATGATGTTTGCATATGTATTTGCCGAATCACCAGATGCATCTTCTATAGCGATAGCATCAGTGGTCTTAAGTCCTGCACCAAGTGCATAGTTATAGTTAATAATAGCAATAGTTCCTTCTTCACTGTTCTTAAGAAGTGATGGCACTGTATCAGCTTGTGCAGTTTGAATCTTATATCCGTGATCATCAATAATATCAAGAACAGTTACTCCTTTTTCTACAGAAGCATCAGATGGTAATTCCACAAGGCCCTCTTGAGCAAGAAGAAGCATAGCTCTTGTCTGATTAGAATCATCATCAGGAACAATAATAGTTGCACCTGATGAAAGTTCCTTCAAATCTTTTATGCTGAAACTATATATTCCAAGTGGCTCATAGTGTACAAGACCTGCAGTAACAAGATCTGTGCCATTTGACTCATTAAAACTATTGAGGTATGGTCTATGCTGAAAAAAATTTGCATCAAGAGTGCCATCTTGAAGTGCAGTATTTGGAAGTACATAATCATCATATATTACTATGTCAAGGTTAATGCCTTCTTCAGCAAGAATTGGCTTTACAAGTTCAAGAAGTTCACCATGAGGTGTAGAACTTGCACCAACCTTAAGTGTTACATTTTCAGTTGTGATAGCATTTGTTTCAGTTTTTAATGCTGTAGTTGCCTGAACAGCAGTGCTACTTGATATTTTACTGCCACATGCAGTAAGTGATAATGTTATAATACTTGCAAAAATTAATGCAAAAACTTTTTGTAAACTTTTCATATTTCCTCCTTTTAATCAATCACATTAACATACTTATTATGCAAAATAAAAAATCCGGGTCTATTATTATACTCCCGGACAAATGACAAATCTTATAATAATGCAAACTTCAGATTATTTAAGGCGCACAAATGAACACTCTAACGCCCCAGCCATATTGTATGTCCGGGAGTTTAGCATTCGCATATAACTATTGTTTCTGTGATTTGAAGCCTTAAACATCACATTGCTCCTTTTTTATAAGTTGCTGACATTCTACTCTATGTATGTCCCATTTGTCAAGTTTTGATACTTGCAAATTTAAGATAGGTTATTGGTGGTATAAACATTTTCAGTATTTAGCATCACTGCAAAGCATCTCAAAATAAACACCCAGAACTAGTTTTAGAATACGTGCAAAGCATTCCAAACGTTTATCATAAACTATTTAGCCTATAAACTTCTTGCATATCATCATTTTGATTTAACCCTTTTGTCATATTCTCTGCTTCATTATAAGCCTTTCTAAAATCACTAATCTAATTCATTTAGATACTATATTTTCACACCTTTTATAAGTTTATAAATTACTGATGATATAATTACTGCTGCGATTGCATTAAAGACACTTGCTCCTACTTTTGTAAGCACTATAGGAACTACTGCTTCAAATGCCATAGAGAGAACAAATCTTCTTTCAATATATGTCTTAAGTGCATATAAAATTATGTATGCAATCTCTCCTATTATTCCGGAAAGAACTACATTGTTAGTTTTTGCAAAGAACACTCCTGCTACATAACCCATCACAAACTTCGTTACAAGAGTTATCAAACATGATGGTCCAGAAGTATAGAATAGTATATCAAAAAGCATTGAACCTACTCCTGATGCTATACCTCCATATAATGGTGGCAATACAAATGAAGCAAGTAAACACATACTATTCCCAAGATGAAATCTAAATGTATCATGAGTGCCGACATAGATTCTTGACCCAATCACCACTAATGCTATAAAAAGTGAAGTTAAAGTTATTAGTTTTATTTTTTTATCCAACATACATTCCTCCTTACATAAATCTTTTACATACTCATTTGATATATAATTATTATACCATTTTGTATTTATTATACAAAATTAATTATTTATTCGTATCAGTCATTATATATAAATTATAGCATGTATTTCAGCATTTAATAAACACTTTTTTTTAATCCAAGAATTTCCACCTGTCTCTAATATTGCACCAATCACCACCTCAATACCATGGTTTATAAAAAATGCAGGGACTTACCCTGCACTATTTAAAAGTTAATTATACTATATCAATACAAAATAAATATTAAATCTATTCTAATCTCTCTTTCCAAGTTCTTTATTTAATTCATATAGTGATGCTGTATCCTTACCAAATCTCTCATACTTTCCAATTAACTCTTCAGCATTCTCTTCCTCTTCACATTGTTCTTTTATGAACCAATCCATAAATTGCATTGTGCGATAATCTTTTTCTTCCATAGCAACTTTATAAATGTTGTGAATAAGGCTCGTTACATATTGCTCGTGTTTTAAACCTTCTTTTAATACTTGCATCTCATCAGTTAATGACACATTTGGTTTATTTATAGCAAGTAACTCTACCGCTTCACCATTTGCATGAATGTAATCATAGATTTTAAATGCATGTTCCATTTCTTCACTAGCTTGTTTCCTGTACCAAGCAGCAAATCCACTCAAACTTTTACTTGCAAAAAATCCAGAAAAATCTAAATACAAATAAGCTGAATACATTTCTTTATTAACTTGATCATTAAGTAATTGCTTAATTTTTTCATTTAACATATATTTATTCCTCCTTTTATTTTAATTTCATTGTAACATATTATAACGATAATAGCAATAAAATTGATTGTTCTTTATTTATTTAAGTTTATGGTGCATTCAATTTTTCATATTTTGTTCTATAATATTCTTAACTTTATTTTTAGATGCTCTCATTCCATCAACATTCCATTCCCACTTTCCCGTCTCCATATCTCCATCAAATGTGATTATAGTTTCTTTTTCTAGATTATTGTAAATGACCAGTGTTTCATTCCAATAAGAATTATAAAACTTTGCTATCTTTCCATTATTTAATAAAAAATAATATGTTCCAAAGTGTCCACCACCAAAAGCTTCTGTTCTTGCAGGTTCATTATCTACTAGTAACCACTCCGCTTTGTCATCAATTATTTTGTATGATTCAGAAATGAATCCATTTCTAATAGCATAATTATTTAAATCTGATAAGCTATCAAAACTATTTATAGAATTAAATATTGTCTTTTCAGTATTTACATACTTTCTTATGATAAATAGCTCATCCATACCATCATTATCTACATCTTGGTACTTGTACCTATCATAAACGATGACCCCACCTGTAGGTTCACTAGATAACCAGTCTATTTCATCATAAGTAGCTGTATCGATTTTAGATATGATATCATTATAAACAGCTACCGAATTATTATTATTTTCTACTAAACTATTATTGCTATCTACTATACTACTATTATTAAGTGAGCTGTTTGCTTCACAACCTATAGTCAAAGTGATAATAGATATACATAACAATAATCTAATAATTCTCATTGACAATTACTCCTCGATGGGCATAGTTAAAGTTATTGCTTCTTTTATTTGTAATTATACCATTTTTTCATTTTAATATCAAAAACTAATTCAACAAAAATAGAAAGCGGTTTCCCCACTTTCTATTTAGTCTATTTATGCCTATGACTTACAAAATATTTATCTGCTAATTTTTTCTTTTTATTCAGCGATAATCGTCAAACTAGGTTTATTAAAAATTATATCTTGATTAGCACCATTTATAACTTTTATATATATTTGATCTCCTTTATCAACCTCCATTGAAAGTCTAGTATCACTATTATTATCAATTTCAGCATACTTTTGATTCTTTAATGAGCCATACTCTAATAAAATATTTTCATCTGAATTAATATTTGTGTCAGTTATCTGTTTCTTTCTTAATATAACTTTGACTTTTGTACCAGTATAATTCAAATTCAATGTAACATTAAGTTTACCACTTTTTTGCATCTTTCCAAGGTATTGTCCTGCAGTCATTGGTACAACAACAGTACTTCCGTCATTATCTGTATTAACATAAGCAAGATTATCAGACTTTATAAAAGATGTATCAAACTGATTAGTTTTACTACAATGATCAACATCAGCGATAGTAAAATTTGGCGAATCATAACCCGTGCATGTCCAAGTTAGACCAGTTGCTCCAGCTCCAACATCACCTATTTTTATTGTAGCAACACTTCCACTGTATAGATTTTTGAAAGCGGTATGATAATTAGTAAGGTAAAGTTCATTATTATAAGATACTGGAACATAATATCCTGTATTATTATATAATTTATTAAACTTTCCTATCTCATATTGAATAGTCCAAGTTGGATTCTTATTATAATCTGCAGTCGCAATTTGCCACCCATCTGCACTTACCGTCCACTTTCTATTTGTAGCAGATGAGTTCTGTAATGATTGAGTTGGACTGGAAGCCGCAGTATATGTTAATGCATAGTCAAACTGAAGTGCTGTGCCATTTGTTTTTCCAGCAGTTCCAAAGCGAGTACCACTTGTTACAAGTCCATAAGTCCTGCCAGTAGAAAATCTTTCATCACCAGTTGTTCTTGTATATGCTGATGTAATGCCACCTACAAGATAACTTCTAAAGTTACCTTCTCCTCCACCTGACATATTAAATGACATTATCCAATTAATTGCAGAATACTCTGCCCTATAGTCATCTAAAACATTGTCAATTATGCCATATTTTACACCATTTATAGTTTGAGTCGTAGAATAATTATAAAATGTTGACCATGCATTACCACTACCCGCATTTGATGCCACAAAAATTGCTGTATGTTCTTGGCGATTAATTGTATTTGAAAATCTAAAAAATGGTGTCCACTGTGCGACGCCAGTTGCATAATTATATGTTCCTTCTCCATAATGTTTATTATAGTTAAATGGTGATCCAACATATAGTGTAATTGGCCAAGAAAGTATTGATTCAGGTAATTTTATTTCTTCAGGTACACTTAACTTGATACCAGATAAATAATTAGCTATTGCCCCATCTATTTTTCCATCAATACTATTATTATAATCAGATATTTGATCAGCAAAGTTTTCTTTCAATACTTCAAACTCTGCCTTTGTGACAAATGCAGAGCCATCATTGTCACCGACAACACTCGCATAACAAGTAATATTTAAAACTACTATTAAAAATAGTATTAGATATTTTTTTATCAACTGTATTTTTTCTTTCATAATAAATAATTATCACCTTTCTAATAGTATTTAGTAATCCTATTTCGCAATATTCAAATGCATTAATACCAATTAAATTAACTTTCCGAACGCAATCGCATAGTAGGCTTATTAAACACTATGTCTTGATCAGTACCATTTATTACTTTAATATAAATCATATCATCTTCACTAACATTGATGATTAATCTTGTATCTCTGTCACTCTCAACTTCTGCATATTTTTGATTAGTCAAACTATTATAATTTATTAAAACATTTGAATTAGAGTTTAAGTTTTCATCAAATATTGGTTCTTTTCTTATTATGACTTTTGCTTTCGCACCAATGTAACTCAAATTCAAAGTAATGTATAACTTCCCATCTTTTTCTATTTTACCAAGATATTGTCCTCCAGTCATCGGCACAATTACATCTCCATCCGCATCGCTGCACACATAAGCAAGATTGTCTGACTTTATAAAAGATGTATCAAATTGGTCTGTCTTACTACAATGATCGACATCTGCTATTGTAAAATTAGGTGAATCAAAATGTCTACATGTCCAAGTCAAACCCGTTGCACCAAGACCCGCTTTACCAATTTTCTTGGTCACTACACTCCCAGAAAATAAGTTTTTAAATGCCGTATGATAATTAGTAAGATAAACTTCGTTTTTGTAAGATACTGGCACATAATATCCTGCATTATTAAATATTTTATTAAACTTACCTATGTCATACTGAATGGTCCAAACAGGGTTTTTATTGTATGATCCCGTAGCAATCTGCCAACCATTGCCGGTAGCAGTATATTGTCGTTTTGATGCTGAAATATTTGCAACTGAATCAGTGGGAACACTTTGTGTCTGCTCCCAGGTCAATGCATAATCAAATTGTAATGTAGTTCCATTTACCTTTCCCGCAACACCGAAACGTGTTCCACTTGAGACCAAATCATATGTATGACCAGTAGGATATTTTATATGACCAGAAGTAAGTACTCCTGCTGATGTGATACCTCCAATAAGCCAGCTTTGAAAATTTGCATCACTACCCACCTGATTAAAACTCATAAGCCAGTTTTGTGCATCGTACTGTGCTCTATAATCATCCAAAACATGTTCTATTATTCCATATTTCACACCATTTATAGTAGTAGTGGTATTGTAATTGTAAAATGTCGACCAGCTATTTGATGTTTGTGTATTTGTAGCATAAAAAACTTGTGTATGTATAATACGATTTATTGTATTCGCGAATTGAAAAAAAGGAGTCCATTGTGCAGCACCAGTGGCATAAGTATACGTACCTTCACCATAATGCTTATTATAATCAAAAGGCGAATCTGCATAAAGTGTAAGAGGCCACGAAAGAATTGATTCAGGTAGAAAGATTTCTATTTCGCTTTCGATTTTAACTCCTTGTAAATATGATGCTATTGCCTTATCAATTTTACTATCAATACTCGTATTATATGAATCTAATTGAGCTTGAAAATCATTTTTAAGACTATCAAACTCTGTTTTTGTTATAAATGCTGCACCATCATTATCACTAACCACCGCCGCGAAACTATCTATACTAATGAGCACAACTAAAAATAAAGCTAGTAGCTTTTTCACCATTTTTGTGCTCTTTCTCATAACGCATAATCTACGACCTATTCTTTTGCGGGCTCGCAGTGCTCGCCCCTACTGGTTGTTCGCTCCTACAACTCGGGCTCGCACCCCAAGGGTGCTTTGTCGCACTTCCTTCGCTACGCTCGGAAAAAACGCTCGGGCGCGTGCTCGCCAGCCGATTTCCGAAAAACGTTCAGACGCTTCGCATCTTCACAGAAATCTGGCATAGTGTTGTACTAAGCTCACAAAATACGTTCGCAAGTACAACATCTACCTACTGATGGTTCTTTATATTAGTTCACTGTTTTAAACACCCTCTTGTCCACCATAGCAATCTCAAAAAATGCTTCTTTTTAGCATTTTTTGAAGAGCGGAGGACACGAAACGGTTAAGTGTTCGCGTTTACGCGGACACTTTGTAATGAAGTGTGCCGAACCCCAGTACCAACCACCTACAAATTATGAAAGTTAGGGGGTGTGCATAGGGGGCTAACTTTAGCGGAATTTTTACATAAAAAAAGCCCAATAACTATTTCTTATATGGGCTTTTTTTGTATTCTAATTTTATATATTAATTTGTCATTTTTATTTTATCTTTATCTAATTATGAAATATAATAATTTCTATATTTAAAAAAGATTATATGTTTCCTGTATACCTATTGTAAACTAGTTAATTATCTGTTAAAAGTCTCATTCTAATATCAGTTATTGTTCCATAGATACCACTTGGATTAGTATCATATGGTGATAATCTTAACCATACAGAGTTACCATCCTTCACAGGGAACTTAAATACAAGTGTATCATTGCTTTCCATCTCATAACCATTAAGAGATCCATCTCTCGTGCCAGTTGAAGCAGTATTTGTATAATAATCATCATTTTTATTAGTTGAAAAATCATTATTTTTTATATATAGTTTTGCTTTTTGTGAAGTTGAAGTACCTCCATCAATATCATCTATTTTATATTTTAATCTTAATTCTAATGTCCCAGTATGAGGAATATTAGATACCAATGGTAAACCTTGTCCCGTTTTCAAAAACTCTTTATTGAGCGTAAACTGTTCATGTTTCAGTTCAGATATAGTAGCACGTGGCCACAAAGGCAATTTGACATTCCCTGTTACACCTTGAGTAGTTGATCGCCACCGATAATCCCATTGATTATAAGGTATATTTTTCCATGCATCTGTTCCGACCATCTTAGAATAACCAAATGGGCGCGTCTGAAAATAATAGTTGCAAGAAGTTTTAACCCATTCACTATTAGACCAATCATAATTAAAAGATGTTATGCCAGTAGTTTGTGACGATTTTTCTTCACCGACATTACAAACCTGATTACTATCTTGACCAAGCATAAAATCATTTAAAATATTTTCTAATTTCACCCAATAAGGTCTTGATGTCCAATTGAAGGTAGAAGAAAAGTTATTTCCTTGATTATTTTTAATTTCTGTACTATATCCTATCCCTGGTACACGTGAACCGTTAATCCCACCACCATCATCAATCCATTTCAAGAGAGGGCGAAAACCATAATTACGCATGTCATCTGTCCAACCTAAAAATGTATCAGCAGGTTGCCAAATCGACCCTGCATCTTCATGGAAGTCTTGTGATATGTCCCAAACATAATTTACTGGAATCTCGTCTAATGTTCTCTGTGCATATGTTCCATCGGCATTCACCTTCCACATATAATTTATGTGAAAGATTGAAGCAGAAAGTTTTAGCCATGAGTCATCATCACAATCAACTGTTACATTCGCTTGTGGTGTAGCTACTAGGAACGGCGAATGTTCCCAGAAATCCGTGTTAGAACCTCTGCTATGTGCAGAAAATGCCGGCATATAACGAGGAACTAACTCATTATATACATCACACATAGATTCAATATATAATTTATTTTTATTATCCGCCAAAACATGATCGCCATTATTATATTCAGTATTAAGCACGAGAATTGGCGGTGCCAACCGGCCAGTTCTATTATTTATAAAATCTGATAAGCCAATCACTAGGTTACTATCTGGTTCTATTGTTAAATCCCAAAATGTCGACCTACTATTGGGACCAGCACCGAGCCAATTACCAATAAATTGCGTCCCACCTGCTCTCACATAACGATGTTTCATCCAATCAAGTCGTTGCCATTCAGTACTGCCATCAGTATAGGTAGTAGTTTCTCCTGCATTCCATTTTCGTTTCATACCATAAAAATATAAATCATTGACCCACTTCATTTCACTATAATTCAACACGGGACAATTTAAAACTTGTGCTGTTTCCACCTTAATTCCAGATAAATAAGCGGATATCGCTCCATCAATCTTACTATCAATGCTTGTGTTGTACTGGTCAATCTGACTTTGAAAGTTATTTTTAAGGCTATCAAACTCTGCTTTGGTAATAAATGCCGAACCATCGTTGTCACCGACTACTGCTCCAAATGTATTTATACTCATAAGCACAATCAAAAATATTGCTATATACTTTTTTACTATTCTTGTGCTTTTTCTCATAACGCATAATCTACGACCTATTTTTTTTACGGGTTCGCACCCCAAGGGTGCTTTGTCGCACTTCCTTCGCTACGCTCGGAAAAAACGCTCGGGCGCGTGCTCGCCCCTACCACCTCCCCAGTACCAACCACCTACAAATTCCAAAAGTTAGGGGGTGTGCATAGGGAGTTAGATTGCTATACTTTTTGTATACATATTTTATACCCTTTGTATACATATAAGAGAATTAGTATACACACCTTATTATTTATGTATACAAATATGTTATAATTTATATACAGCTAT